>JAZSIP010000079.1:0-38499 GCA_045533915.1 Eubacteriales bacterium
ATTATTCTATTTTTTACCATAATAAACTTCCTCCTATCTGTTTACATTCGGAACTGCATTTCAGTAACGATATTTGTTACAAAGCTTACCAACTTTCCGAGCACCGTCGAGAACAGGAGCGCGATGAACATAATAACTATCATTCCGCCAAGAGTTCCAAGGGTAGTTCCTATACCCTTACCCATTGAATAATCGTGTGTTACCATCATTCCGAAGAACAACAATACACCTACCCAAATAAATCCGATAGTCGTGATGACCGAAAGAATATCTGCTTCCTTATAAAGAAGGAAGTTGGAAGCGATCGTTGTGGGAACAATGACCAAGGACAGAGGCATCAACGAATACGTAGATGCTACGAAAATATCCTTGAAGCTTCCTTCACCGTCAAACAACGTTGTCAAACACCAGTTAGCAATTATCCAAAGTGCCAAAGGCATACATACGCTGAGTATTACCGCGATGAGTGAAGAATAAGTTTGTCTCGGATTAAGTACGTAACCGCGTCCGATTGCCTGATAATAGAATGCTACTATCGTGATACCAAGTATCGTTGCACCTGCGCGGACCGATCCTCGTTTTTCATGCTTCAGATCCCAGAATCCGTCGAATGGGTGGAACATCAGATGGAATACGTAGAGCAATTCCTGACCGTAGGTCTTCTTCTGTCCCGACGTAGCTACGCGCTTGTTTACCTTCTTTGCATACTTGAGGAAGAAGGAGCAACCAAGGCAGATAGCAATTACTATGATCGGGATAAGAATGATATACTTGGAGATCCATTCCTTACGGATCTCTTGATATGCGTTAGAGTAATTTTCGGTATCATAAGCAGACTGATAATACTCGATAGCTTCTTCGTATTTACCGCTTCTGTAAAGAGCATTACCGATTCCTATGTAAGCCGCGTCGAAGTTGGAGTTTCTCTTAAGGATCTCCATCCAGTCATCGATCGCCTGGTCATACAAACGGTTGTTCTGATTTTCGATAGCCTTAATAAGAATATCGCCGTACTCGGTTCTCTGATATACCGTAAACGATTTAGCGGTCTGGTCAAGGATCAACATATTGTCGCCCTGATATACGATTCCCGCTGCCTTTACTATATTACCGAGCTGCTTTCCGCTATCACCGAATGCGAAGAGCAGGTTACCCTGTGTATCGTAAGTAAATACCTTACTTCTCTTCTGGTCGATGATAGACCATGTTTCCTCAGGACCTACTGCTACGTCAACAACCTTAGATGCGCCGTAGATAGTATCCGAAGGCTGATATTTTGCGTTATCAACTTCACCCGAAGGAGGATAGAATCCGTTTCGAGCCATGATCTCAGTACCTGCCGCATTGAGCATCTTTACAGGAGCATAGTCACCTGATTTGCTCTTGCTTTTGATAGCCGAGAGCATCTTGTTCTGGTCAAGAGAAGATGTGGTAACGTATATAAATTCTCCCGCGAGAGCAATATTGTTAAATTCCTTTGAAACCAAGGTCTCGGAATTTTCTCTCTGCTCTTCGGTCTGGAACTTCTTCCAGATCTTATCCCATGCGCTGATAGATACCTTCTGTGCGCCGATAAATCCTGTAAACTCGCCCTTATCGGTCATAACGATGATACCCTGATAGGTTGTCGAAGATACAACGTAAAGTCTGTCGTATTTGTCGACCGCAACAGCTACAGGCTTATAAACAGAACCCTCGTCGAAGAGTTCAGACTCAGGCTGAGGAATGATCTCAAGGAAGTTACCGTCGTGGTCGAATGTAACGATACGGTTATTGTTTGTATCGCATACGAATATTCTTCCGCGTACAGTCTCTGTTCCCTCTGTTCTGTCGGGAGTAATGAACACGCCCTGAGGTTTTACAAGGCTATCCGGTACACCCTGTTCATTTACGAAATTCTCAATAATGAACTTAAGCTTATAATAACGGTCCAATACTACGATACGGTTGTTATCCGTGTCAGCAATGTACACGTTCTCATTTGCGTCTACCTCTATATCGGCAGGGTTGCCAAGAGCTACCGCTTTCTTCGCGAGATCCGAAGAAGAAAGATCGGGATAATACTTTGCCATTATCTTTTTATCGGTAAGTCCCATATAAGCCGAGTCGATACTCTTTGTAGGAGTATACGCATCAGGCGAATAAAGCGCAGTTCCCGAAATAGAGTACGTATAAGTCTGATACGGAGCAGATGCGCTGATCGGCAGAGCCATGATCATTACAAAAGCAAATATCAAAGCTATAATTGATGTTACTTTTTTCATCTTTTCCTCCTATTATCAGTCCTTCATACCCGACGAACCCATCGTTTCGATGATGTTCGACTGAGTTATAACGAATACCATGATCGGAACGAGCATCATTACAACGGTTGCCGCTGCAGATGCACCCGCACGCTTGATACCACCGGCTGTGATCTGCTGAATAGCGTAGTTGAGCGATTTGAGCTGCTCCGAGTGAATGTAAATAGATGCGCCCTTATTCCAAAGATCCTGGAACGAGTACACGATAAGAGTCAACCAACCGGGCTTAACCATAGGCATCGCGATGATCCAGAAGGTGCGAAGCTCTCCCGCTCCGTCCAGACGTGAGCTCTCAAGCACCGCGTCGGTTACGTTGGTCTCCATGAACTGCTTCATCAAGTAAAGTCCGAGTGACGTGCCCCATGCGGGAATGATGATTGCCCAATAGGTATCGATCATATTGAGCGCACTCATAAGAATGAAGCTCGTTACCGCGGTAACGGTTGAGTGGAACATAAGAGATGTTCTTACTGCTTTAAACATCATCTTACCGCCAGGGAACTTGATCTTCGCCATCGCATATGCTGCGAGAGAGGAGAAGAACAGGTTTCCTACTGTACCTGCGATAGACGTAAATACCGTGTTAAATATGTACCTTGAGAACGGAACAAGGTTTCCGCTCATCAAGGTAAACAGATCCTTAAAGTTTCTTCCGGTAGGCTGCATTACGTAAAAGCGAGGGGGGAACATCCAAAGCTCGTCAAGAGGCTTGAGAGACTGGATAACAACGTAATACATAGGGAGGAACATGAATGCTCCCAATATAACCAGAATGAAAGTAATTCCTGCGTCGCCGCCTCGGGATCGTGCGAGGACGACTTTATGCTTTCTTGTTCTTAACTTTGCCATATTACGATCCCACCTTTGACAGAACTTTCTTGATAAGTCCGTTAGCACCTATCATGACCACGAACAGTATAACTGCTATGGTTGAAGAATAACCGATCTCGAAACGCTGTGAACCGTAGTCCTCAAGGTGATGGACTATGGTATGTGCCGCGTAGTCGACAGACGGGAATCCACAGAGCGCGGTAACGATTCCTCCGAAACCGAAGGACTGAGTGATGGACATGACCGCACCGAACATCAGCTGAGGCTTCATGTTAGGAAGCGTTATGTACCAAAGCTCTTGCCAACGGTTACGAATTCCGTCAACCGCTCCTGCCTCGAACTGTGCCTTATCGATACCCTGAAGACCTGCGATAAACGAAAGGAACGTTGTACCAAGCGAGGTCCAAAGAGCGACGATTATACACAGAGGCATTACGTAGTCCGCATCTTCGAACCACGCGATTTCTTTTGTTATTATGCCAAGCTTCATAAGCCAAGCGTTTGCCCAACCGTAAGAGTCACTCGAGAAGAGTGTTGCCCATACGAGGTATACCTGACCCGAAATAGAGGGTGCATAGAAGATAAGCGTTACGACTGCTCTGATCTTCGGCGAAAGCTCGTTGATAAACCATGCGATCATCAGCGAGAGAATATACGAACAAGGTCCTACTATTACAGCAAAGATAAGCGTATTCTTCGCTGCTGTAAGGAAGATGTCGTCGTCAAGGAACAGGCGGATATAGTTGTCGACCCAGACGATGGTCGGCATCTCGAGCATGTTAAAGTCCGTAAAGCTCATTATAATTGAAAGCAGTACGGGGAGGACGGTAAAGCAGGTGAACACCAACATATAAGGCGCTACCATAAGGTACGCTACCTTATTGCGTTTCATCTCTTTCCATGTCCATTGCGCTTTAGTCATATCTTTACGCGCAACCGCTTTCTTTTCAGCCGTTTTTTGTGACATGAACTTTTGTCTCCTTCATAAGATTTTTGCTGATTATTTGTATGCTTCGTAAGATTCGAGAGCATTAGCCGATTCCCTGAGATATTGGACAACCGACTTCTTCTCTTCGTTGTTCTGAGGCTTGCCGAATAGATCTGCGTTAGCCGCTTCGAGATTATCCGCCATTGTGCGAATCGAAGCGTAATCTTCAGTTTCATATCCTGCGATGAGTTTAAGTACGCCATTCACTGCCTCATCATACGCACTGTTATAAGCGGAAGAGGACTTGATCGCATTCAATGCAGCCTCTGCCTGAACCATACGTTTCTCAGCAAGTGTCTGTCCGACATAATCAAGCGTTTCAAGTCCGAACTCTTCGCGCTTACGGGTAATTTCTTTATTAATTATATTGATGTAGCTCTGAAGCTCGGTTACGGGGTCTGCGTTCTCGTTAAATGCATCGAGGAACGCAAACTTGGTATAACGGGTGATAATGTAAGAACCAGGGTAGTTAGGAATAGCTGCAAGGCTGTTGAACTGTCTTTCGAGCTGGTCGTATTCCTCTGCGGTCCAAGGCAAGCTTTCAAGTGCATCGAGGTTAGCGGTAGCGTGCTTTGCAGAGGGTCCCATGATAGCAACCATTTCGTTTGCGTAAGCTATCTGACATTCGGAATCAACGTGCCATTTCATGAAATCCCACGCGCCGTCAACGTTATCGCATCCTACTATCATAACAATAGCAGTCATAGTCGATACGGACTTGTTGTTCAAAACACCTTCTTCATTATAATATCCGGGCATCGGATAGAAATTCCACAAGCCTTCGATCTCGGTAGCGAATACCTTGAGCTGGTTATAGGTTGCGGTATAAGAAGGAGCGAATACGATAGGCATTTCACCCGTTCTAAAACGGTTTGCAAGGTCATACTTGTAGGGGAACGAGTACATCGTGAACATATCACACATGGTCTCAAAGGATTCAAGCGCTACGTTCGAGTCAAGATTTATTCTCATTCCTCCGTCAGCAAAAAGCTCGCCGTCCTTCTGATAAAGGAATACTCTGTAATCTTGCTGCATACCGATCTGCATGTTGTTAGTCTGAAGCACGGGAATAGCTTCCTTAACATCATCCCAAGTCTTAGGAATGTCGATATTAAGGTCAGCAAGAATGTCCTCACGAACGAACATCATCGGGAATACCTGCGTTTCAGGAAGTCCGTAATAGTGCATCTTTTCTTCCGCATCTTCAATTCCCATAACTACCATCGCAGATTCTGTAAAATCAGCAACCGCTTCATCAAAGCCATCGAGGTCTTCTATCGGCAGAAGTGCTCCGCGGATAGCGTAGTTGATAACGTTGTCCTCGCTAAGACCGATATATACATCAGGTCCCATACCCGAAAGGATCGAGGGAAGCAAGGTCGCCGCAGCTACAAGCTTAAGGTTTACAGCGACATTGTTTTTACTTGTAAACTGATCGTTGATAAGTCCGCGGATAACCTGAGACTGATCACGGCCGTACGCAAGCCAAACTTCAACTGTATCTTCATCAGCTACCTCAGTCATAGCCCCCATACGGTTGTAGTTGCGGAAGAAGGACTGCATGAAGCTTGCAACCTCATGAACGAGAGCCTGCCAGAAGTTTGCTTTTGCCTTAGGAAGCTCTTCATTATTTATAGGTTGAACAACGAGATAGTCAAGAGTCAAGGGCTGAGTCTTCGCATCGCTGAGCCAAGTACCGAGAGAACCGATATAGGTCTTCAACTGTTCAAGGTTCTTTGCTATAGAAGTATCGTCGGTGTACATCGTATCAAGCAAGCGCGCTACCTTTTCCAAGGTTGCGGTCATCGAGCTCTTTATGTTCGCCGCGTTAGCAAGCTCCTCAGCAACCGCGTTAAGTGCATTACGCTGGTCGCGAAGGTCGATAATGGTATCACCCATTACTCGCTTGAAGCCGTAGTCACGGTCTTCGTCAGGCTTAGAACCTGTAAGCTTCAATATATTAAGATAGTCTGCGTTTATGGAGTCAAGCGCTTCCTGAACTCTTCTTACGACATCACCCATGTTTCCGAGCGATACCTCAAGGCGAAGCGTATACGTAACGCCCTTTTCGAAGTAGAATTCAAGCTGCTGTTCCTTTTCTTCCTGAGTTCCGTCCGCGTTCTTGATAACGGTAACACCGGTAAGGAATTCAGACTGCCAGTCGGAGCTGTAGTCAAACTGAACTCTGTTAGCCTCATCATAAGGAACACCGTTGTAGTATCCCTTCGTGCCGACATCAAGTCCGTCGCTGTAAAGCGAGAGGATTCTTGAGGTATACATACCGTCAAGCACAGACTGTTTAAAGCGAGTAGCGATCTTATACATACCGCTCTCATCTACCGAGAATTTATATTCGATCCACTGTCCGGGAGACTGCCACTTATCACCGCCGACGGTATTAAGAACCGCGAACTTGGTGGAGGAAGGCGAGTTCATAGCGCTTGTTGTATTAGACACAGGATAAATAGTCTGAGAAGATGCCGCCGAGAAATACTCAGCCTCTATCTTGATCTGACCCGATCCCGCAGCGTCATTATACTGTGCTCTCCAAGTTTCATAGGAAGGAAGATCCACAGGAGTTTTCAGGTTTATACCGGAAATAACGATAGGCTCGTTTACAGACTCAAGAGAAATGGTAACAAGTCCCGTATCATCGTGAGGTTCAAGAACGACCTCAAACGGTGTCTGAAGGAATCCATTGGAGTCCTTAAAATCGTAAGTAGTCCACTCAGGAACATCATCAAGACCCGTACGGATCTCGTTAAGGTCAATGTCCTTCGTGAAGAAGCGCAACACCTGATCGTTAACCACTGCCGAATTAGCTACCGTCCACGTCTGCGGAATAGTATAATTAATGTAGACTTTTCCGTCGCGGTCCTCTCTTACAGGAGCAAATCCCGCTGCAGTACCAGCTGCGATAAACTCATCAACGTTTCCGTCCTTAGGAACTTCAAACGAAGCCTGCGGACATCTGCTTTGCTCAAGCTTCCATATTTTAGAGATGATAAGCGAACGAGCTTCAGCGAAAGGAATAGTTCCGTTTATACGAAGCATTCTTTCTATAGACGCTGATTTGTTTTCTTCGGGATAATACTCGATCGACATATTGTAACGAGCAGCCTCTTTAAGAGCCGCATACGCTTCACTGTTAGGATTAAGAGTCCAAGTTACGCTTCCTGAGCTAGGTATGTAAACAGCCTTACGTCCGTACCTCTCACATATGTGAGGCGTAGCGTTCTTATGAGCTTCTTCCTCCTCAGCATCAGTAGCAGGCTCGATAAGATCCACTGCCTTACCGCTGGCGTCCGTAAAAGTACCGGCAACGCCCTCGATATAAAGGGGAGCTTTCGCACGTTCAACATTCGCGTTATCCGCAATGTATTCGCTGTACGAAATTGCATTCAGCAGCTCCTTTATATCCCCAATGTCCGTGATGACCGATGAATCTTCTTTCTCACTGCTTGCGCTTGCCGCAAAAGTGCCTCCGCCGATCAAGAGCACAAACGCGAGGATAAACGCTGCCACCCTTTGAAATTTCGCAATTTTCATTCCATGTTTCCTCCTGCAGAATAAATTTGAAGAATGCGTGGAAAGGCACATCCTTCACCGTTTTGATGTTTCCATCTGTAATTTACCTAAGTATCGAGGTTAAAGCGGTCAGATACGCTCTCGGCTTTGCGTAGCCGCCGCACACCCCGAAAAACGCGGTGCGCCGGTAAACTCGCACCGCTAACAACACCCGCAAACGTCTTGCGCCTCAGGTGCTCGAAAATCGTACACATATAATATCATAGAACGCAAAAAAAGTCAAGCAGTCTTTGTCAATCTCTTCACCAAGACTTTTGGCTCAAAAAAATCGGTTTTTCAGACACTTTTTCGAATTATCGTTATTTTTGCACAATGTCAAAATCAAATTCAACAATATGTAATTTTAATTTACTCTTTTTGTGCGTATTGTAAGTTGCGAAGTGTATTTTTTGTGAAATTTTTACAGAATAAAACTTCTTATTTTTAGTCGATGTTTTCGAGGTAAATGCCTTTTACCTTGCTTCCTTGGAGACAAACTTTTCCATTTTGCAAATTGCTTATATTTTTTGTGAAAATTATACAATTTTTTGCTTCGAATTTCTACACATTAAAAAAATTATCTTTTTGATCATTTTTTGTTTTTTCAAACGATTTGAGACGAATTTTTTGTTTTTTCATTCCTTTTATTTCCATTAATTACATTAATATACATATCTTCAATTTTATAACATATATACATTTTAAAACGCAAAAAGCATCGTCATAAAGCAAAAAGCATTGTAATAAAGTAAAAAGCCGAACGCAACGCGAAATGCGTTGCGTTCGGCACGTGCTTTTTTGAGAAGTATCAATATCAGCGAAGAAATCCGTTAACTATCTCTTCTTCCGCTTCCTTTTCGGTAAGTCCAAGTGTCATTAACTTGATAAGCTGTTCACCCGCTATCTTTCCGATAGCAGCTTCATGTATCAATGATGCATCGGGGTGCTCTGCCAATATCTCGGGAATAGCTTTGACAGTCGCCTCGTCCATAATAATAGCGTCGCATTCGGTGTGACCGTTGCAGCAAGCATTACCCTTTACCCGGGAAATAAACTCTTGAGAAGATCGATCACACGCCACCGATCTCGATATAACGTGCGTACCCGAGCCTTCGCCGTTAAGTTCAACATCAAACTCGGTCCTCGCGTATTGACTTCCGTGAGTCATTATTTTCTCGTGAACCGTAAGAGTTGCATTTTTCGACAGTTTTGCTCGAGTGATTCTATCCGTAGAATCAACACCCTTTATCTGCGCAGTCTCCATTTCCATACATGCATTTTCATCAAGTTCAACGTATGTTTCGGGATTCATAACATTCTTTCCTTCTCCATCACCCTCGCCGTAATGCTTTTCTATATATTTGAGTTTTGCATTTTTCGACACAAAAAACGAATGGATTCCACTGTGCTCCGAGGTCTCTTTACCACCGTTATGGATACCGCAGCCCGCAACTATGGTAACGTCACAGTCCTCTCCGACGTGAAAATCGTTATAAACAAGTTCCTTAAGTCCCGTTTGCGAAAGTATTACCGGAATATGCATACTTTCGTTTTTAGTACCCGCCTTGATATAAATATCGATTCCGGGCTTATCGGTCTTTTGTACTATCTCTATATTCTCGGAAGAATTTTTTCCGTGAAGCTTTCCGTTTATACGCAGGGAATACGCCCCCGTAGGCACTTCATGGATCCCTGCCACCTGTTCAAGAAGGTTTTGTTGAATCTTATCCATTTTCTTTTCCTCCTTAACTCTTTTTCGTATAGCGGCAACCGCTCTGAACGTCCATCAATTTCGGGAATATCTTATCCTTTTTGTCATAATCCGCGAGCTCTCCGTTAGCAATAACGATTATCTTGTCCGCGATATTAAGTATCCTCTCCTGATGGGAGATTATAAGAATAGTTCCCTTGGTTCTCTCATACATACGCTCGAAGACCTTTATGAGATTCTGGAAGCTCCAAAGATCTATGCCAGCCTCGGGCTCGTCAAAAACAGAAAGGCGTGTTCCGCGGGCATTTATCATAGCTATCTCTATACGCTTGAGCTCTCCGCCAGAGAGCGAGGCATTGACTTCTCTGTTGATGTAATCCTTGGCGCAAAGTCCTACCTCTGAGAGATATTCACACGCCTCCGAAATACTCGTATTTTTACCGGCGGCAAGAGATATAAGATCGCGCACGGTTATGCCCTTAAAACGAACAGGCTGTTGAAACGCAAAGCTTATACCTGACTTTGCGCGCTCGGTAATGGACATATTCGTTATATCAACTCCGTCGAAGATAATACGTCCCGACGTTGGGGTTATTATACCCGCTATCAGCTTTGCGACCGTCGATTTTCCGCTTCCGTTAGGTCCTGTTATCGCTACAAATCGATCGTCTATTTTAAAGCTTACGTTTTTAAGTATCTCCTTCTCAGGAACAACGTAAGACACGTTCTGAAATTCTAACATTATTTTCTCCTAAAAAACTTTTTACTTTCCAAATCAATATTATATATTATTTTCTCTCATTTTTCAAGTGTTTTATAAAAATTATATTTTTTTGCAACTTGCACTCAGAAAATCCGCAAAAAGATATCTTGCGCAATTTGAAATTTTGTGTCGTTTTTTGTAATTGCATTTTAAAACAATCATAGCTATATCAAAAGATAATAAATATAATTTGCGTTGTTTTATACAATTGAATTTATTACTTCAACAGCTCCTCAAGTTCGCTCTCACGTATCATTCTGACCACTATATCGGGACAATGCTTTTCAGTAGCGAAGACAAGATCTATACCTCCGTTCTCGTAAAACACTTTATCAAAGGTATTTGAAAAAAACGGCATCAACTGTATTCTGTCCCATTCATTTGAAAGCTTGAGTAACAAAGTCGGTGATCCCAACTCCGTATTCTTTTTGACCGTTGTAAAGCAATTCCAACTTCTGTCCGTTATATCATAGCTTCCTGTCATCTCGTCGGTAAGTGAAACTGTGCGGTTTTGCACTATCTTTTCAAGCCCCGCGCTCGTTGCCGCCGTCTTTCCGTCGGTCATTCGAACCGAAAATGTTATATCTTCATATCGCAAACACTCCAAGGACTCACCTCGGATATCGTTGATGCGCTCCATTACCGTACTGTAAATACTGTACGCGCCATACGCGTTAATAGAGTTTTCCGTATTATTATACGGAGTTTCAATAGAACAATCCGCCTTTAATCTTTCCGTCGGATCTATATACGCGATTTCTCCAGAAAGATATCCGCTAAGCGTTGAAAGTCGCGCATTTTCGCTTCTCGCGCCGAGAAATGCAGGTATCTTGTCCTCGCAGACAGACATTGAGTTAGGTATTATCACTACCATATAATCGACACCGCGTCCTTGATAGTATGCCTTTTCTCTCTCCAGATTAGTCTTTATACGGACAAGCTCATCTTGTGAAAACGAGGCTTCTCCGATATGATCAAGCAGATAATTATATCCGTTTTCCGCGCGAATCGTCTCAAATATCCAATCGTCATTTCCTATGAGGATATTTTCCGTACCTGTATGCCTGAAAAACTTATAATCAATATAACGAATAAAATAATTCAAATTTTCATCTGTGTAAAATGAGTCCGCAAACAATTCACTCTCATTTTTTTCGTGTTCTCCGCGCGAATCAATAAATGCGCCTATACCAACGTATACCGTAAGAGAGAGCAAAACGCCGAAGAACAAAACGATAGTTAAAAAATCTATAACGTGCTTTCTTTTCATTCTTCCCCTCCCTATATAAACAAATGCGAGAACGGAACAAGATCGTATATCTCAAACTGCGGCATAAAAAACACCACCGTAAAGGAAAAGATAACGAGTATGAGCAAAAACGAGATATACTGCGCCGCGGAATACACCTTTTGTTTCGAAAGCTCGGGCGCTCTCATATAGGCTTCTATTCTGCTGACCCACATAGTAAGTCCCGCAATTATCATTACAAACAGATATTTCATACTTGAAAACGTTGAAAGTATCTGATCCACTTTGTATTCCGAGCCTTCCCCTGTCATATCCTCAAGATAACCGACTACCAGCTTCGGATCACCAAGTATTATAAACACCCAAACTATCGCCACCGCAAGCATAGTGACAAGAGTCATCAAGGTGCGCAATCCCGTTCTGCTCGCAAGCCGTTCGTCAAGTCGGAAACGGAATGCCATATAGAAAAAGATCACAACGGGCACACAAAGTGCTATCATAGATGGAGTCGAACGGATAAACAGAATAGATACCGCCCCGTAACAAACGGCACGGATAAGCCCCGAAAGCCTTTTTTTATTCTCTCCGCTGCGCGAAATTATTGGGTTGATAAGATAATCGTCTATCCACAAGGAAAGCCCCGTGAAAAGATTTCCAAAATAAACGGTAAAGGTAGAGGCTCTGAACGGATCGGCAACGACGTAAGTCTCAAAGGAAAGTCCGTACATTCTCGCAAGTCCCACTCCGATATCTATATATCCCGCTACCGTAAAGAAGGTAGCAAAATATACAGTAACGAGAATAAACACGGTAACGAGCGGATTGGGCGTATCATAAAAAAGTCCAAAAAATACATCATACATTTCATAAAGCACCGCGCCTACGGCAACGCGCTTTATTACTCCGATGCAAAACAGTCTTACGCCCGAGGCTACGTTCGTTCTGTCAAAGCAAATATTTTCCTCGTCGGATATACGCAAAAAATCCTCATATCTGATTATAGGTCCTACTATCATCACAGGGAAAAACAGTATGTATCGAGCAAGATCGAATATCGATCCAAGATCCCCGCGTTTTTGACGGTACTGCGTTATGATATACGATGTGGAAAACAATGTGGCTACCGTAAATCCTACGGGATATATAAAGTTACCTTCGCCGAAATACGCTATCCCTCGAACAAAAAACAGCGCAATATACGGCGCAACACAAAGGCACACGCAAAAAAACGCGCTTTTTTTGATCCGCAAAAGCTTTGCCGCAAGGTATGAATAGGCTATAAGACAAGGCAGATACAGCATATTCAAAGGTGTGCGAAGATTCAATAGTATATGAAAGACTATAAATATTACCGTCAGGCATATCCTTCTTCTCTTTTTTCCGACAAGGGCGTAAATGCACATACTTATCGGAAGGAGCAAAAACATAAATATCGGTGAAGTAAAAAGCATATCCGCCCTCCTCTCTCTTTTTATCAATATAAATATAATAGCATATTTTTTTCTTTTTTTCAACATTTTTGTACTAATGTTTTTAAATACATTTGATAATCTCAAATTTTTATTTATCGGGGACGCGTTCGAGACCGATCTTTTCAAAAAAAGCTCCCTCATCGCATCCCCCACGTCCCCACAAAAAAAGCAAAAACTTTGCTATTACATAGCCAAAATTTATCATTTTATATTCCCAAAACTTGACAATCAATATATATTTTGTTAGAATTTATACAATGATATTTTTTAAAAGGAGAAACAAAAATGAAATTAAGAGCCCCCTCCTATCCTTTGATAACCATAGACCCCTATTTCAGCGTATGGTCCGCTGACGATTCTCTTACAAATTCTGACACTGTTCACTGGACAGGCAAGCCTAACGTTATTTCCGCTATTGCCACTATCGACGGCAAGGAATATCGTGTTATGGGCGCAAGATACAGCGAGACTGTTCCCGCTATGAAGCAGACAAGCGTAGATATGACCGCGTTTTCTACCATCTACACCTTTGAGGAAAACGGCGTAAAGCTTACTCTTACATTTACCTCTCCGATAATTCCGAGCGACCTTTATCTCCTTACGCGTCCCGTAAGCTATCTTTCAGTTCAGAAAGAGATAACCGACCGCCACAAGCATACAGTTTCCTTCAAGCTTGCGGTCTCCGAGCAGATATGCATGAACCTTGCGGGTGACGACGAGGTAGTTTGCCAGGAGCTTACTCTCGGCAACCTTTCGAGCGTTAAGATGGGTACTAGATCCCAAAGAATACTTGAGCGCTACGGCGATGACCTCCGTATCGAATGGGGTTACTTCTACCTTTCGGGCAAGGGCGAGACCTTTGTTTCAAAAGAGGATATGACCTTTGTCGGAATCAAGTCGGATCTTTCGTCTGCTCCCGCTCTCTTTAGCTTTGCTTACGACGATATCGAGTCGATCGAATACTTCCATACTCACCTCAAGAGCTACTGGAACAAGGACGGCGCGCTTATTACAGGCGAGATAGTAAAGGCACACACCGATTACAAGACTACCATGCGCCGCTGTCGTGAGATGGAAGACAAAATGTTCATTGACGCAGTACGCGCGGGCGGTGAAAAGTACGCCGAGCTTCTTGAACTCGCGTTCCGTCAGACAATTGCCGCTCACAAGCTCGTTCTTGATGAAAACGGAGAAATCCTCTTTATCTCCAAGGAGTGCTTCTCCAACGGCTGCGCGGCAACAGTTGACGTAAGCTACCCCTCTATCCCTCTCTTCCTTATCTACAACCCCGAGCTTGTCAAGGGTATGATGCGTCCTATCTACAAATACGCCGCTATGGACGTATGGACAAAGGAATACAAGTATGATTTCGCACCTCACGATGCAGGAAGATACCCCGTACTTAACGGTCAGATGTACGGCTACGACGTCTACACGGGCATTATGAAACACGAAAAGCAGATGCCTGTTGAAGAGTGCGGAAATATGCTCGTTATGGAAGCCGCCGTTGCTATCGCTACAAAGGATACCTCCTTTGCAAAAGAGCATCTTGACGTTCTTGAGCAGTGGGTCAAATATCTTATAGAAAACGGCAGAGACCCTGAAAATCAGCTCTGCACAGACGACTTCGCGGGTCATATGGCTCATAACTGCAACCTCTCTCTCAAAGCTATTATGGGTATCGCTGGACTCGGTATCCTTTACGGAATGATGGGCAACAAGCGCGACGAAAGAAAGTATATGAATCTCGCGCGTGATATGGCTCTTGACTGGGTAAAGCGCGCTTCAAACGGCGACGGAAGCTACCGTCTCGCGTTTGACGCTCCCAACACCTTCTCGATGAAGTATAATATCGTTTGGGATAAGCTCTTCGGCACGAATATTATGCCCAAGGACGTTATCGCATCGGAAGTGGCAAGCTACAAGAAGCATATTCACCCCTACGGACTGCCGCTTGACAACAGACAGCCCTACACCAAGAGCGACTGGACGGTCTGGACGGCAACGCTTGCCGAGGATCGCGCTGACTTTGAAACGCTTATCGAGCCTATGTGGGACGCATTCAACTATTCCATCACCCGCGTTCCTATGACTGACTATTATTGGACACTCACGGCTAAGCAGAAGACCTACGTGAGCCGCACCTACGTTTCGGGCGGACACGAAAATGATCCTCTCACACACGGCTTCCACAACCGCACCGTTCAGGGCGGACTTTTCATCAAGCTCCTTGAATACAAGGGCATTATGAAGATATAAAAAAATAAGAACCCGCCGATATGCGTGTTATCCGCTAATGATAACACGCATATCGGCGGGTTTTTCTTTATGTATTGCTCTCAAGATAATCAAAAAGGCTATCGAGTGTTTCATCTGCGATCGTTTTGAAATCGAACCGCGAAATAAATTCTATCGCTTCGTTTATCTTCTCATCGGGTACACGCCAGACAAGGAAGGTTGCTTCAAGGAAGCGCTTTACCTTTCTGTCCATCGTAAAATACATATTGCACGGAACGGTAATAAATCCGCGCATTATTCCGCCCGAAGCGATCTCAAGCTCATAAAAATCCTTTGTTTCAAGCTCGGGACGATGCTCCTTGAATATATCCTCAAGCTTTGTTGTGAGCTTCTGATAGACCACGTCCGAGGATCTCGGCAGAGAGTACGACACCGAGTACATCTCGCGGATATGCTCACTGCTCTCCGCCATATAAAGCTGGAGTGTCGTCTCCGCCGCGTAAAACAAAAGCTTATCGTCGCTCTTGTCCGCAACTATTCTTTTGGTTGCTTCAAACTGTCGCTCGAGTACGTGTGAAACAAGCTCACAGAGTATCTCCTCTTTGTCGTTAAATACTCTGAAAAGCTTGCCGTAGCTGACGTCCGCGGCTTTCGCAAGCTCTGCCATAGTAGTATTCTGATATCCGCCCTCAAGGAACATTTTAGCGGCGGTATGTAATATTTTCGACTTTGCCTCTTCAAACTTTTTTCCGTGACCTATATTTGCCATTTTTTATCTCCGTTCAATTTCATATTCAAAACCGAATTTCAATCCTATTTTACTATATTATACCATATAAAAGCCTATATGTCAAGGATACTTAACGAAAAACGAAGCGAGAAACTCTCTCGCTCCGTTTTTCGTTAGCCTATTCTGCAATTTGTACAGAACTTCTGCTTTGCCTGTTCGAGCTTTGTCTGCTCGGCGGTCTCTGTCGGATACCATCCTCTACTCTTCATCTGCATGAAAAGCTCGTTCTGCATTGTGTGCTCTTCCTCAAGTATCGACGACAGGCAGTTTCTTACCGCTACCGTTTCACTTTCGCACAAAGAAGTATTGTATATTCCCGTCATCTGCTTTTCGGAATTGAGCAGATCCATAAGACGTGCCTTTTCATCAAATCCGCTTGAACAACTCTGTTCCATTTTTTATCCCCTCTTTCTTATTTTAAATTAGACACCATGCTGTCAAAATGACGCTGATGCTTCATAGCAGCATGCTCGTAATGCCCCTTGAGAGCCATATCTGTCGTTTCGCAAGCGTACTGCTTACACTTCGCGATAAGATTTTCCTCCATAGATAAAAGATCGGAAAGTGAACCCAGCTCTTTAGACGTGATCTGTGCCATAAAAATCTCCTTTCGTTTTTAGCTGATATTATTATGCTCCTTTATTTTACTTGTATACAAACGCTTGACATTTTTTATTATAAATGATATAATAATTAATAGTGCATTTTAGATAATTTTTGGCTTTGTTTTGGCAAAAAAATCGAGATCTTCGATAAAAAAGGAGTAAATATGGAATACCGATTTCAGAACCACCTCTCGATCGGCGAATATATCACAGCGAAGCAAAAGACCATATTTTCCTCCTCAAGTCATGATCACAGAGACTATCATCCGCACTACGAATTGTATTTTTGCAGAGAGCATAAGCCTCAAAACGTTACAATAAACGGGCAGAGTCTTTATCTCGACACTCCGAGTGTTATCATCAGCGCACCGTTCTCTATACATTCAATGTTCACCGCTGACGGCAAGGAGGCATATCTTGACCGTCACGTTATATATTTCAACATAGAGGTCTTGAAATATATTTACAGCAACCTCTCTAAAAGCATCGCGTCGGACACTATAGCCGCGGAATTCCATGTCAGCCGAGCGAAGCTTGACCGCGATTTCCGACGTTTTGTCGGTAAATCGGTACACAATGCCGTTATTGATTGCCGTCTCGCTTGTGCCTGTGATATGCTATCATCGACCAAGCTTTCCGTAAAGAAAATAGCCGCTCTGTGCGGATTTGAAAGCGAATATTATTTCTATTCCTTTTTCAAACGAGGAGTGGGAAAAACACCTCTTGCGTGGAGAAACGCCTCAAGCAAATTAAATTAATTTAATAAAAATTTAAAAATAGGACTTTGGATATGCATTACAAATTTAAAAAATTAGTTTCAGTGATCATTGCTATATGCTTTTTATTCCCCGCTTCTATTGTTGTATCGGCAAAAAATAAAGAAATGGGAATAACTTTTGACGACATAGCCTTTTACGAAACAGATTTGGTTTCGATCCCGTTACCGAATACTTTTGAGGCAACTGTATATATTCCTGAAAATTTCGTCGGCAGAGCGGGAGTCATAATCGGCAATTACGCCTATCAAAAAAATTCGACTTTCAATTTTGAGATATATGAAAACGGAGCTCCAAGAATTTACATTAAAGATACGTCATCAGAAAAATACGATGTGATCTTTAACAATGTAAACTTATACAACGGCAAGTTAACTCATATTGCAATAACATACGATGCAGACACTTCGGAATGGTACTGCTATATAGATGGCGTTTTAGAGGATACGGTAAGCAAAGCTGCTCCCGATCAATTCCAGATAACTTCTCAAATTCGCCTTGGGGGAGATTATAGAAGAGGAAATACGCAATTCTTTAATGGCACTATACAGAAGGTCGCATTATATTCCGATATGAGAACGGAAGAAGAGATCGCGGAAGACGTCTTGGCAAGTAGCTTTGATGATTCCGATCTGATCACCGCATATGACGTCTCTCAAAATACACCTCTATATTATCCAAAGACCGTTAACAGTACAACGGACGAAAATTTCAATTTGAATTTTTCATATTCCGAACCCGAGGATTACGCGTACTCCTTTGCCGTACTCGGAGATATTCAAACGCTAACATACAGTCATGCAAACGATCTTGCCAATATGTACGAGTGGATACGCGATAATACGGAAAATAAAAAAATAAAATTTGTAGTTAGTTTGGGAGACATAACAGAAACCAATACCCCCGAAGAATACAAACTGGTAAATTCTATGTACGATATAATAGACGGCATTGTTCCTTATTCGATCATAGCAGGTAACCACGACAGAACGTACACATCAACAAAAAAGTTTAAAAAGTATATTACCCAAGAAAAGCACGGAGATGAGATAACCGGCTCTTACGACGATACGATGTTGAACACATACCGTATCATTCAAATAGCCGACGTTAAATATATGTTTATGAATCTCGACATTCTATTGAAGGATGAGGTATTGGAATGGGCGGGAGAGGTTATCTCAAGCAATAAGGATTGCAAAGTAATAGTTTCTACTCATATTTACATGACTTCAATCGGAGAGTATCTTTCTCTTAACGGTCCGAACGGTACAGCAAAAGAATACGGTTGTTTTAATGGCGGAGAAGATCTGTGGGATAAACTTTTATCTAAACATGACAACATTATAATGCTTCTATGCGGTCATGTAATATCCGATGATATCTTTTACAGAAAGAAGGTTGAACACGACCCGCATCACTTTGTTGCCGAAATGCTCATTAACCCTCAACAAACTGATGTGACTTACGATGGAGTCGGGCTTGTAGCTATGTTGTTTTTCTCTGAAGACGGAAACGAAATCGATGTGCGCTACTATTCTACCGAAAAGAACGCATACTTTAAAAGTAATAACCAATTTCATATAAGACTTAACCAAATCGAAGATAAAGATGACCCCGTAGAGCCCGAAGAGCCCGAGACACCTACACAACCCGTAGAGCCAAACACTCCCGAAGAGCCCAATGCTCCCGAAGAGCCAACACAACCCGAAGACCCCAATACCCCCGAAGACCCCAATACCCCCGAAGAGCCAATACAATCCGAAGAGACTGATAATTCCGAATTATTTGCGCCGAAGCAAACAGAAGCTATCGAAACCGAAGATGTATTGCCAACAAATACCGATGACAACACCTTGACGGTCGTTGTGATCGTTTCTTCCTCCACCGTAACCGTAGCGGGAGGAATAGTAACCCTTATATCCATAAAAAAGCGACGTAAACTATAATCAAAAAGCAGGAGACCTGTTCAGTATGTGAAGACATACCACTAACAGTCCCTGCTTTTTTTAGGTTTAAGATCCTTTGATCTGATTATTTTTGCTATAATAAAGCAAAAATTAAAGATCGTAATACGTTACGTCAAACCGATCCGTTATAGATGTCCGTCTTGCTATAACAAACTAAGATATATAATTTTTAGAAAATTTTTCTGTAAATCGTTGACAATTCAACAACTTTGTGGTATAATACAATGGCATTTTTGTTGACTTGTCAACAAATTTCAAAAATCGACAAAATTGCCGATACGGAGGAAAATTATGAGAAAAATTAAAATCGTTGCGGATTCGTCTTGCGATCTTTTTGCTTTGAAGAATACCGAATTTGCTTGCGCGCCAATGAAGATCATCACCGCCGAGCAGGAATTTATTGACGATCCAACGCTTGACACAGAGACTATGGTGGAATTTTTTGACAAATATAAAGGAAAATCAAAATCATCTTGTCCGAACACTGCCGATTGGCTCAGCGCGTTCGGTGATGCCGACGATATTTTTTGCGTAACCATCACAAGCGGACTTTCGGGAAGCTACAATTCGGCTTGCGCCGCAAAGCAGATATACGAATCGGACAACGAGGGAAAACGTGTTTTTGTAATAGATACCCTATCTGCTGGACCTGAAGTCACGATGGTAGTAGAAAAATTAGAGGAATATATCGCGCAAGGTATGGCTTATGAGGATATTTGCAACCACATTACAGGTTATATAAAAAAGACGGGACTTGTCTTTATGCTGAAATCTCTCAAGACCTTTGCCAATAACGGCAGAGTTTCTCCTATCGTCGCAAAGCTTGTCGGTATCGCGGGAATATGTATAGTCGGCAAGGCAAGTGACGAAGGCACTCTTCAGCCGATGCATAAAAGCAGAGGCGAAAAACGTTCGCTTGAGGTCTTGCTCGAATCGCTTGAATCCGAGGGCTTCCGTTCGGGTAAGATAAGCATAGGTCACTGTCAAAATCTTTCCGCGGCAGAGCAGTTGAAAAATATGATACTTGCCAAATTCAAAACCGCACAAATAGAAATTCATAAGCTTCGCGGTCTTTGCAGCTTTTACGCCGAAAAGAGCGGCATCCTCGTCGGCTTTGAAAAGGCGTAAGGCACGCGCTTACTTTTCTTTTGAAAAAGAAAAGTAAGCAAAAGAAAACAAAACATGGGGTATATATGTTTACTGTTAGTTTGTGCTAATTTCGAAAAAAGCAGGATTAACCTGCGGTAACTCCGCAAAAAGAAAGCAAAACAATGGCTTATTTATAAATAACTTTTTGTAATACAGAGGACGGTTCTGTATGTGGTAGTACACGCAGAACCGTCTTTTGTTTTTATATGTTTTAGTATTTACTGAAACACTTTTATAAAAAGTATTGACAGATCATAAAACATATGATATTATATAAATAAGGGCTAACCACAAAAAACAATTATGATACAATATAAAAAAGGAGGATAGCTACAATGAAAAAGCAACGCATAATTTTTATTATAATATCTCTTTTAATTTTGCTGCTGAACATTTTGCCGATCATTATTTTCAGTGACAAAGCGGCAATAACAATATACTCAATTCCATCAATTATTTTTGCTGTTGGTTCTATTATTTGGGCGATCATAGCAATTTCTCTCCGAGAACACTTCAATCTCTTCTTCCTTAACCTGTACATAATTGCCAAGATATTCAATAAGTCATATAATGAAAGTAAAGAATATAAAGAGGATTTTAAAAAGTTCGCTTTTGTTTATTGTGCCGCAATCCCCACATTTATCACTATATCTCTCTTTGTTGATAATATTTATGCAGGTATTATACGACCACTCGATTTGAATATTGTCAGAAGTGTTGCAATTATACTTTTGGGTCTTATTCCTCCTTTTGTAAAAAATATAAAAGCAAAGAACCAGCAACGCATTAAGGACGAAGCGGACAGAAAAGAGCAAGAACGCAAAGAATCTATGGGAAAGTGGAAATAAGACAAAAAAGACGGTTCTGTGTGGTATCACACAAAATCGTCCTTTAATTTTGCTTTGATCTAATGAACGGACAGTCGAGGACGCCTGTCCCTACAAGATATGGAGAAAATCGTTTACATATAACTCGCCATAAGGCATCGAAAAATCGTTCGATTTTATATAACTCTATGTAGGGACAGGCGTCCTCGACTGTCCGTTCTATTAAAATGTAACTATAAAAAGCAATATTTTTTTAATTTAACTAACCGAATAACGCAATAAACTCCTTCAAGGAAGTTTTTGAGGGATCAATGGGACGAGCATGAACTTTGTTCATGCCCCGTAGCGAAGCGAAGGAGTTTTTCAAAAAGTTCCCCTTGCGCATCCCCTGCATCCTATTCGACCTCGCCGAAAAGGGCGAGAGCCTCGCGAGCGGCGTTTTGCTCGGCTTCGCGTTTAGATTTACCAACGCCTTTACCGATAACATTCGTATTTAGGCGCGCCTCTACCTCAAAGATCTTATCATGATCAGGTCCGCTCTCCTTAACCGTTACGTACTCAAGGAAATCGCCCTCCGCTTGCTGAATAAGCTGTTGAAGCTCGGTCTTTGCGTCGTTATTGATCGGGCTGTAATTCTGTTCAAGCTCCTTTGCGACGATAGGGATCAAAAAGCTTCTTATAACCTCAAGACCGCGTACCCCCGCATCGAGATACATAGCGGCAAGCAGTGCCTCAAACGCGTCTTCCAAATTAGAGCGCTTTTGTCTGCCATTACACTTTTCTTCACCGCGTCCAAGATAAAGATAATCTCCAAGCCGTATCTCTCTTGCGTATGAAGCAAGTGCTTGCGAGCGCACGAGCGCGGCTCTGCGCTGAGTAAGCTCTCCCTCGGGCAATTCGTTGAATTTTTCAAAAAGGAATTCGCTTACCACTATCGAAAGAACGGAATCTCCAAGAAATTCAAGTCTCTCGTTACAGATCGCGTTTTGCTTCTTCGCTTTAAGCTCGTTAGCGTAAGACGAATGTGTCAGCGCTTGTATCAATATATTCTCGTCGGAAAATTTATATCCGATCGCTTTTTCCAATTTTCCGATATCTATCTGTTGCATACTTTTTTCCTTTCGGCAAACATCATTCGTCAGCCTTTTTTTGCGCTTTCTTACGTTCGGCAAGAGAAGCAAGTGTTACTTCCATATCGGCAGTAAGATCGGCTTCCGAAAAGGCGATAGCCTGACGTATCGCATTCTTGAACGCCTTTGCGTCCGATGAGCCGTGCGCCTTTATTACTGGCTTTGAGATACCCAAGATAGGCGCGCCGCCAAACTCTCTCGTGTCGAATTTTTTCTTAACGTCTTTTATCTGGTGCTGTACCATAAGAGCGCAGACCTTTGTTTTGGTATTGGTGTAAAAAATACCCTTTAAGGTCTTGAGCATAAGTTTGCCCATACCCTCCATAGTCTTCAAGAAAACGTTTCCCGTAAATCCGTCGGCTACGAGAACGTCACAAACGTTCGACATTACACGGTTTCCCTCAACGTTGCCGACAAAATTTATATCCTCGTTTTCACTCAGAAGCTTGTACGTATCGACCTGAAGCTGAGTACCCTTGTGCGCTTCTTCTCCGTTATTAAGAAGTCCGACACGGGGATTTTCAAGTCCGTGAATGTATTTCATATAAGCCGATCCCATAACGGCAAACTGCTCAAGATAATCGGGCGTTACCGAAATATTTGCTCCCGAATCCAAAAGGAGCACGGGAGGCTGCATAGGCAAAAGTGCCGCTATCGCGGGACGTCTGAGATTCTTCATCTTACGGACGATAAGCGTTGCTCCCGTGAAGAGCGCACCCGTGTTGCCCGTGCTGACAACGGCATCTCCCTTGCCCTCAGCAAGCATATGAAGAGCTACACTCATTGAAGAATCGGTCTTTGTTCGAGTAACGCTTATAGGATCGTCGTTCATAGTAATGACCGTCGGCGTATCTACGATCTCAAAGCCGTCGAGAGATATCTTATTTGCTTCCGCTGCCGCTAAAAGCTCGTCTTTTTTTCCTACGAGTATGTAATTTGCCTCAAATTCCTTTGCCGCAAGGGCAACACCCTTGACGGTCTCGGCGGGAGCTTTATCTCCGCCCATCATATCTACGATAATAGTTTTCATTTTTTACCTCCGCAATCGCTAAATCTGCTAAGGTCAATTAAAATCTTTTTTTGGGACGCGATGAGGGAATCTTTTTGAAAAAAAGTCCCCCTCAAACTCCCCTCAAAAACTTTCCTTGTTGGGTTACTTTTCCTTTTTTTATTGGTATGAATTAACAAGAAACAGATAACCTCTGCAACGTTTTCTTTTTGGTTACTTTTCCTTTTTTATTGGTATGAATTAACAAGAAACAGATAACCTCTGCAACGTTTTCTTTTTGGTTACTTTTTCTTTTTTAAAAGAAAAAGTAACTTTTCTATCTCCTCAAGTGAGCGAGCCGCTAAAGCCTCGTTTTTGGCTATCTTTCCGCCTTTTACTCTATACGGCAATGGCTCGATTATACCGAAGTTCGCGTTCATCGGAACAAACGACGAGTTTCCGCCGTTCTTTACGTAATCCGCCATAGCGCCTATCATTGTAGTGCGAGGAAAAACTATCGGCTCTAAACCTTGCGCTCTGCGCGCGGCGTTAAGTCCCGCCACAAAGCCCGAGCCCGCCGACTCTATGTACCCCTCAACACCCGTCATCTGACCCGCGAAGCGTATATCCTCACGACCTATGAGCGCATACGTCGAGTCAAGCAATCCGGGGGAATTAAGATAAGTGTTTCTGTGCATTATGCCGTAACGCAGAAATTCAGCGTTTTCAAGTCCCGGGATCATTCTGAACACCCTTCTCTGCTCGGGAAAGCTAAGATGCGTCTGGAATCCGACGAGATTATACATCGTTCCTTCCTTGTTCTCACGGCGAAGCTGCACTACCGCGTGCGACTGCGCTCCCGTGCGCTTATCGATAAGTCCTACAGGCTTCAGAGGTCCGAACAAAAGAGTATCGCGTCCGCGTCTCGCCATAACTTCAACGGGCATACAGCCCTCAAACACCTTGAGCTTTTTCTGCTCCTCGCGGTCAAAATCCTTTAAGGGCGCTTCCTCTGCCGAGATAAGCTCCTGCCAAAAAGCGTTATACTGCTCCTCGGTCATCGGGCAGTTGATGTAATCCGCATCTCCCTTGTCGTATCTCGACGCAAAAAACGCGACGTCCATATTTATGGTTTCAGCATCAACGATAGGCGCTGCCGCATCAAAGAAATGCAGAGAACCGCAACCAAGGTCTTTTGATATATAGTCAGTCATTTTCTCTGACGTTAATGGGCCTGTTGCAATGACCGATATCTCTCCGTCTACCGTGCGCTCGGCTTCCTGTGAAATTATCTCTACATCGGGACAATTTTTTATTTTTTCGGTAATATACGCCGAAAATTTCTCGCGGTCAACAGCAAGAGCCGACCCCGCGGGAACACGTGTGGCGTCCGCCGCTTCCATTATGAGCGATCCCATACGGCGAAGCTCCTCTTTGAGAAGCCCTACCGCGTTTGAGATGTTATCGGAGCGCAAGGAGTTCGAGCATACAAGCTCGGCAAATCCCTGTGAGTGATGCGCGGGAGTATATTTTTCGGGCTTCATCTCGTAAAGGCGCACGCGCGCTCCCGCGCGTACCGCCTGCCACGCCGCCTCACAGCCCGCAAGTCCCGCGCCGTAAACAGTAATGGTTTTTTTCATATTTTCCGTAAAATTATTCTTTATCGTTTTCTATCGGCTTTTTAAAACCGCAGTTATTGTTGTGACATACAAGCATAGACTGTCCTTTTTTGCGGAAAAGAAGTCCGCCGCAATCGGGACACTTTTCGTTAGTGGGAAGATCCCACGAGGAAAAATCACACTCGGGATATTTTTCACAGCTGTAAAACACGGTACGATTTCTGCCCGTTTTCATAACGATCTTTGACGCGCACTTGGGACAAGGAACGCCGATATCACGAGTTTTCTGCTTTGTGAAGTTACATTCGGGATATCTGCTGCAAGCAAAGAACGTGCCGAATTTTCCGCTTCTCTGTACCATATCAGATCCGCACTTCTCACACTTGAAATCAGCGATAACGATCTTCTTTTCGCTCGCCTTTTCCTCGCCGTCAGTACTTGTAGCGGTATTCAGGGGCTTTGTATTCTTACACTGAGGATAATTGGGACAAGCCGCGAATTTTCCGAAGCGTCCGTTCTTTACGATCATTTTGCTTCCGCACTTATCGCAGATTATACCGGTCTCCTCAACGGGTATCTCAAGCTCCTCGCTCTTGATATTCTCGTTTGCCGCGTTGAGCTCACGTTCAAAGCCGCTCCAGAATTCCGAGAGGACCGAGTTCATCTCTTTGTCGCCGTTCTCAATGCTGTCAAGGTCGGTCTCCATCTGCGCCGTAAAGCGATAGTTTACAACGTCGGGAAAATGATCCTTCATAAGCTTATTCGTAAGCTCTCCCGTAGGTGTCGGAACGAGGGATTTTCCCTCTCTCTTAACGTAGTTTCTCGTTATGATAGTTGTAATAATGGTGGCAAAGGTACTCGGACGTCCGATTCCCATTTCCTCGAGAAATTTGATCAAGGACGCATCGTTATATCGTGCGGGAGGCTCGGTAAAGTGCTTATCGGGAGCAATACCCGCATACTTTACTGTCTGTCCCTCTTTTACGTCGGGGAGACGGATATTCTTCTGCTCACTTACCTCGTCAGCGTTTACGCGGGTCTCCTCCTCACTCTCCTCATACACAGCCATATAACCTTGGAAATTAACGGTATATCCGCTTGTACGGAAGATATATCCCGCGGATTCGAAATCAGCGGTAACGGTAGACAGAACCGCGGATTCCATCTGGCTTGCGACGAATCTCTCCCAAATGAGCTTATAAAGCTTGAATTGATCGGGAGTGAGGTGTTTTTTGATCTTTGCGGGTTCGATATCAATGCGTGTGGGACGGATAGCCTCGTGAGCGTCCTGAGCGCCCGCGCGCATTTTATAAACTCGGGGGGTAGCGGGACAGTATTTGTCACCGTATTTTTCAACAATATAATTCTTCGCGTCTGCCTGTGCGTCGGCTGAAACTCTGAGCGAGTCGGTACGCATATAGGTAATAAGACCCTGTACGCCGCCATTTTCCGAACCGATATTCACACCCTCGTAAAGCTCTTGCGCAATTCTCATAATACGCTGAGACTGGAAGCCGAGCTTACGCGATGCCTCCTGTTGCATAGTAGAGGTGGTGAAAGGCGGAGCGGGAAGCTTCTTTTTCTTGGATTTCTTTACGGCTGCCACCGAGAAATCCTTGCCCGACACCGCGTTTACGACCTTCATCGCATCGTCCTCGCAGCCAAGCTTTACTTTACCCTTTTTATCTCCGTAAAAACGAACGGTAAATTCGTGTCCGTCGTCGGATACAAGAGTTGCGTCCACCGTCCAATACTCCGTAGGAACGAATGCGCGTATCTCCTCCTCGCGCTCAACGATTATGCGTGTTGCTACCGACTGAACGCGTCCTGCGGAAAGTCCGCTTCTTACGTTCTTCCAAAGGAACGGAGAGAGCTTGTAGCCAAGTATTCTATCAAGTATTCTGCGTGCCTGCTGCGCGTTTACAAGATTCATATCGATATTTCTCGGCGCTTTGATAGCGCTCTTCACCGCGCTCTTGGTTATTTCGTTAAAGCTTACTCGAAGCGTCTTTTCAACGGGTATTCCGAGCGCCGCGGCAAGATGCCACGAAATAGCCTCTCCCTCGCGGTCAGGGTCGGTCGCCAAGAATACTTTATTTGCGTTTTTCGCTTCCTTGCGTATCTCGCGGATAAGGTCACCCTTACCGCGAATGTTGATATAATGAGCGTCAAAATTGTTTTCTATATCCACACCGAGCGAGCTTTTGGGAAGATCGCGCACGTGTCCTTTAGACGCTACTACCTTATAATTTGATCCAAGATATCCCTTTATGGTAGACGCCTTGGAGGGTGACTCCACTATAACAAGATTTGCCATAAATTTGCATGTATCCTTTCTGAAAAAATGCGTTGATTTTCAAATTTATAAAAACCGTCTTTATTTACTTACGCATTATTTACGCGCGTATGCTCCACCGGGGAACGAAGTTACAAGTCCCGCAAGCTCAAGCATCGTAAGCGCTGTTATAACGTCGCCTACGTCAATTCCGTGAGCCGCTATAACGTCCGCGGTCACGCAGCTTTTATCCGACGGCATATATTCGTATACCTTTTGCGACACGCTGTCAAGAGAAGCGAATATTGCTTTTCGTTTTTGCTCTTCAGCTTCACTCTGCGCGTCCTTAGTTTTTACCGTACCCGTTACGGGATTTGTGTTGCTTTGAGATACGGATATCTTCTGCTCTACCTTTTCTTTTTTTGCAGGAACGCGAGAAGTATCTTCGTTCTCCGTGTTCACACCCTCATAGCGCTCACCGTATTTTTTCCATGAGACGCCGTATTTTGAAAGTGCTCTTTCGCTTACAAGCGAATTGTTCTTTGCCCGCGCGTGAGCCTTTCGGTCTATAACGTCGCGGTAAAGAAAAGTATAATAGTCTAAAATATCGTCGCTCTTCAGCGCGACGTTCGCGCCCTGTCTTATCAACAGATTAGGTCCGTCGGAATTACTCTCGTTGACGTTACCAGGAAGAGCGAAAAGCTCCCTACCCTGAGCTATCGTTCTTGACGCGGTTATCATAGCTCCGCTCTTTACGGAGGAGCATTCAATTATTACAGTACCTTGGCAAAGTCCGCTTATTATGCGGTTTCTTTTAGGGAAATTGTATCCGTGCGCGATCTCGGCGGGCGGATATTCGGATATTACAGCACCCTTCTTGGCGATAGTCTGCATAAGCTTTTTGTGTTGGTGAGGATAAACGACCGATATGCCGCAACCAAGCACAGCAACGGTATCTCCGCCCGCCTCAAGCGCTCCGCAAGCGCAGACCGAGTCTATTCCGAGCGCCATTCCGCTCACAACGACAGCTCCCGCCGCCGCAAGCTCGTAAGCCATACGATACGAGGTCTGCATTCCGTATTCGCTCATTTTTCTCGTTCCGACCATTCCCACACACAAGCGAGTATTAAAATCTGGAAATCTTCCGAGGCAGTAAAGCAAAATGGGCGGGTCTTCGATAGATCGAAGTCTTGCGGGGTATCTTTTATCGGCATAAGTGATTATATCCGCTCTTTCCTTTTGGCAGCTCTTTAATATAGAATACGCATTCTCGAGCGATTTATCACAAAGCTTTTCTTTTAAAGAACGGCTAATGCCGTCGAGATGCTCTATCTCCTCTTCGTCCATACGGTAAAGCTCAAACGGATCGTCATGAGACACGACAAGTTTGCCGAATTCACGCGACGCGACACCGCATTTTTCCGAAAGCCATATCCAATATAATATCTTATCGTCTATCATAGCGACCTCCTGTGATTTTTAGCGCTTACGCACAGTCTCCCAGATGCATATTGCCGCCGCTGCCGCCGCATTCAGCGACTCCGCGCCCTCTTCCATAGGAATTATAGCGCAAGCCGTACACGCGTTTATAGCCGCCTCGCTGAGTCCGTGCCCCTCGTTTCCGATAAGGAATCCGTCCCCCTCTGACAGCTCGAGCGAATCTATATTCAGCGCTTCGCGATGCAAAGCCGCGGCATATATTTTTCTGCCGCTTTTTCTCAAAAGCTCTATCGCGTAAGGCAACTCGGACAGCTCTACCGTTACGGTCTTTTGTTTAAAAAGCGCACCCATAGCGGCCCTGAGCGTTCTGGGGGAATAAATATCGGCGCAATCGTCGGTAAGTATAAGTCTGTCTATTCCGAGAGCCGCGCAGCTTCTCATAACAGTTCCGAGGTTTCCGGGGTCTCTGAGCGACTCTGCTAAAAGTATTCTTTCACCCGTCGAAAGCTCTTTTGCAAGCTTCTCAGCCGAAAGCGTTTTATGAAGCTCCTCTTGCATTCTTGCTACGCAAATAACTCCCTCGGGAGACTTTTCCTCGCTTATCTTCGCAAAGACCTCAACGCTAACGCATACGATACCGTCTCTTTCGACGAGACCTCTCTCTATCGCGCTCTCGCAAAGAGGAGCAAGGCTCTCTGCCATATCCTCACGGATAACGACATTCAAAAGATGGATACCGCTGTTGAGCGCTTCGCCAAAAAGCTTTACTCCGTCGAAGCGAAAGCTTCCCGTCTGCCGTCTTTTCTTTTTATCCGATAGTGCGCATAGCTCCTTTACAAAAGGATTCTGGCGCGACGTAACTGTACGGTAAGAGTTCATTTTTTCTCCGTTTTTTACTTAGAATCAGTACAAATAAAACCCCGTGAAAACGGGGTTTTAAGTTGTAATTAAAGTGCAGCCTTTGCCTTTGCCGCGAGAGCTGCGAAAGCAGCCTTATCCGACACTGCCAGTTCAGAAAGCATCTTTCTGTTGAGGTCGATGCCTGCGAGCTTAAGACCGTGCATAAAGGTGGAATAGTTCATTCCGTTTGCCTTTGCTTCTGCGGATATACGAGGGATCCAGAGGCTTCTGAAATCTCTCTTCTTCATCTTTCTGCCCGCGAAAGCATAGTTCCCGCTCTTGAGTACGGCTTGCTTTGCCATCTTGAAATGCTTGGACTTTGCGCCCCAGTATCCCTTAGCAGCCTTAAGAACTTTATTTCTTCTCTTGCGCGTCATCATAGCGCCTTTGATTCTTGCCATTTTTATTATCCTCCCTTAATTTCTTCTGTCTCTTACTTCTGGATAAGAGTTCTGATGTTAGCGGTCATCGATTCGCTGAGAATCGCGCTGCTGCGCAGATGTCTCTTTCTCTTTGCGGTCTTAAGACCTGTGTTGTGTCTGTGATGGCAGTGACCCATCTTTACTTTACCAGATGCGGTAACAGAAAATCTCTTAGCGGATGCTTTATGTGTCTTGACTTTTCCCATTTTTAATTTTCTCCTTTTCGTATTTGTGATTGCGGCGACGCCGATATATCATAAATCACGGTCTGTGCCGAGCTATTATGAACTGTGTTACTTTAACTTGACGGGCGCTATTACCATGCTCAGTATTCTTCCGTCGAGCACGGGATCCTTATCAACGCTGCCAAGCTCAGAGCAGGTATCGCGGAATTTTTGCATAATTTCCTGACCGATAGCGATGTGGCTCATCTCTCTGCCCTTAAAGCGCATAACTACACGAACCTTATTACCGTCCTTCAAAAATCTCTGCGCGTGACGAGCCTTTGTCTCAAAATCATGCGTATCGATACGGCAGGAAAGCTGTATCTCCTTGAGTTCGACGGTCTGCTGTTTCTTTTTGGCTTCCTTTTCCTTTTTGTCTCTCTCGAAACGGAATTTGCCGTAATCCATAATACGACATACAGGCGGCTGTGCCTGAGGAGCCATCAGTACCAGGTCGTATCCCTGATCGTAAGCGATCTTGAGAGCTGCTTCCGAAGTCATTATTCCGATCGGGTTACCCTCGGGGTCAACCACGCGGACTTCCTTCAATTTGATCGCCTCATTGATCAACATTTCTTTTGCGCTAATATTAAATACACCTCCGTATTTGTCCTTTGGACAAAAAAAATCATGCGAGAAGAGAATTTCCCCGCACGACACACTCCTCGCCCACCTAATATCAGTGCGCGAAAAAGATAATATCTACCGAGCGCGCTCCTTGGACGGCACGGTGAGAACGGAGACGTTCTGCTTCATTTGCTCACATATTGTACCACAACTTTTTTCGTTTGTCAATAGGTTTTTGAAAATTTTTATCAATGATGACGTGACAAGAACGCGACGAGGACGCGATTTTCTCTTTTTTGAAAAAAAGCTTGGCAAAAAACTTCCTGAAACTAGGTATTATTACTGTTATTAGTAGTTATCCAATCCATCCAATGTGTCCAACATTAGATATTTAATTTCTTTTCCTTTCGAGCGTGCATACTTTATCGTATCCCACGTACCTCCCTGCTCTTTTCCGTTCCAAATAGCAAAAATCAAATCCGAACGGTCGACCATAAAACGATTTCTTTTATGCATACACCCTCTGTAATAGTTATCTGAAATTATGTGTCTTTTGTCGCAATTTTCCAATACATGATCTCTGTTTTCATGATATTCCGTATAAACCTTTGTTCTCGGTATAGGATAAGGAATTGCCGCTTCAAGAGAAATATAATTATATTTCTCTTTTAACATTATCACCGTTAATGCAAAATCTATATCCGCACCATCCGCCATTCCTGTTATAAACACGTCATACCCATACTTTATAAGATATTCTGTCTCATCATACAACCTTAAGCAATAATCCATGTATGGCAAATCTCCAAGTTTTCGCGAAAAATTAAATCCCGAAGGTCTATGACCCGTAACACAACATACCATAAAATTTTTCCTTTTTATTTTTTGACCAGTATAACGGTCAATATTTTATTAAATTATAGCATAAAATGTTATCAGTTGCAACCATTATTGGTCAAAAAATCATTAAAATAGGAAAAATCATGGAACAAAAGCTGAGAAGAGACAGATATATGGGAGATAATCTGCGTAAGCTGAGAGAAAAACACGATATTTCTCAAGAAAAGCTATGCGCGGAGCTTCAACGCCGCGGTTGTGATATAGGCAGAAGCACCTATGCAAAATACGAAGCGGGCGAACTCAATATAAGGATCAGTATTATCATAGAGTTAAGAAAAATATACGGCTGTTCTTTTGATGATTTTTTTGAAAATCTTGATGTAAATATTTAAACCAAAAGGACAATCGGCGCCTATCCCTACAGAGTTTGATATATTTGCTCGTATTTACGTATCCATACATTGTCCGTACAAAAATAAATTTCAAAAATTTTTTCGAAATATTACAGCGGTACGACAAGCATACGACAGCATCTATGACAAATGTCATACCAAGCCGTAAATAACTCACAAAAATGAGGCATCTTTTAGTGAAAATTTTCTAATGTGTATCTTTTTTCACGAAAAAAACGCAAAAAAATCGTTCAATTTGAACTATTTACAAAATCGGATTTTCGAGTTATAATATTAAAGCTGTAAGGCGGCACCAAGTCCACAGCGTCACGCACAACGGTCATCGTTCATTTGCGGAGTATCAATCTTATGATATCAACGCGCAGATACGGTCTCGGTTGTGCTTTTTATTTTTACGGGTCTTTGACCCGATTTTTTTATATAAATTTATATAAATATTATAATTATTGAACAAATTTAAAATAATTGCGAAAAGCGGTAGAAATTTTGCAAAATATATGTTATAATATTATATTGAATCGGTATGCCTAAATATCGGTTACTCGCAAAAAGCAAATATATCACGCAATACCAACCCGAAAGGAATAACAAATGCCAAAATACATAGAAAAAATAGAACAGCTTTATCTCCCCGTTATATACATTCGCGGCATCGTCGCCTTCCCCTCTGTTCCTCTGAGCTACGAGCTCTCGGACGAGAGCGCTATACACGCGGCTGAGGCAGCTTTTGAGACCGATTCGCTCGTTCTCGTTTGTACCGTCCGCGATATAGATGAGGAAAGCATCACCCCCGCCGCTCTTTACAGAGTTGGAACTGTCGCAAAGATCAAGCAATCCGTAAAAACGCCCGAGGGCAATATGAGAATGATCGTTGAGGGTTACTCTCGCGCGACTGTCACAGAGTTCCGCAATTTTGCCGACTATATAACCGCCGACGTTATCTGCAAAACTCTCACAATGACCGACGAGGACAGCATTCGCTCCGAGGCGTACTGCCGAGCTATACTTACCGAAACAAAGGAGCTCGTAAACATTCTCCCCTCGGTAAGCAACGATATACTCACCGCCGCAAGCGGCATAAAGACTCCCGCGCTTCTCGCCGATTTTATAGCGGCAAATATTCTCGTCAAATACGGCGACAAACAGCAGATACTCGAGTGCTTTGACCCCGTCCGCCGTATCGAAAAGATAATCGCGCTCATACGCGAGGAGCGTGAGCTTCTCGAATGCGAGCTGGCTATACACAAAAAAGTCCGCTCAAATCTCAATCAGAATCAAAAGGATTTTTATCTGCGTGAGCAGATACGAGTGATACAGGAGGAGCTTGGCGACGCGTCCGACGTAGATGAATACGAGGAGCGCATTATGAAAGCCAAGATGCCCGACGATGTCCGCAAAAAGCTCTTGAAGGAAAACGACAGGCTTTCAAGAACGCCATTTGGCTCGTCCGAGGCAACGGTAATTCGCGCGTATCTCGACACCTGTCTCGAGATCCCGTGGAGTGTAGAGACCCGCGACAGAATAGATATCAAGGCGGCGCAAAAGATACTTGACGCCGATCACAACGGTCTTGAAAAGGTAAAGGAAAGAATACTTGAATATCTCGCGGTAAAGCAGCTCTCTCCCGAGCTTAGAAATCAGATGATCTGTCTTGTCGGCCCTCCCGGTGTGGGAAAAACATCGGTAGGCGCGTCTATCGCAAAGGCTATGAAGCGCAAATACGTGCGCGTTTCTTTGGGAGGTGTGCGTGACGAGGCGGACATTCGAGGACACAGAAAGACCTACGTCGGCGCGATGCCCGGCCGTATAATCGATGCGCTCATAAAAGCCGAGGTAAAAAACCCTCTCATTCTTCTCGATGAGATAGACAAGCTGACGAGAGACTCTCACGGCGACCCCGCCTCCGCTCTCTTGGAGGTGCTTGACGGAGAGCAAAATAAGGAGTTCCGCGATCACTTCGTTGAGCTTCCGTTCGATCTTTCAAACTGCGTATTCATAGCGACCGCAAATACGCTCGATACCGTTCCAAAGCCTCTGCTTGACAGAATGGAGGTCATAGAGCTTAAATCCTATACACGCAGAGAAAAGATCGCCATAGCGCACGACCACCTCATTCCAAAGCAATTGAAGCGCCACGGACTTTCAAAGCGCACGGTCAATATCACCGACGGAGCTGTCGGAGAGATAGTTGACTATTACACGAGAGAAGCGGGTGTCCGCAATCTTGAGCGCAATATCGCATCGATAGTCAGAAAGGCAGCTAAAAAGCTCGTCGAGAACGAGGAAGTCAAAAAGATCAAGGTCGACGAAAATGTCATTTCCGAATACCTCGGCGCGCGCAAGCTTTTGCCCGAGCGCATAAAGTCTTATGACGAGATAGGCGTTGTAAACGGTCTTGCTTACACCGAAGCGGGCGGCGATATGCTCCGCGTTGAAGTGGCAGTCCTTGACGGTACGGGCAAGATAGAGCTCACGGGCTCTCTTGGCGACGTTATGAAGGAATCGGCAAAAATAGCTGTAAGCTACGTCCGTTCCATTGCCGCGCAGTACGGTATACCCTCAGACTTTTATCAAAAAAAGGACATACATATCCACTTTCCCGAGGGCGCAGTTCCAAAAGACGGTCCTTCGGCGGGTGTCACGATGGTGACGGCTCTCGTCAGCGCCCTCTCGGGCAGACGCGCACGCCGTGACGTTGCGATGACGGGAGAGATCTCGCTTCGCGGAAACGTACTTGCCATCGGCGGTCTTAAAGAAAAGACGGTCGCCGCGTACTCCGCGGGAGTTACTACCGTTCTTATCCCCGAGGACAATATGAGAAATCTTGAGGATATAGATCCGCTCGTGCGTGAGCACCTGCGCTTCGTTCCCTGCCGCACGGCTTCCGACGTTCTCGCAAACGCGCTTCTTCCAAAAGAAAAGGAAAGCGTTTTTACCGAGAAAAAAGTAAGATCCGAGGAGCTTTCGGAGATCCTTCCTACGCAAACTACGGTAGATAACAGAAGCACTGTTTTATCAAGATAATAAATTTTTACGGAGTACACTATGGCACTCAACATTCAAAACGTAAATCTGAAGATAAGCGCGGGTACGCCCAAGCAGATACCCTCCGACCCCCGCGCGCAGATAGCCTTTTCGGGACGCTCGAACGTCGGCAAAAGCTCACTTATAAATACTCTGCTCGGCAGAAAAAGTCTTGCCCGCGTTTCGTCAGCCCCCGGAAAAACGATAACGATAAACTTTTACGACGTCGACAAAAAGCTCTACCTCGTCGACCTCCCCGGTTACGGCTTCGCGAAGCGCAGTCCCGAAGAGAAAAAGCAGTGGTCGGCGCTCACGGACGGCTTCTTTACGCAAAACAAAAACATCGACAGGCTGTCTCTGGTGCTTCAGCTCGTTGACAGCCGTATAGGACCGACCGCGGACGATGAAATGATGCTTGACTTTCTTACGCAGTCCGAGCTTCCGTTCGTTGTTGTCGCAACAAAGATAGATAAGCTCAACGCGACCGAACGAAAGAAAAACCTCGAGGCCATAAGCAACCACCCGCTCATAAAAGGCACTCCCGTTATCCCTTTCTCTTCTTTAAAGGGCGAGGGAAAAGAGGAGCTTTGGAAAACGATATTCAAATACACCAAACTTTAAAAGGAGCGAAAATGACTCGCATTTTTATGGTTCGTCACGGACAGACAAACTACAACGTATACGGTATTTACCAAGGACAGCTTGACACGCCGCTGAACGAGGTCGGCGTGGCACAGGCAAATGCGTTCAAAAAACGTTTTTTGAAGAGTGAGATCCATATAGACGGTATCTGGTCAAGCGATCTTCAACGCGCAAGAGCGACCGTTGCTCCGATAGCGGCAGAGCTCTCGCTTCCGATTCATCTTCATGCGGGGCTTCGCGAGATACACGTCGGGGATTTTACGGACAAACCGCACAAGCTCGTTGAATCCTTATATTCAAATAAATTAGAGACTTTTAAGGCGAACTTCCCAAATTCAACCTATCCAAACGGAGAAAACATCGTCGAGGCGCGAGTTCGCATACACAAAACGGTCTGTGAGATCGCGGAAAAAAATGACGGCAAGACCATACTCGCAGCCTCTCACGGCGGCGCGATACATTCTCTTATCGCAGAGATATACCGCCGCGCAGATCTTATGGCGCCCAATGTCTCTATTTCGAATTGCTCTCTCCTCCTTTTTGAATACGAAAACGGCAACATAATTCTGAGATCTATTGAAGATGAAAACGGAAAAGAAATAGCCTTTGACGATATCGAGTATAGTTGGAAAGGACCTACCGTATTATGACAAGAATGATATTTGTACGCCACGGATACAGCACGGCAAACGAGCAGGAGCGTTTTGCGGGACATTCGGATTTTCCGCTTGCGGCTCTCGGATTTGAACAGGCAAAATGCGTGGCTGAATACATTGCGAAAAACGAAAAGATAGATAAGATATATTCAAGCGGACTTCTGCGAACTACTCAGACGGTACAGCCTACCGCCGATGCGTTAGGACTTCCCGTAATAGCCGATCACGGCTTGCGCGAGATATTCGCGGGAGAATGGGAAGGTATGAAGTTCGACGATATATTCAAGGAATATAACGATGACTTCAGCGTATGGCTGCACGATCTCGCACACGTGAGATGTACGGGCGGAGAGTCCGCAAAAGAGCTTTTCGAACGTGTTTCGGAGGCTGTAGTACGGCTCGGCGAGGAAAACGAAGGAAAAACGCTTTTACTTGCTACCCACGCAACACCTATGCGCGTTGTGGACGCATTCTCGGACGGAGATACCTACGAAAAGATAGCCGAGCACAAAGCTCCGCCAAACGCGTCGCTTCACATTTACGAATACGAAAGCGGAAAGCTTACGAGAATAAAGACGAATATCGTCGAACACCTTAAAGGGCAGATAACCAAGCTTCCCGATAAAGTTTGATTACAAAGGAAAAACAAAAATGATACTTCATTCACATTTTGACGTCAACGAAAAAGGACATCTTACCATCGGCGGAGTCGACACTGTCGAGCTTGCGCGCGAATACGGTACTCCCGCTTATATACTTGACGAAAACGTTATAAGAGAAAACTGCCGTACTTACAGACGCGCGGCCGCAGAATATTTCGGTGAGGACGCGCTTCCTCTATACGCTTCAAAGGCGCTCTGCTTTACGGGTATCTACAAGATAGCCGCAGAAGAGGGCATGGGCGTTGACTGTGTTTCTGGCGGTGAGCTCTACACCGCAAAAATGGCAGGCTTCCCCGCTGACAAGATCTATTTCCACGGAAATAATAAGACCGACCGCGATATCTGTGACGCTATGGATATGGGCGTCGGTACGTTCGTCGTCGATAACCACGATGAGCTTTACGCCGTATCGCGCGAGGCTCAGAAGCGCGGTATAACTCAGCGCATACTTCTGAGAATAACCCCAGGTATCGACCCCCACACACATCGCGCGATAGTAACGGGCAACGTCGATTCAAAGTTCGGCAATCCGATAGTCACGGGACAGGCGATGGAAATAGTCAAGTCGGCTCTTGAAACAAAAGGTGTACGCCTTGTCGGTCTGCATTGCCACATAGGCTCTCAGATATTCGATCTTGAGCCTTTCTCCGATGCCGCTGACATAATGGTACGCTTCATTGCCGAGATCAAGCGTGAATGCGGCTTCGAGGTCGAGGAGCTGAATCTCGGAGGCGGCTTCGGTGTTCGCTACACCGAGCACGACAGAGAGATAGATTACGCTTCGTCTATCAAGGATATTGCGGCTATCGTCACGGGATACTGCAAGGAAAACGGAATACGTATGCCAAGAGTTATACTCGAGCCCGGTCGTTCTCTCGTTGCGGCGGCAGGTATCACGCTCTACACGGTAGGCTCTGTCAAGGAGATCAAGGGATTCCGTACCTACGTATCGGTAGACGGCGGTATGCCCGACAACCCAAGATACGCGCTTTATCAGTCGCAATACACGGCAGTCATCGCGAACAGAGCAAACGAGGCAAAAACACAGCGTGTGACTATCGCGGGAAGATGCTGTGAATCGGGCGACCTGCTCGGTGAGGACATGGAGCTTCAAGAGGCTCAGCGCGGTGATATTCTCGCCGTTCTCGTAACGGGCGCGTACAATTACTCGATGGCGTCAAACTATAACCGACTTCCCCGCCCGCCTATCGTTATGGTCAAGGACGGAAAGGCGCGTATAGCTGTCAAACGCGAGACTTACGCTGACATCGTAGCAAACGACGTTCTTTGATCTATCTCACAGAATAGGGTTGTTTTCTTCAAATTTTGAGTTATCGGTGAGTTTGATTAGACGAAATGGGTAAACACGAACGAAACGATTACCACAAAACACCTCAAAACAGCACCCCCACGATGTCATCCTCGAGCGGAGAAAATATCACAGTGTGATGTTTTCGA
>JAZSIP010000014.1:0-6283 GCA_045533915.1 Eubacteriales bacterium
GTTTGGCCACTTTGTCTTCCTAAGACCGCTTGGCCTCCGACTTTGCGGTTATCCCTGATACCGAGAACAATATTCTCAGCAGCAGTAAAAAGGTCCACCAGCTTAAAGTGCTGGTGTATCATACCTATGCGGTATTTAAAAGCATCCTTCGGGGACGCTATTACAACAGGAGCTCCGTCAATCAGTATCTCGCCATCGTCGGGATAGTATATTCCCGCTATCATATTCATAAGCGTCGTTTTTCCACAGCCATTTTCACCGAGGATCGCAAGTATCTCACCGCGGTATACTGTAAGGTCAACGTTTTTGTTCGCTGCGAGCGAGCCGAAATACTTCGAGACATTTTTCATCTCCAAAGCTATGGGTTTATTCATAATTTCCTCCCAAAAAGAAAACTTGTTACAAGACAAAAGTAAACTGCTTTAATCGTATTAGAGCAGCTTGCTTTTGCCTTGCAAATCAAGATGAGCGGAGCAGATGCTCCGCTCATCTTTTTTGCTAAACTATATTTTTTAGAATTAGTTAAGGCAAGTAATACCGTCGATCTTGATATCGAAGTAAGGAGCGCTACGGAATTCGGACTCGAGGAATACGCCGTCCTTAATAACTTCGGTATCGGGTGTGAAAGCAGCATCGGTGTCAACGTCAGCCTTGTAATTTGCGAGAGGAGCTCCGTCCTTTGTGAAAGTGGAGGTAGCAAATACGTTGAGAGAACCATCTTTGAGCTTACCCTTGATCTCTTCGATCTTAGCAGCTGTTCCCTCAGCGGCAGCCTTTTCGTTGATCTCGGAAAGAACAACAGATCCGCTTGCGATATCACCTGTCCAGTCGGTAGCTATCTTCTCACCCTTCTCGTATGTATTGTAGATGTATACGAAGTAAGGAGTCCAGTCGATCTTGGAAGAAACGATGAAGGTATTGGGGCAAGAAGCAACTTTAGATTCGTTGTAGGAAACGTTGGGAACGTTCTTTTCTTCACAAACAGTAGGAGCACCCATAGAGTCTGCGTGCTGAGAAATGAGAACGCACTTGTTACCGATAAGCGCGGTAGCAGTGTCCTTTTCCTTGATCTCGTCATACCAACTTCCTGTGAACTGAACGTCCATGGTTACGCTGGGGCAAACGTATTTTGCGCCAAGGTAGAAAGATGTATAACCGGAGATAACTTCAGCGTAGGGATGTGCACCAACGTAGCCCATCTTTGCCTGATCTGCAGTGATCTTACCGTCAGCGATCATTTCGTTGAGCTTCATTCCTGCAGCAACACCTGCAAGGAATCTACCCTCGTAGATAGAAGCGAAAGCGTTGTGGAAGTTGTCAAGCTTTTCTGTGTGAGCCATTGTACCTGTAGCATGGCAGAACTCAACATCAGGAAATTCCTTAGCGGCCTTGAGCATGAACTCCTCGTGACCAAAGCTGTCTGCGAAGATAATGTCGCAGCCATTTCCAACGAGTTCAACTGCCGCTTCATAGCATTCGTTAGACTCGGGTACACCCTTCTTGTAGATGACTTGATCATCTGTAAGATTGAGCTGCTCTTTAGCACGCTCTACAGCTTCGATGAAGTTGAGGTCGTAGGTGGAATTTTCGTCGTGAAGCAGGATAACACCGAGCTTGAAGTCATCTTTGCCGTTACCGCAGGAAACAGCAGACACGCATATAGCGGCAAGCATGAGAACAGCGAGTGTCAAAGAAAGAATTTTTTTGAACATTTCAATGTTCCTCCTCATAATGTTTTCCCCCTTTTTCGAGGGTATTCGAGCCAAAGGCTTCGGATAGCTTATTATAACATACAAATATATTTTTGTCAACAAATTATTCACATTAATTTACATTATAAATAAGTATTTTATTAATATGTGTCCTATAAACGAATATTTTTTATTTTTGAAATATAAAAGCACGATATAAAAAAACATATTGAAATTTTGATTGATATGGTGTATAATTAAATAAAGCAAATGGCTTTAAACTTTAAAGGAAGGTGCGTTGGATTTATGAAAATAGCGCTTATTGCACACGACAAAAAGAAAAACGAGATAATTGAAATAGCGAAAAAATACAAGGATGTTCTTGGTGGACACGAGCTTTACGCGACGGGTACAACAGGTACTCTTATAATGGGGGAGACGGGACTTGCTATACACCGTATGAAAAGCGGTCCTCTTGGCGGAGACCAACAGATCGGAGCTATGCTCGCAAACGGAGAACTTGATCTTATAATCTTCTTGCGCGATCCTCTGACCGCGCAGCCTCACGAGCCTGATGTTTCGGCGCTTCTTCGCCTTTGCGACGTACAGAGGATACCGCTTGCGACAAACGCAAGTTCGGCTGTCGTTATGCTTGAGGCTATGAAAACGGGAATATACTTTAAATAAAACAAATAAAAGCAGCTGAAGCTTACGTAAGTGGGCTTCAGCTGCTTTTTTGTTATCAATTGTTTTTCATTTTCTCAACGATAGCCGCGTTCCGCGTCTTTATTTCGTACCTGTAGAGCCGAAGCCGCCTTCACCGCGGGTAGTAGAATCGAGGTCATCGACGACGTTAAATGAAGCGGTAACGACGGGCGCTAAAACGAGCTGAGCGATACGCTCACCGTGTTCAACCGTTTGAGGCACAGTACCGTGGTTGTGGAGAGCGACCATAACCTCACCGCGATAGTCACTGTCGATAACTCCGACCTTATTAGCGGGAGCGAGACCGCGTTTAGATGCAAGACCGCTGCGCGCGTAGATAAGACCCGCAAGTCCCTCCGGAATAGCCATAGCAAGTCCTGTTTTAATGAGCTTTGTCTCGTTTGGCTCGATAGTAACGGGCTCATCGAGGCAAGCGTAGAGGTCAGCGCCTGCGGCGTATTCCGAGGCATATATGGGGAGAGTAGCTTTATCGCAAAGCTTTTTTATTTTCATTGAGATGTTCATTTTTTTAGTCCTTTCCGTTTTTATATATCAATAATATCATATCATACGTTTGAAAGTATGTCAAGAAAAAACGGCATTGAGTGGGAGCTTTTTGCTAAAAAACAAATAATTTCAAAAATATTTACTTAACTGAATAAAACTTCTCGTGTTGGCAAAAATATAGACAGAAACAACAACGAAAAAGGAGTAATTCAAAATGTCAGAACAAAACAAGCCGACTCTAAAGGACAAATTCAGGAACTTCAAAGGAAACCGCGCGGCTGTCGTTATCGTCCTTCTTCTTATCGTTGCCGTGACTGTTATTATTTCTGTCACGGTAGCATCGAACAGGGCAAAGAAAGATAAAATTGAGATCGATGATACAAAAAAGCCGACCGAGACACAGAAAAACGATCCTCCCCTCACGGACCGTCCGACAGACACACAGAAGCCTGTCGACACACAAAAGCCTCCTGCTGATACCTCGGCTTCGGTCGACGTGACCGATAAGATGCCTACGTTTGTTCTTCCCGTAAGCGGAGTGCTTTCACAAAAGCACGACCCCGATATGCAGGTCCACTCTCCTACGATGAACGATCTTCGCGTTCACCTCGGAATAGATATCGTTACAGAGGCGGGTGCTGCCGTATATTCGGCTGCCGACGGAACGGTGTCGAAGATATGGGAGGACACTCTTATGGGTAACTGCATTATGATCAAGCACGGCGGAGACTGCTACACTATTTATAAAAATCTTTCGGCAACTCTTCCCGAGGGGATTTCCGAGGGTGCGTCTGTCCGTTCGGGACAGCTTATCGCATCGGTGGGAGACAGCGCTATGGTCGAGATCGGCGAAGAACCTCACCTCCATTTTGAGATGACGGTAGCAGACCTTATGGTCGATCCTCTTGAATACTTTGACGACAATGCGCTCGAGTCGCTCAAGATCGATGCGTCTTTTGAATAAGAAAAATCAAAAATGGGAAAGCAAAAAAACTTTCCCATTTTTGATTTTTTGATTGTAAAGACAATAAAACCGTGTTATAATAAATACGGGAGGCAATTTGCCGACCATTCAAAAAAGTGAATCGCAGAAAGGGTAATTATGGACAAGCTTGATTGCGGTATCACCGATCTTTTACGCTCGATCCCGAAATACGAGGTTGGATGCAATTGCGACGCGTCATTATCGTTATACTCGGATAAGGATTCAGAAACGCCTGAATGCTCTCATTCGTTTTCGTCGAAGTCAAGGCTCAATCTTTTAAAGCTGATCGCTCTTATGGGAGTGACAGCAGCAGGTATTTCTATGCTTTGCGCCTTGTGCTCGTTTCTTTGCGGATGCTGTAAAAATAAGTAAAGGGTCGGATTTGAGGGGAAGGAAACGCTCCTTCCCGCGCGATTTGGCGTACATATAAAGGGAAGAGTATTGAAGATATATTATGAGGATGCGGATATCGTCGTTTGCGAAAAGGCGGCGGGACTTTTATCCGAGGGCGAGGGCAAGGATTGTATGCCTTATCTTTTGTCCGAAATATATGAAGGCAGAGCAGAGAACGGAGATATATTTACCGTTCACCGACTAGACAGGGAAACGTCGGGGATAATGGTCTACGCAAGAACGAAATCCGCTGCCGCAATGTTATCAAAAGCGATAATTGACGGAAGATTTGAAAAGGAATATCTTGCGGAGATACACGGAATACCCGAACCCAGCAGCGGAAGAATGGAAGATCTGCTGTTTTACGACCGTGCGAAGAACCGTTCTTATACCGTAAAACGAATGAGAAAGGGCGTAAAGGACGCGGCTCTTGAATACAGAGTTGTGTCCTCCGAGGACGGAATATCGCGCGTTCGTATAAAGCTTCTGACGGGACGGACGCATCAGATACGAGTGCAGTTTGCCTCTCGCAAGATGCCGCTTGTCGGAGACAGAAGATACGGCGCTCCCGATACGAAAAGACCGCTTTCTCTCCGCGCGTGTATGCTCTCCTTTCCGCGCCCTAAATCTAATGAGATAATGAGATTTGAGGATTGAAAAACGCTCCTGCTTATAAAAGTGGGAGCGTTGATCTTTTTATTTGTGTATTATAGGGTAAGCCTTGTCGTTTGCGATGACGTAATGCTCGATAAGGTGGATATTGTTTGATTCGAGAGCCATAGAAAGCGTGCGGGTTATCTCCTCATCGCGCTCGGACGGGAGCGGCAATCCGTTTATGTGATTGTGAGCGAGTATAACGGACGAAGCGCTTTTCTCCTTTGCCAAAGCGATGATCTTTCTCAGATTAACAGGAGAGCCTATCGCGTCGCCTTTACCGATACATTCGTCTAATATATAGCGGTTCTTTTTGTCAAAAAGTATGATGTGTGTCTCTTCAAATGGAGTTGTGAAGAACAGTGCGCAAAGAAAAGCCTCAAGCTCCTCGTCCGACGAAAGAAGCTTCTTTGTATTGCAATTATTGAATAGTATTCTTGAGATAATAGCTCCGATAACACGTAAAAACAGAGCGGAGTTCTCTCCGATACCGTCAATAGTGCAAAGCTCGGCTTCACTTGCGGAGAAAACGCCTCGCAACGAGCCAAAGCGGCGTATAAGTCTGTGCGCTATCTCGTTCGTGTCGCATCGTGGAATTGCGTAATAAAGAGCAAGTTCTAAAAGCTCGTGATCTTCAAAATGCGTACCTTTTCTGAATTTTGTCTTAAATCTTTTTCTGTGACCTGAGTGCATAAGTGTCCCTTTCAGTTTTCTTTTAACGTTTTATAAAAAGGTTCGTAAGATATCATCTTTTTCCGACCTTGATCTCGCCGTGCTTTTGCTCATACTCTTCTATGCAATCTCGGATAAGGATCAAGATCTGACTGTTTGCGCTTCTTGCTTCATAGTCAGCTACAACGTGCAATTTGTCAAGCATTTCTTCTTCGATTCTTATAGATAAACTTTTTGTAGCCATAGTTACCTCTTTTACACATCCTTTTTATAAATTAAAATATCTTCCACGCGGCAATCGAGAAACGCGCAAAGATCATTCAAGGTCACGGTACTTATGGGTTTGTTGTGCTTTAATCTGTCAAGCAAACTACGGCTTACGCCATACGTATTTATCAATTTATACGTAGAAATATTCTTTTCCTTTAATGTTTTATAAAACGGTTCGTATGAAATCATTTTAATCACCCCTAATATAATTATAGGGTATGCTCTATTTTATGAAAATTGTCTATAAATAGAGCATATATTAAAATGTGATTTTAGAAAACCATTATTATGGAGGTTTAAGAAAAAGGGGAAAGCTTAAAAAGCTTTCCCCCCAGGCTACTGACAAAGCTTATTTTAGAAAACCAAAGTATCAAATTGCACAAATAAAGGCTCCCTTGTGTAAAGG
>JAZSIP010000091.1:0-12057 GCA_045533915.1 Eubacteriales bacterium
TCGGGAAGACGCGATGTCGCTTTTTGAAAAAAGCTCCGCAAAAACTTTCCTGAGAAGGATTTATTGTGTAGCCGTTATGGCTATGCAAAATTTTATTTTAGGAAGTTTTTTGAGGGAGTTTGAGGGAACTTTTTTTCAAAAAAGTTCCCTCATCGCATCCTCCGCGTCCTCACCGATAAACCGCAATTTGTTTAATTATAAAATAATGTTGACTTGCCGTCTTGAAAATGATATAATATTATATGTAAAATTCAAGGAAAGGGAGTGAGCGTATGGATATGATCAAAGAGGACGCTTTTAGAAAGCAACTGAAAAAAGGCATTTCGGGCGGTTTTTTGTTCTATGGCGAAGAGGACTATATGAAAACTCACGCGCTGTCTCTCGCCCGACAGACCGTTTGCCCCGATACGACCTTCGCTCTCTTTAACGATGTGCGCCTCGATGCGCTCGATTACTCGCCAAATGCCCTCCTTGATGCACTTATGCCCCCGCCTATGATGGCGGATCTTAAAATAGTCAGCGTTACGGGGCTTTCTGTATCATCAATGAGACAAAACGAGATAGAGGATCTCTGCGAAACGCTCTCTGCCCTTAAGGAATACGATTATAACCTCCTTATCATTTCCGTACCCGCAGGACAGATCGAAGAGGGTTCGCCCAAATACCCCTCTGCCGCGCTAAAAAAATTGAGCGCGCACCTTACACCCGTGCTTTTTGAAAGCGTTTCGGGCGCGAGGCTCGTTTCGTGGGTGGCTAAACACTTCGAGCATAACGGCGTACAAGCCGATCCGAATACCTGCGCTTATCTTATCGATTATTGCGGCAGATCTATGTTTACACTCGCCTCCGAGGTCGATAAGCTCTCGTACTACGTCCTCCATAACGGGCGTAATACAGTGACACAGGACGATATTAAAAATGTCTCCGTAAGTGTCGTTACTACCGATGCCTTTACTCTCGCAAACGCTATCCTCGACGGCAGATTCGAGGACGCCCTCACCGCCCTTTCGGTAATGAAGTTCCGAAGGATCGATCCCGTTATCATCTTGTCCGAGGTCTCGCGCGTTATCTCGGATCTCGTTTCGGTAAAGTCGCTGCTCGAACAAGGTACGCATCAGTCCGAGATCGCAAGACTTCTCTTTAAATCTAATGACTATAAAACAAAAATATACGTCAAAAGCGCTTCCGCCAGATCCCTGCAGAAGCTTAAACGCGCTCTTGAGCTTTGCTCCGATGCCGACCTCTCCCTTAAGCTCTCCCCTCAAGGCTATATCGCTATTGAGAAATTGATATGTAGCTTGTAAGAGGGGTGCGAGGGAGGCGATTTATGTTACTTTCTTCTTTCGCGAAAGAAGAAAGTAACCAAAGAAGAAAGCAAAACAGAGGGTTATTTATAAATAACCGTTTGGAATGATTAAATTTTATAGTTTTTCTATAAGGAAGAAAGTGGTCGTGACGCCGCGAATAAATTTGCTTTCACAAATTAATTCGGTCGGCACCGACCACACTTTCTTTGGGTAAATTAAGAAAAATATTCTATTTTAAGGAAACACGCCCGATGTTATTTTTATTAAAATGGACCGTCGAGGACGCCGGTCCCTACATGGTGAAATTGAAAATTGTTTGAGTTTGCGTCGCCTTACGGCGAGGGGAATACAAACAAAATTATACCATTTTTTGTAGGGACTGGCGTCCTCGACAGTCCATTATTTATCAATATCGGGCGTACTCTTTTTATTCAGAAAACCAAAATAATAAATACCCATAAAACAGTGGTTGGTGGCTTTAGCCGTCCAACCTGTTTTTACATAAAAGAAAAAGCAAACACTTTTAATTTAACTAAACGGGTTCTCATAAAAACTCCTTCTAAGAAGTTCTTTGGGGCTCGACCCTTTCTTTCAAGAAAGGGTCGAAGGCATCCTTTTCGCGTCCTTTTCGCGTCCTTTTCGCGTCCCCTCGCATCTTACTTCGCGGCTTCGCGGCGAGCTTTCATCATAGCTTTCATACGGAGCTCGGTATTAAGGATCTTTTTACGGAGACGGATAGACTTGGGAGTGACCTCGATAAGCTCATCATCTGTGATAAACTCGATAGCTTCTTCAAGGCTAAAGATTATCGGAGGAGTAAGGAGGAGCTTTTCATCAGCACCTGCGGAACGGATAGCGGTAAGCTGTTTTTTCTTACAGGGATTAACGGCGATATCGTCATTCTTGGGGTTTTCTCCTACGATCATACCCTCATAAACGGGGGTCTGAGGACCGACGAAAAGGTTACCGCGCTCCTGTGTGTTATACAGACCGTAGCGAGTAGTTTCACCCGTTTCGGAAGCGACAAGTGAGCCTGTAAATCTCATAACGACCTCGCCTCTGTAAGGTTGATAGCCGTCAAATATAGAGTTCATAATACCCTCACCGCGAGTTGCGGTAAGGAACTCGGAGCGATAACCGAAGAGGCAGCGAGAGGGAATGGAATATTCGATACGCATACGGTTGCCAACGGGATTCATTTCAAGAAGATCACCCTTGCGCTGACCGAGCTTTTCAACGACTGCGCCCACGTAATCGGAGGGAACGTCAAGCGTCACGTGTTCCATAGGCTCACACTTAACGCCGTCGATCTCTTTGTAAAGCACACGGGGATTTGAACAAGTCATTTCATAACCCTCGCGGCGCATATTTTCAATAAGGATAGAGAGATGCATCTCGCCGCGTCCCGCAACCTTAAACTCATCGGTAGTTTCACCGTCGGAAACACGAAGAGAAACGTCCTTGAGCGTTTCCTTGTAAAGACGGTCACGGAGCTGACGGGAGGTAACGAACTTACCTTCTTTTCCTGCTAAGGGACTGTCATTTACCGCAAAGGTCATTTCAAGCGTAGGTTCGCTTACCTTAACAAATTCAAGGGGTTCAGGGGCGGTAAGGCTTGTAATGGTATCACCGATAGTGATGTTTTCCGCACCCGAGAAGCAAACGATATCACCCATTTTAGCGTTATCTACGGGAACTCGCAAAAGTCCGTCTATCTGGAAGAGAGCTACTATCTTTGTACGCTTTGGAGCAGCACCCGAGTGATAGTTGCAGATGTATGCTTCCTGATTGGTTCTGATAGAACCGCGCTCGATACGTCCGATACCGATACGTCCAACATAATCGTTGTAGTCGATAGAGGAAACGAGGAGCTGAAGCTCTCCGCACTCATCTCCCTCTGGAGCGGGGATATAGTCAAGGATCTTTTCAAAGAGGGGAACGAGATCCTTTCCTTCAACGTCGGGGTCTTCGGTAGCCGTACCCGCTCTTCCCGAGCAGTAGAGCATAGGGCTGTCGAGCTGTTCGTCGGAAGCGTTGAGATCTATGAGAAGCTCAAGAATCTCGTCCTCGACTTCGCCAAGTCTGGCATCGGGCTTGTCTATTTTGTTTATAACGATAATAACTCGGTGGTTAAGCTCAAGCGCGCGCTGAAGAACGAAACGGGTCTGAGGCATAGGACCTTCTGCGGCGTCAACGAGAAGAATAACACCGTTTACCATTTTGAGAATACGTTCTACCTCACCGCCGAAGTCAGCGTGACCGGGGGTATCGATAAGGTTTATTTTTACGTCCTTGTAATGTACGGCAGTGTTCTTTGCGAGGATAGTTATACCGCGTTCCTTTTCAAGATCGCCCGAGTCCATAACTCGAGTAACAGTCTCCTGATTTTCGCGGTAGATACCGCCTTGCTTAAGCATTTCGTCAACGAGGGTAGTTTTACCGTGGTCAACGTGAGCGATGATAGCAATGTTTCTTAAATCGTTTCTTATCACAACGTGATCTCCTTTAATATACAAAATCCGAATTTTATTTTCACAATTTATTATTATATCACATTTTTCGCATTTGCGAAAGATGATAAACGACGATTTTTTCTCATTTGAGAAAAAAGTTGTTGTGCATATCGCAAAAAACGAAACAAAATTCAATAAGTTTTAAGCTTTGGAGCTTATTCTTCGGTCATAATATCGTAGATCTTTTTCATATCCTCGTCTGTAATACCGCAGGAACGCAGGAAATTTTTGCATTTTTCGTTGATAGAGTCGTTTTCAGTTCCGTATTCGTCAAGAGACGCGAGAAGATCCTTGAAGTGATCGGAGGTAATACTGCGCTTGCCCCAGATCGAAAGAGAGGTGTATTCATAATCGGCAAAGAGATCCTCTTTGTCAACGCCGAGTATAGCGAGGATCACAAGAGAGAACGTTCCCGTGCGGTCAGCACCGCCCCAACAATGCATATAATGGGGGTAGGTAGATTCGTCCGTTAAAAGCTTGAATAACTTTTTACAGGTCTCTTTTTCGGCAAAGAAATGCTCATACGCAAGAGTAGGTATAAGCGTGAAATTAACGGTATCTCCGAGAGCGGAGGCAAAAACCTTGTCGACCGCTTCGATACGGAGGTCAAGGTCTGTGCGTATTTTCAGATCGTCCTTGAGTACCGCTATTCCGTCCTCGGTTATGGTGTGGTGAAATTCCATTTCGCAACCGCGGTAAATAAGTCCCTGTTTAACCCTGCGTCCGTTTGCGCACTTGTATCCGCCAAGGTCGCGGACGTTGCTAAGACCTCCTGCGCGGATAGAGCGAGGAGTACGCTCGGAGGTGGTAAAGCATCTCATTTCGGATTCGGCGATTTGCTTTCCGTCAAGCTTTGCAATTATCTTCCAAAAATAATTTTTTTCAAGATAGAGATTATATATTTCGCAAGAGTTGTTTTCACAAAGCGTTTCTTTCGCATCGGACATATCTTCACTCTCGGAAAGAAGAATATAAAAGCTCACATTTTCGTCAAAGCCGTCCGCGTCAAATTCAAACTTTGCGGGATTTGGGATAGAATCCTCCTCGCCTTTTCTCACAAGATTCAACCAGTCGGGATTTTCCGCGACTATTTCCTGATGCTTTCTGTCCTCAAGAAATTTCAGTTGGTTTTCTGTAAGCTGTTCAATTATTGCGTTGTCTAACGGTGATTTCAAACAGATGTTCATAACTGCACCTCAAAAAACATATTAAATAAATTTTACCATATTTTTATGATAAAATCAATCATTTTTCTTAAAAAGACGCAAAAAAACGCCAAAAGATATATCGGATAATTGACATTATCACATTTATGTGATATAATTAAATGATAGAAGAGTCAGGAAAGGGAACTTGAAAAAATATTTGATTGGAAATTTTAAAATAAGGAGCAAAAATGAAGGTAGGATTTGTTTCACTCGGTTGTCCGAAAAATCAGCTTGACACCGAGGTCATGTTACACGAAGTCGCTATGGCGGGATATGAGATAACTCCCGATGAGATAGAGGCAGACGTAATTATTATAAATACTTGCGGATTTATAGAAAGCGCAAAGCGCGAGTCTATTGACAGCATACTCGATATCGCTTGGCTCAAAAAGAACAGAACGCTTAAAGCGATCGTCGTTACGGGTTGTCTTGCCGAGCGTTACAGAGAAGCTATACTTGACGAGCTGCCCGAGGTCGATGCCGTTCTCGGTGTCGGAAGTATACATAATATCGTTGAGGCAATTGAAGCTGTAACGGTAAAGAAGAAAAAGGGCTCGAAGAGAAAATATACTTCGTTTGAGGATAAGGATACCGTCCGCCTTGGAGGTGACCGTATTCTGACAACTCCCGAATATATGGCGTATTTGAAGATCGCCGAGGGCTGTGACAACCGTTGCGCTTATTGCGCTATACCCTCAATACGAGGAAAATTCAGAAGCCGCGAGATGAGTGATATCGTTGAGGAAGCAAAGCAGATGGAAGCTCTTGGCGTTCGTGAGCTTTGCATCGTGGCGCAGGATATAACCCGTTACGGACTTGATCTTTACGGTGAATACAGTCTTGCAAAATTGCTCCGCCGTATAACCGACGAGACGAGTATCCCGTGGATAAGACTTCTTTATTGCTATCCAGACAAGGTAACGGACGAGCTTATCGCGGAAATTCGCGATAACGACAGAATACTCAAGTATATCGACCTTCCTATTCAGCATATAAGTGATAATATGTTACGCGCTATGAATCGCCACGGTGACAGTAAGATGATCCGCAAGGTCATCTCAAAGCTTCGCTGTGAGATACCCGATATTGTTATTCGTACCACGTTTATCGTTGGATTTCCGGGGGAGACCGAGGAAGATTTCGTTGAGCTTTGCGAATTTGTTAAGGAAGCAAAATTTGAGCATATGGGCGCGTTCCCGTATTCGAGAGAAGAGGGAACTGCCGCATACGATATGCCCGATCAGATCGACGAGCAGGTCAAGCAGGACAGACTTGATATTCTCATGAGCGAACAGCTTGAGATAAATGAAAAGAGAAATGAGTCTATGATCGGCAAGGTGATAACCGTTCTTTGCGAGGAGTATGATCCCGTAGCTCAGATACACTTCGGTCGCGGTACGGACGATGCGCCCGAGATAGACGGAAAGATATACTTCCGCGCGGATATGCGCGTTGCTCCCGGATCATTTGTTAAAGTAAAGATCCGTGAGGTAATGGATTACGACCTTATAGGCAGACTTGTTACTGCCGAATAAATTCAGGGGGAATCATTATGAAAATGAATTTACCAAATAAGCTTTCAGTCCTTCGCTTGTGCCTCGTTCCCGTTATCATTATCGTGGGAATGTTGCCCGAAAGCATACTGCCTTTCTATATTTCTTGTATTATCTGCGCCGTTCTTTTTATCGGTACGTCTATAACCGATATGCTTGACGGAAAGATAGCGAGAAAATATAACCTTATCACCGATTTCGGTAAGTTTTTAGACCCTGTTGCCGATAAATTTATGGTAATAGGCGCTATGTTCGTTATCCTTTATAAGTTTGCGAATCTTCGCACCCTTATGATTTTCGCGCTTATCGTAGTCGTTTTCCGTGAGCTTGCCGTTACCTCTATGAGACTTGTCGTTTCTACGGGAAGCAATATAGTTATCGCCGCAAATAATCTCGGTAAAATAAAGACCGTGTCTCAGATAGTCGCTATTTCTACCGTCTTTATAGAGCCCGTTCTTCAGTGGATCGTACGCCTTATCTTCAGCGCTGATTGGCGTACCGATATCGTTCCGATAACTTGGGCATCTATCGCCTTTATGATGTTTATGACCGTTTGGTCGGGCATAAATTACATTATGGCTTATTGGAAATATCTCGATCCCGAGAAGTAAGAGGGACGCGCAAGGGGTGCCATCCATAAAGCAGGTTTTACCTGCCGAAAAATCAAAGGGAGTACGAGCAATTTTGTTCGCACTCCTTTTCACACTCCTTGCTCTGCAAGGTATAGTGTGTTACACCTTTTAGGTGTACTGTCGGGCAGGAATGAGCCTCCCTTTACACAAGGGCGCCTTTTTATGTTCATCTATAATTTGTCAATTTTCCTGACAAGCACTGAATTTGTGGACACAAAAGCGAAGCCCCGCGCGAGGCGGGGCAAGTAATTACTCGGACGCTTTCTTGCGAATTTTGGCAATGAAGTCGCTTTCATTACCGTCAAAAAGCGCATCCAGCATTTTAATTATTTTGTCCTTATAATGAGTGTCATTTTCGGTTTCAGAAAGCGCAGTCAAATGATAGGACAGAAGCCAAGTCAACGGTTCTATTGCCGATTTCGCCACTTCCTTTTTTTGTACATCGTCCTTTAAAATGCGAACAAGCGCGGTTTCTCTTGTCTTATAAAGATTCGGTAATTTGGTAGCGTATTCTACCGCCTTTTGATAATCTCCGTATCTGTAATATGCATCGGAAAGATTACAAAGCGCGGCACCTCTGATTTCTGAATCGTCACAGTATTTTAGAATCTGCTCGTGAAGCATAATAGATTCTTTTAAATACTCCTTTTTCTCCTTTTCGGTACCATCAAGTCGTTCAAGTGAACATGACAATTGCATCAGCAACAACGCATTATTGGGGTAGGTTTTCAACGCGTTTCGCATGAGTTCAACATTTTCCTTGTGGTTTCCCGATGCTCTGTTTTCTTGCCATTTCTGATTGATATCGTCAAGTCTTTGGGCGGAAGATATTTCATCCATGCCAATCAACTCGTCAACAGACACCTCAAAATAATTTGCAAGTGTGGGGAGCATAGTGATGTTCGGATATCCGTCGCCTCTTTCCCATTTGCTGATAGCTTGATAGGAAATACCAATATGAGCCGCAACCTCTTCCTGAGTCAAATCTCTGCTTCGGCGCAGCTTTTTCAGCTTTTCACCAATCATAAGTTCCATAGTATTAACCTCCAAATTCAAGTTGTTTCGACGCGTCTGAATACATTATACAGTATTTTAACTTATAAATCAATAACCGCAACATAGACCTAATTCTACCAATCGTAGTATTTTTCTATTCAAAAAAGACATAGCCTAAAAATAAGCTATGTCTTTTGATTTGTACCTGCTTTATCGCAGGTACGCCAAGCGGTGTTCCCGTTTTTTTGTTATCTGTTCTTCCCATGCTCGCAAAGGTGCGAGATGGGACATTCATCGCATTTGGGATTACGTGCGGTGCAGGTGTCACGTCCGAATTGGACGATGCGGTGGCAAAAATCGCAGATCTCTTTTTGCTCAAGGAGTGGTGTGAGGATGCGCTCGACCTGTACGGGATCCTTGATCCCCTCGCGGTACATTCCAAACCGTCCGCAAATGCGCATACAGTGCGTGTCGGCAACCACGCCGCCCTTTGCATAGAGGTCACCAAGGAGCAGGTTGGCTACCTTTCGCCCAACACCCGGGAACTTCAGCAGTTCTTCCATCGTGTCGGGAACGGTGCCGCCGTACTCGTTTACGAGCATAGCGCAGGCATCCTTAGTGTTTTGCGATTTGACGTGATAAAGCCCACACGGGCGGATGTATTCTTCAAGCTCTTCCACCGTCGCAGCGGCAATTGCCTCGGGTGTCGGGTAAGCGGCAAAAAGCTCGCGGCAGACCAAGTTGACGCGCGCATCGGTGCATTGTGCCGAAAGTCTGCCCATAATGAGCAGCTTCCAAGGCTCTCCGCCCCACTCCAGCGCACAGAGCGCTTCGGGATATATCTCTTTGAGCGCTTCGACGATCTGCGCCAAGCGCTCTCTTTTTTGTTTTTGTGTCATATTTGCCCCCTGTGGGATTTTGTCGGGTTTTGTTGGGTTTATTATAGCATATTTGCGTAGGGATGTCAAGGGTTGTTGTTTTTAACACCAATACTCGTAGGGCGGGGGCTTGCTCCCGCCGTTTTATGAGGCAAAACTTTTTGGGCGGCGGGAGCAAGCCCCCGCCCTACAAGGTCTTTCATATAATTTTGAAAAAATGCCTCTCTTCTATTTACTTTGCGCGCGTTTTGTGGTATAATGTCAAAAAAAGATCTTTCGAAAGGAGAACGGCTGTGAACGATCGCATTATCGATGATATTTCCAATTACATATTTGTGCGTGACGTCCCAAGGGCGGCAGACGTCCTCTTTTTGCCGGGCGGTATGCACCCCCAACAACCCGAGTACGCCGCCGAGCTTTACCGCCGCGGATACGCCAAATGGATCATCCCCTCGGGTGCGATGGGCACGCGGTGGGAGTCCTGGCCCGGCGTTGCCGACAAGGCAGACATTTATACAGGCAATTATCGGTCGGAATGTGAGTTTTTCATCGATGTCCTGACCAGACACGGTGTACCGCGAACTGCAATCCTCCCCGAGGACCAAGCACGCCACACGCGCGACAATGCGTTTCTTTCGAGAAAGCTTGTCGATGAGAACGGCATCCAAATCAAAACCGCGCTAATTGTTTGCAAGGAGTTCCACGCGCGGCGCTGCCTGATGCTTTATCAAATGGCGTTCCCCGACGTCGAGTTTGTCGTTTGCCCCATCAATTGCTCGGGCATTACCAAGGAAAATTGGTTCAAGAGCGAGCGCGGTATCAACCGCGTGCTGGGCGAGATTGAGCGCTGCGGCAATCAGTTTGTGGGGGATGTGAAGGACTATTTGCTTGGTAACGCGTTGGTGAAATAAAATCCACGAAAACAGAACCGAGGAGTTTGTGTATGAACATTAATGAATATCAAGAATTGGCGATGAGAACCTTGAATCCCGCTCTGGATAAAAAGGACATTTTGATCAACAGTGTGATGGGACTGTGCGGTGAATCTGGTGAGGTGATTGACATTGTGAAAAAATGGCTTGCGCAAGGTCACGAGCTCAATCGGGAACAGTTGATCAAAGAGCTTGGCGACGTGGCTTGGTATTTGGCTGAAGCTACTACGGCTTTGGACGTTCCGCTTGAGGACGTTTTGCAAGCAAACATTGAAAAATTGAAAAAACGCTACCCCGAGGGGTTTGATACTGAACGTTCAACCTCTCGATGCAAAGACGATATTGAAAAGTAACAAACGCTCGACACAAAGGAGAATACAACATGAAAAATTACAACACCTTTGGCGTGATGATTGATATGTCGCGCAATGCGGTTATGAGCCTTGACGGACTGCGCCGCTTCTTCCCTCTGCTCAAAAAGATGGGATACAACTGTGTATTCCTTTACACCGAGGATACCTACGAGGTGGACGGTGAGCCTTACTTTGGCTATATGAGAGGTCGCTACTCCAAGGCAGAACTCAAAGAAATTGACGATCTCGGTGCTTCGATGGGCATTGAGGTCATTCCTTGCATTCAAACCCTGGCACATCTGACTGCCGCCGTTCGTTGGGGCAAGTTCCCCATCGATTTTGGCGACGTTCTTCTGACCGATGACGAGCGTTCTTATGAGTTTATCGACCATATGTTCGCCTCTCTTTCGGAGTGTTTCCGTACCAAGCGTATTCACATCGGTATGGATGAAGCCTTCAACCTCGGTCGCGGTAAGCACCTCGATATTCACGGCTACGAGCCTGTAAACACCATTATCAAGCGTCACCTCGCGCGCGTTTGCGAGATCGCAAAGAAATATGACTACGAGGTTATGATCTGGTCGGATATGTTCTTCCGTTCCTGGAACAACGGCAAATACTATATCCCCAAGTGTGAAATGCCCAAAGAGGGCCTTGATGCCTTTCCCCCTGAAGTCATTCCCGTTTTTTGGGACTATTGGACCACGAAAAAGGAAGGCTACAGCGATATGTTTGACAACCACCGTCAGCTCTCCAAAAACACGTGGTTTGCAGGCGGCGCGTGGAGCTGGATCGGGCTCATCCCCAGCAACCGCTACACGCTCAAATCCATGCTCCCCGCTCTTGATGCTTGCCGTGAGAAGAAGATCAAAAACGTCTTCTTTACCATGTGGGGCGACAACGGCGGCGAATGCTCGCACTTCTCGCAGCTACCTTCCCTGTTCTACCTCTCCGAGTACGCCAAGGGCAACACCGACGAGGAGCTGATCAAGGTCAAATTCAAAAAGATGTTTGGCATCGACTACGACGAGTTTATGGAGATCGACATGCCAAACCACATCGTCGAATACACGAGCTACCCCAAAAATCCTGCAAAGTATATGCTTCTTTCGGATTATTTCAACGACTTCCTCGATTACAGTGTAACGCTCGGCGCAGGTGCGAAGTTTGGCGATATCTCCAAAAAGCTTTCTGCTACCGCCAAAAAGACACGCAAATACGGCTACGTGTTCGACTCCGCTGCAAAGCTTTGTGACGTTCTTGAAATTAAGTATGAGTTAGGTTTGCGCACACGTCGCGCCTACGAGGCTGGCGACAAGGAAACCTTGCGCGAACTGGCAGAAAAGGACTACCCCGAGGTCATCAAGCGTCTTGGCATTTTTGTCAAGGCCTTTGAAAAGCAATGGATGACCGATAACAAGCCCCACGGCTTTGAGGTGCAGGACCGTCGCATTGGCGGTGTCATGCGCCGCACCGAGGCTTGCCGCGCGCGCATCCTCGCCTACGTCAACGGCAAGATCGACCGCATTGAAGAGCTGGAAGAAAAGCTCCTTCCCTTTGGCGGCTTTGAGCCCGGTGTAAGTCTTTCCTTCAACTATGCAAGACACGCTTCTATGGTAAATTTGGATTGATAAAACAGAATAAAAAAAGGAGCGCAGTGACCGGTTTGTCACTGCGCTCCATTT
>JAZSIP010000122.1:0-7049 GCA_045533915.1 Eubacteriales bacterium
TACCGCATCATGCTTGACGGTGAGAAGGTTGGTGGTCTGATACTCACGATTGACAAGGAAACGCATCATAACCACTTGGATATTCTCTTTGTACTGCCCGAATCGCACAGTAAAGGCATTGGCTACGGCGCGTGGCAAGAGGTTGAGGCTCTGCACCCTGAAACGAAAGTGTGGGAGACCTGCACTCCCTATTTTGAGAAGCGTAATATTCATTTCTATGTAAACAAGTGCGGTTTTCAAATCGATCAGTTTTGGTGCGAGTATTTTCAGCCTGAACACGATATGTTCGAGGATGAGAAGCACGATTCCAACGAAGGACCTGATGAAATGTTTCGTTTTATCAAGGTGATGAAGCCGTAATCGCTTTTCTTTGTTTCTCAGAGGCAAATTTTGAGGGCTGACAGTTTTTCTTCTGTCAGCCCTCGTTCGCTATTCAGTTAATGTTTCTATCGCAATCCGCATCCCGAGCTTGAAAGCATATTCAAAGATGGCAGCCTCCGCCAAGCTCATATACTCGCTCCAAGAATCGTGGAATTTTTCAAACACCTCTTTCTGCTCATCAGAGAAGCTTTTCTCCAAGTCCTCGTGGTGACGCGACATATAGCCGAGAAGTTCTTTCATCTCCTTGGAGTTGGTTCGGCTATCTTCCTGCGGGATAATGTTTCCGTGCCATAATTCATTGATAACCGACTTCATACGTAAACCACCTCTCGCAAGACGATTTCCTCCGCACTTGCCTTGATGTTGTTCATCTCGGCTACCCAACCGAGCATATCGCGGGCTTTCAAATCCTCGTCTATACCTCTTTCAGCAGCAAGCCGGGTGATGATACTTTCTACCATTTGCTTGGCTTCAAGATCAATCTCATAGAGCCGTTGATTGAGCGTACCTTCCGAGAGAAGATTGGTGTAACGACCTTTGCGATGCTCTTTGAGATATTTGAGGTGCAATTTTCCGTATTTGCCGATCTCCTTTTGTTCGGGGAGTTCAAGCAAGGGGTAGTATTGCTCACCTCTGAGTTCGTAGGTAATTCCGTTCTGTTTAATGTATTTTTTTATTTTTTGCACCTTCCTTTCCTTTGGTGCTTTTAGTGTACTATAAGAACAGAAAATCTGCAAATGTGCAAAAAAGAAAAATACGAGAAACACCGAAATGTTCTCGTATCTTTCTTTGCCTTCGCAATGCTCGTATTTCTTAATTCTCAGAAACTGTCCTTAAGGGAACTGAGCATTTGTGATTCTTCTTTTTTTATGAATGTAAAAATACTTGTATCTTCACCGAGAAAACGGAAGAGAATTTACGGTGATATTTTTTTTGATGTGCAGTCACATTCTCTTGAGATGATCAATCATTTTGAGCAAGATAAGCAGCTCTTCCGCTTTCATAGAGGTTGTTGCCATCACTGTCAATGACAACGATAACGGGAAGATCTTCAATCTCGAGACGTCTTATCGCTTCCGCGCCGAGATCCTCATATGCGATGACCTCAGCCTTTTTGATGCAATTACTGAGCAACGCTCCGCATCCGCCGATAGCGCCAAAGTAGACCGCGCCGTGCTTTTTCATCGCGGAGATCACCTCGTCATTGCGTTTGCCCTTGCCTATCATACCCGTAAGACCTTCTCCTATAAGAATAGGGCTGTAAGCGTCCATACGGTAAGAGGTAGTTGGTCCTGCAGACCCGATAGCCTGTCCCTCCTTTGCGGGAGTAGGACCGACGAAGTATATGATGCTGTCCTTTACGTCAAACGGTAATTCCTTTCCTGCCGCTACAAGCTCACAAAGTCTTTTGTGCGCGGCGTCTCTCGCTGTATAGATAACACCCGAAATGAGACAGCTATCACCTGCCTTCAGCTTTCTCGCGTCTTCACGTGACAGAGGAGTTTTTATCGAAACAGCCATCATATCACCTCCGTTTTATGTCTTGTAACGTGACAGTTGATGTTTACGGCTACGGGAAGTCCCGCTATATGCGTTGGTAACTTCTCAATATTGACCGCAAGCGCGGTGGTCTTTCCGCCAAAGCCTTGAGGCCCGATACCGAGTTTGTTTATCTCATCAAGAAGCTCCTCTTCAAGCTCCGCGTAGAATGGGTCTTGATTCCTTTGGTCAACGGGGCGGAGAAGTGCCTTTTTCGCAAGGTAAGCCGCCTTATCGAACGTACCTCCGATACCTACTCCCACAACGATGGGAGGACAAGGATTCGGTCCCGCTTCCTCAACAGAACGAATTACAAACTTTTTAACGCCCTCAAGTCCATCGGACGGTGGAAGCATAGCGATCTTGCTCATATTTTCACTTCCAAAGCCCTTTGGAGCTACGGTAATTTCTATCTTATCTCCCGAAACGAGTTCAAAGTAGATCATCGCGGGAGTGTTATCACCCGTGTTCACTCTGTCAAGCGGATCGCGTACCACGCTCTTGCGTAGAAACCCTGACGTGTAGCCCTGACGCACACCCTCATTTACAGCCTCGGTAATATCTCCGTTGACGTGAACGTCCTGACCTATCTTCAGGAATACACAAGCAACACCTGTGTCCTGACATATCGGCTGATCTCTTTCGTCGGCTATCTCATAGTTTTCAATGATGCGTTCAAGTATCTCCTTTGCCTGATGCCAAGGCTCTTTGCCGCAAAGATCGGCGATGCGATCCTTGATGTCACTTGGAAGATGGCAGTTTGCTTCTATGCAAAGCTTTTTTACAGATTCGGTTATTAATGCCGCATTTATTTCTCTCATAAAAAATCTTTTTCCTTAATTTTCAAAAGGTATGTACGATACGTCACCGCGGTGACGTATCGTCACACTTTGTGAAGTTCTTTTGATCAATGCAGATATTTTGATCAGTACGTCAAATTTGATTTGTTGTCATTCGTCTCGATCGGAATATCTACTTTTTCACCAAGCAGATCCGCTAGTATCGCTTTGCGAATCCACGGACGCAGGTGGCGGTTTGGCGTATTCAGCACATGCTGGGCATAATAGATCGTAATGTTGTTCACAGGATCAACAGAGGCATATGCACCCGCGGCACCGCCCCAACCGAATTCCTTGTGGATCGCATCTTTGAGGGGAGCGCGCATTCCAAGACCATAGCCCGTGGTGTCGCTGGTATACATTGACCGTTGTTGGTCTGTGAGATGATCGGTTGCCATCATAGCGATCGTTTCTTTTTTCAGGATAACGTCGCCCACACGCAACGCCTCCAAAAACTTGATGTAGTCCTCCACCGTAGAAACGCAGCCGCCTCCACCGCTGGCATAATCTTTTTTTAAATGACACCAGAAACGCCATGCTCGCTCAAACGTTTTCGTTTCAGTATTGTAACGGTACATATTCGCGAATCCCTCCCAATCCTCAATGGGATGCAGAAAGGTCGAATGCTCCATACCAAGAGGATCAAAGATATGCGCCTTGACGTAGTCCTCAAATTTTTCGCCCGACAGCACCTCTACAAGAGCCCCCAGTACGTCGTGGGATAAGCCGTACTTCCAACCCTCGCCCGGTTCAAATTCAAGGGGCGTTCTTGCAAACATATTGACAGTCTCTACCGTGGGGCAGTTATTGCTCGGGATACTGTAATATTCCTCAAGCTCAGGGGTATGCATAGCATAATTCATACCCGAGGTCATCTGGAACAGATGCATGATCTTGATAGGATTTTTTGCTTTTCTAACGCCGTCCTCTGTCTTTACGGTCATTTCCGCAAAGGCAGGCAGGTAATCGGAGAGATTATCCTAAAGCGAGAACATTCCTTTTTCCCACAACTGCATCGCTGCCGCGCAGGTGATCAGCTTGGAGCAGGAATAGATGTGATATTTTTCCTTTCCGCTTACGGGGATCTTGTTTTCGGGGTCGGCATAACCGCCCATATGACGCAGGACACACTCACCGTCCTTATAAACGAACAGATCGAAGCAGGGAATACCCATATCCAAAAAATATTGACATAGTGCTTTGGTTTGTTCAAACATATAACTTACCTCAAATAATAATAATAACATACCGTAATTATATACCGAAATTCACCAAAAGTCAATACCGTGCTCAAGTAAATCTTAAAAAAAGGATAATCAAATGGTAACAAAATGAATTTTTATATAATAGGACGGTATTAGCCGAAGCATAGTATCGTGAACTAAATAAAGAAATTCGGCAGCGCTGACAGCGATTGTTGGCTGTCGGCACTGCCGATTGGTGCGGGTAAAAGGACTTGAACCTTCACCGAGGAACCCCGACTAGAACCTGATGGTAACGTTACCTCAGTTAAAATTTTATTTGCACTGTTTAGCTTTTCGCATAGCGATAATACGGTTCATCTCGTTGTAGACTATCATATATCCCTCGTCTACACCCATGCCGGGTTTTGCGAGTATCTGCGCTGGCTGTGTTGCCATTGCGCAATGAACACAGACCTGAGCTGAACGGTCGGTCTCGTTGCACGTTCCACCCTGATAAGCTCCGATTCCTTTTTTCTTACAATAGAGCACTGCCTCAATAGTGTTATTGATACCGCCAAGATCGGGTGTTTTTATCTGAACCATATGACCTGCCTTATTGTCGGCAAAAAGCTTGATATCTTCAAGGGTATTGCACCATTCATCCGCGACGAGCTCTACGTCACATCCTCGTTTGTCAAGCTCCTTGGTGAGTCCCGCAAGAGCCTCAAGCTGTGTTTCTCTGTCGACATCGCAATCCATAGGTCCTTCAATGCGAAGATGGAAAGGTTTAGCTATCTTGCCAAGCTCTTCGATGTAATCTGCCATAGCCGTATAATTATTGTTTCCAAAGACTGCGCCTATCGTTCCGTAAACGTCCATATGCATTACAGGATTATAGCTTGGATCGTTTCTGTTCTCAAGGATACGGTCGCGAAGCCAAGCAATGTACTCCGCAAGCTTTTCTCCCTTTGTGCCAAGTTTTGTTTCAACGTTATTTATGAGAGCGTGAGGAAGCACTTGCGCTTCCTTAATGATCATCTTATCGGCGTTATCGTAGCGATCATCGCCCGATTGAGTAAAGATCGGAATTGGGGTTTCGGAAACGGAGCAACCGAGATAGACACTGATTTCAACGTAAACGTACATACCGACTCCAATGGCTATATTATGGGTGGCTCTGGCGGTCACAGCGACACGGCGGCGGGAGCAAAGCTCTCTATGATAATAGCGCCTATGTTTCGCGCGAGATTGCCTATCGTTACCGATAAAGTTACATGCGTATCTACACCAGGAAAGGACATTGACGTACTTGTAACACAGGGCGGTATTGCGGTAAATCCAAAGAATAACGAGTTGAAATTACGATTGAAGGATGCAGGACTTCCTTTAATTGATATCGAAGAATTGAAGACAAAAACGGAGAGGATCACGGGTGCGCCAAATAAGCTTCCAAAAGGAGACCGCATCGTCGCGGAGGTCATTGGAAGAAATGGCGAGATATCGGATCTTATATATAATGTACCTTTTGAGGAGTAAGAAAGAAGATTTTTTATGAGAGAAATAAATGCAGCATTGATCACCGAAACTGTAAAAAAGCTTTGCATAGAGGCAAACTGCCATCTTTCAAGTGATATCAAATCTCGCATAGCCGAATTTTGCGATAAAGAGCCTTGGGATCAGGCAAAGGAGATACTTGAGCGTATCATTGAGAACTATGAGATAGCCGATAAAAGAGAGCAGCCTATATGTCAGGATACAGGAGTTGCTTGTGTGTTTTTGAATATAGGTCAGGACGTTCACGTAAACGGAGATATTACCGAGGCTGTAAATGAGGGAGTGCGTCAGGGCTACACGTTAGGATATCTCCGCAAAAGCGTGGTGCGCGACCCCCTTGACAGAGTAAACACGGGGGACAATACTCCAGCGATGATATACTTTGAACTCGTTTCGGGAGATAAGATAGAAATTACCGTAGCTCCAAAGGGCTTTGGAAGTGAAAATATGAGCAAGATAGCTATGCTCCGCCCATCCGACGGACTTGAGGGCGTTAAAAATTTTGTTATTCGTTCGATAGAGGAAGCAGGGCCTAATCCTTGCCCGCCCATCGTTGTTGGAGTAGGTATCGGAGGTACGTTCGATAAGGCGGCTTACCTTGCGAAAAAAGCGCTTCTGCGCCCCGTTGACGAACGAAATCAAGACCCGTTCTATGCTGATCTTGAAGATGAGCTTCTTGAGGAGATAAACGGACTCGGTATCGGGCCTCAAGGATTTGGCGGAAAGACTACCGCGCTTGCGGTCAATATTGAGAAGTTTCCAACGCATATAGCGGGACTTCCCGTAGCCGTAAACATCAACTGTCACGTTACAAGACATAAAACGGAGGTGATATGATGGCTGTTTTTATCAAAACTCCTCTGACATGTGAGGATGCGAGAAAGCTGAAAGCGGGGGAAAGCTGTCTTATTTCGGGAGTTATCTATACCGCAAGAGACGCCGCTCATAAAAGACTTTGCGAGCTTGTAGCGGCAGGAAAGGAATTGCCGTTTGACGTAAAGGATAATATCATATACTTCGTCGGACCTACTCCCGCAAAGGAGGGACAGGCTATTGGCTCTGCAGGGCCAACTACCTCATACCGAATGGACGCTTACAGCCCAACTCTTATAGGAGAGGGACTTACGGGAATGATAGGCAAGGGCAAACGCAATGACGAGGTCATCTCCGCAATGAAAAAGCACGGCGCGGTCTACTTTGGAGCTATCGGCGGATGCGGAGCTTTGCTCAGCAATTGTATCAAAAAGGCCGAGGTCATCGCATATGAGGATCTCGGCGCGGAAGCGATAAGACGTCTCGAGGTCGAGTATCTTCCCGTTATCGTTGTCATTGACAGTGAAGGGAATAACCTCTATGAAAGCGGAAGAGCCGCTTATCTTGCTCAAAAGGATTGATCATATAAAAATATAGCAAAGGGGCTGAGTCATTAACTTAGTCCAAAAAGAAGAAAAAGCGGATGTTCTTTACCGAAAGGTATTGAGCATCCGCTTGCTTTGTTGTATAATTTAATTGCTACAAAAAACCAACAAGAAAGCGAGATAATTATACAACA
>JAZSIP010000126.1:0-2004 GCA_045533915.1 Eubacteriales bacterium
CCAAACAACTCCTTGGCTCACAGAACGACATGGCTACGATCCGACTTCTTTTATCGCCGTGTATCAAATACGACACTATCACCTATCCTCCAACAGGTCGTGAATACACTATAGCTTATATGTTTGAAGATGCGTTTGTCCTCCCCATCGGCGGAGAATTTGCAATTATTAATATTTCGAGAGAAAATTAATAAAACCGTTCGTTCCGACACGGGCGAACGCAGTGTATAGTGTAGTAACATAGTATACAGGTAGTGCAATGACATAGTATACAGTTTTATGGTAAAATAAAGGTATCAAAAAAGCTCCAAAGGAGAAGGGAAGATGCCTTGGAAGGAAAAAACTGTGGAAGAATTAAGGAAAGAGTTTGTAGAGGCAGCGGCAAGCTGTTCTAACTTTAGTTCACTATGTCGGGAGTTTGGAATTACTCGCGCGACGGGTTACAAATGGGTTAAAAGATATGAGAAAGATGAAACCCTATCGGATCGAAGCAGACGACCTAATATTACGGCGAATAAGACGGCAGAGGTAATCGAAATTCAAATCATAGAAGCCCGAACGACTCATCCCGGTTGGGGAGCGAAAAAGATCAAGGTGTCGCTTGAAAACAAAGGGGTTGAGATGCCGTGCGTAAAGACGGTTAATAACATCTTAAACCGCTATGGTTGTATCTCAAAAGAAGAATCATTAAAGCACAAAGCATTTACTCGTTTTGAAAAAGAACGATGCAACGAAATGTGGCAGACGGATTTCAAAGGAGAGTTCAGAATGCAGGACGGAAACTATTGTTTTCCGTTAGATATTTTCGATGATCATAGCAGGTTTGTCATCAGAATAAAGCCGTCGAAAAGCACGTCAAACCTTGTATTGCCTACCTTTAGAGAAGCTTTTTATGAATACGGGATGCCCGATTCCGTTCTTTCAGACAACGGAGCGCAATTTGCCGGATTTCGTCAAGGATATACACAGTTTGAGAAATGGTTGATGAATCACGACGTATTGCCAATACACGGACGCATTAAGCACCCTCAAACGCAAGGAAAAATAGAGCGTTTTCACAGGGCTATGAATCAAGAACTTTTGAAATATTATATACCAAAAGACATTGCCGATGCGGAACGTGTATTTAGCGATTGGCGTAACACTTACAACAATGAAAGACCGCACGAAGCGTTAGGAATGAAATGTCCGTCGGATATATATACGCCGAGCAGCCGAACGTATCGTGATCAAGTGGACAAATACGAATACAGCGGCAAATATCACGTGATCAAGGGAAACAGTTGGGGTTACGTGAGATTTGGCGGTTGGCAGATCTATTTGAGCGAAACAATGGCAAATGAGCATATAGAGTTCAGACCTAATCCAAACGGAGATACGTTTATTGCTTGTTACAGAAACTTTGCAATAGGAGAATTTGACGTACATACGGGCAAGCTTTTACACCGTAAAATTTGGCGCCTTTAACAGCGCGCCGCTTTGGAAAGTCTCTCTCCGCTTCGCTCCGTTCGACTTTCCAAAGCAATTAACTGTAATCCTAAATGTGTATACCATGTCCTTACACAGATTGTTTACAATGTTACTCTTGACACATATCCCGCCCCTACAAAAGATAGGATCAGAAAGAATACGGCAATGATAAGTAGTATTTTCTTCATTCTACACATCCTCATCTCAAAGCCCGTAATGAATAACGTACTTGTTTTGTTCTTTTGCTCTACAAAGCAAATTTTTCAATGGGGTTAAGTTTTTATCTGCTTCTATTACGGAAATGAATTTATCCAATGAAGCAGGGGGAATTAAGGTAATTCCCGCATATTCTAATCCTTGTATTGAAATATCGAGCGTATGAGAATAACTATTGAACACACGCAATTCAAGCTGAATATCAGCTATATAATCATCATCAACAGAAATGCAGTTGTATTTCTGTGGTTCGTACTCGTCATATCTTCGCCCCGAGATCGGTGCAAATTCCATTATTCCAAATTCGTGCTTTGCCAT
>JAZSIP010000084.1:0-4934 GCA_045533915.1 Eubacteriales bacterium
CAAAGTGCCGCAGGTAAGGAATACCGAGCGCCAATCGGCGATCTTAAGCATAAACGAAGAGATTATGTAGGAAAGCGACATACCAACGGGGATCGTAAGCGAAATGTTTGCGCCCGCCTTTAAACGCTGGCGTTGAGTCATCCAGTCGGTGAAGACACGGATTATCGGTGACCAGAGCATAGAATTGAAAAATCCGTTTGCTGCCCATACAAGCAAAAAGACGTATTTGTTCGACATACTGCCCATAAGAATATTGGCGGCACCCGAGCCAAGAAGACCCAGAGAAACCATTATCTTCGGTGAGATCTTAACACCGAGTCTGCCGTTGATAAATTGCCCGGCACCGTAAAAGATCAGATAGGCTGAAGAAATTATTCCTCCGAATTCGGTATCAAGCAATCCTGCCGCTGTCATTGAGGAAAGACAAGCGGAATAGTTGTATCTGCCAAAGTAGGAAAAGGTGTAGGCTAAAAAACACAGCGCAAACAAAAAGTTTGACTTTTTGAGCTGCTCCGCGGAATCGTTCTCCGCGATAAAGGGTCCTTTCAATTGTAAGTCCTCGCTTTTTGAAATGATGTTAATATGATACCACTAATTGTTATAAAATGCAATAGAAAATACTAAAAAACGTGTTAAAATTTTTTCTGATTGTTGACATTCCGTTCCTGCGGTGATATAATTAAGGTAATAAAAAACAGAGAGGTAATTATGAAAAATATCACTATTAAGCTGATCGTATGGATCCTTACTCTTTCAATGCTCGCTTCGCTCCCGCTCTATCTCGTTTCTTGTAATAATGCGGGCGATGAGGAGACCGATGCGCCGCAGACCGATGAGGCGACACAGACTCCCGTTGAGACAGAAGCGCCGGCCCCCTCGATACTTAAAGCGGATCTTGAAAAATACGTTGTTGTCCGTCCGGAAAAAATTACCGACAGCTTGAATGAAACGATAAGAGGCTTTTATCAGAGAATGAAGGAAGCGTACGGCGTTTCGGCTTATAAGGATGATTTCTATCGCGACGATATCCCTGCATACAGGATGGGAGAATATGAGATCCTTGTTGGAAAGACCAACCGCCCGGAAACTGCAGATTTCCTCAGCAAGCTGAAGTATAACGATTTTGGCTATGCTCAGTACGGTAATAAGATCGTAATTGCCGGACATTCGGATGAAGCTACCACAAACGCGGTTCAAGAATTTATGTTTTCCGTTTTGCAGAAAAAGGACGGAGAAGAGGGCGTCTTCTACAATGAATCCTATAATTATTTAAAAACTATTGAGTATAGGATCAAAGCACTCTCGATCGGCAATACCGATATCAGTGAGTATCGCATCGTATATCCCAAGCGAAACGGAAACACCGAACAGGTAGCTGCGCAAATGATCGCGGACGCGATCGCGAAATCAAGCGGATTTGTCGTAGAAGTCATTAATGACGGCGAGGCAGAGGCATCCGGAAAGGAGATCCTCGTTGGCGCTACAAACCGAAATTCCGAGGCGGAAATAGCAGAACTCGGCTCCAAGCTCACGGGTCTTGAGGCTATGGTAACGTATGACGGAAATAACGTCAATCTTTATGGCTTGTCGCCCACGGCGGTACTTGTTGCGGCTAATGAATTCGTCGCCAAATTTGCGGATCAAAAGTCTGACAGCTTTTCGGTCTCTCTTGAGGCATCTCAGATCTTCAAATATAACGACAGTATCCTCAAGGCAATGTCCTTTAACGTTTGGGTAAGCGGTAAAACGGCAGAAAGAAACGAACGCGTTCTCACTATGTGCTTAAAGTATCTGCCGGATACCATCGGCTTCCAGGAGGTCGACCCCGTTTGGCTCGCGACGCTTAATGCCGGTCTCAGAGACCAGTACGCATTTGTTGGCGAGGGAAGAAACGGTGGCGCTTCGGGAGAATATAATCCTATATTCTATAAGAAGGAAGTCTTTAATCTGATCGACAGCGGAACTCGCTGGCTTTCCGATACCCCAAATACAGTCTCTAAGGTTGAAGAATCGTCTTTGAACCGTATCTACACCTTTGCCCTCCTTGAGAGAAAGTCTGACGGCGAGAGGATCATGGTGGTAAATACTCATTTTGATCATACAAGCGCAGAAGCCCGTGAAAAGCAGGCCAAGGTCCTTGTACAATATCTCAAAACTATAACAGATTATCCGATAGTTCTCACCGGTGACTTTAACTGCGCGTCATCGTCGAGCGCATATTCAACGATCGTGTCCTCCGGAGTTTCCGATTCTGCCGGTATTGCGGATAAAAAGCTCAACAACGCTGCAACCTTCACAAATTACGGTACTTCCAATAAAATAATCGACTTTGTATTTGTAACTCCCAAATCGATCGGTGTTACAACCTATCAGGTCTGCAACGAAGAGATCAACGGTGATTTCCCCTCCGACCATCATCCCGTTCTCATTGAATATACGTTGCTCGGTTAAAATATATTTTCAAGTGAAACTTCTTCACGCTTTTTGATGCTTTCGATGGCGCGCCTCAGGTGCGCCATCGATCTTTTATATTCCTTCATATCGGACCTCTCGGCGTAAATGATCGCCTCATTAATAATAACAGAAATATCGTCAAGCTCTTTCTGCGAAAGCGATAGCCTTAACAGGGGTAAGCATCCGTTCCAATGCTCGGATATGGTCAAGAGTGTATCCGTATCGCTGTAGGATACGTCTATGAGCGATAAAATATGATCCGCAGTGCTTTTGATGTATAAGGCGTTGGCAATCACGATCACAAGCATAATTATCAGCGCAGATGCTGCGATAATATAAGTTTGTTTTCCCGACATCGTTCATTCTCCATTAATCGTTCATTCTCCATTATCTGTAAATACTTGTATGTTTCCAACCTCGTCTGCCAGCATCAGTCTGATCTTTGAGATAGGAACGTTGACCTTTGATTTGATCCATTCAACGTCGTGTGAAAGCTCTGAAAGAGAATTGTCGTTTGGAATACCTCTGTCAACAATAATGCGGAATATTCCGCATTCTGTATTATCGGAAGCAACGTCCTTTGCTGTCGCAGGCTTCGCATATGATCGAGGGATAACGGAGAGGCTGCCGTCTTGCTCAAGAATCGCGTATGCGACCTCTGAAATATCCGTAGTTCCGGACCGCCGCAATGCGATCAATAGCTCATCAGCGGACATTCTGCATTTCTCAAGCTCGGCGAAGTCGGGTTGTCCCATCCTGATCAGAATACTTGGCCTGGGAGAAAAGAGATTTTTCAGCTTCGGAAACTTGCCTTGCATCGCTGCAGTAAATATTTCTATCGACATAAGCAATACCGTGGGTATCAGTGAATAAGCAAGCGGTATATCGTGGTTCTCGATAGGAAGTGCCGCAAGCTCTGGAAGAAGAAGCGTGCTGACAAGATCTGATATCTCCAGTTGACCGATCTGACGTTTTCCCATGAGTCTCATAGCTAACAAAAGAGCTGTGTAAATTATCAAGGTTCGCAAAATAATCGTAACCATAAAATCACCTCCCAAAGAATATTTTGCACACGCGTTTCTTGAAATATTCGCATAAACGTTGATAAAAGTCTAATTCTGTTGTCAAACTGCACAAAACGCGGGATTAGAAATTGGCAGAAGTGCTACCAAAGGTACAAATCGAAAAAAATCACAAAAAACTTTAAAAAAAGGGTTGACAAAGCGGGATGAAAGTGGTATAATATACAAGCTGTCGCGCAGAGCGGTGCTCGAAGCGAGCAGCGAGGTCATTGAAAATTGAACAACAGACTAAGACGTACAAGCTTGACTCTCGATGAAAAGAGAGTAGTTAAATAAGGTTTGTGCGAGGAAGTCGGTCAAAGATTTTGAGAAAACACGAACTCAAAGGTAAATCCAAACGGGTAAAACCGTAAGGAAAAAATGAGCTAGTATTTGTACTAGTGCTAAGAGCAAAAGCTCTAATTCAGATCTTGAGCGACCGAAAGGTTGCTTAATATACAATGATTTAGAGAGTTTGATCCTGGCTCAGGATGAACGCTGGCGGCGCGCCTAACACATGCAAGTCGAACGGTGACGAGGGCTTCGGCCTTCTGATCAGTGGCGGACGGGTGAGTAACGCGTGAGTAACCTGCCCTTATGAGTGGAATAACGTCTGGAAACGGACGCTAATACCGCATAACGCATTCCCTTGGCATCTTGGGAATGCCAAAGATTTATCGCATAAGGATGGACTCGCGTCTGATTAGATAGTTGGTGGGGTAACGGCCTACCAAGTCGACGATCAGTAGCCGGACTGAGAGGTTGAACGGCCACATTGGAACTGAGAAACGGTCCAGACTCCTACGGGAGGCAGCAGTGGGGAATATTGGGCAATGGAGGCAACTCTGACCCAGCGACGCCGCGTGAGCGATGAAGGTCTTCGGATTGTAAAGCTCTGTTGATAGGGACGAAGAAGTGACGGTACCTATCGAGGAAGCCACGGCTAACTACGTGCCAGCAGCCGCGGTAATACGTAGGTGGCAAGCGTTATCCGGATTTACTGGGTGTAAAGGGTGTGTAGGCGGGGAAGTAAGTCAGATGTGAAATCTATGGGCTCGACTCATAGACTGTGTCTGAAACTGCTACTCTTGAGAGTCGGAGGGGTAATTAGAATTCCCGGTGTAGCGGTGAAATGCGTAGATATCGGGAGGAATACCGGTGGCGAAGGCGGATTACTGGACGACAACTGACGCTGAGACACGAAAGTGTGGGGAGCAAACAGGATTAGATACCCTGGTAGTCCACACTGTAAACGATGAATGCTAGGTGTGGGGGTGTAAACCTCCGTGCCGCAGTTAACACAATAAGCATTCCACCTGGGGAGTACGGCCGCAAGGTTGAAACTCAAAGGAATTGACGGGAGCCCGCACAAGCAGTGGAGTATGTGGTTTAATTCGACGCAACGCGAAGAACCTTACC
>JAZSIP010000109.1:0-2165 GCA_045533915.1 Eubacteriales bacterium
TGATATGATAATCGGCGGGGTAAGCAGCTTCGGAGTTGATTGGTTCGGCGACTACGTTCTTCCCAAAATTTCGCTTGATATCCCCGTACTTTCTGTAACCAAGGGGCTTTGGGATACTCCCGACGGACGTCTTATAACTTATCCCGACCTTTGGAAGGCAAGACTCAAGGAAAAAGGAATCGATCGCTCGATCAATGCAATCGGCGGTCCTTGCACAAGCTACGAGCTTGTAGCTCACGACCAAAGCGAGGTAGCTTTCTGCGGAGAAGACATAGAAGTACTTAAGAAGCTCAAAGCCATTATGGCAACCGATTATTATCACATAAGCCTTTCTACCGACGTAACGGGAATTGAAAGCGCGGTAGCTCTCAAGAACGGTTATGCGCTCGGAATCGCACTTACTATCGGACTTAACCAGAAGGAATTCGGTCTCGACAGTGAGCTTCATTTTAACTCTCAGGCGGCAATATTCGGACAGAGTGTTAAGGAGATGTACCGACTTCTTGAGTATCAAGGAGCAAACACGCTTGAAAATCTTACCGTAGGCGCGGGAGATCTTTATGTTACCGTTTACGGCGGAAGAACTCGTCTTGTAGGCATACTTCTCGGACGTGGACTTAATATTGACGAAGCTAAGGCGGAGCTTAACGGTGTAACACTCGAGTCACTCGTAGTAGCTGTACGCGTTGCCGCGAAAAAGGGAGTTCTTGATCTTGCTGATTTCCCGCTTCTTATGCACGTTGATGAGATACTTACCGAAAAGAAGGCTGTAAATATTCCTTGGGAAACCTTTACGTTTGAAAAATAATTACAGGAAAATAAATACAGATGAAGTCATTTATAGAAAAAAACGAAAAAAGCTTATATAACACGCTGAAAGAGCTTTGCGCTATCCCCGCGCCCTCTCATTTTGAGCACGAGAGGGCGGCTTATTGCAAAAAATGGCTTGAGTCGGCAGGAGCAAAGGGTGTTTATATCGATGATGCTCTTAACGTGATCTTTCCGATAAACTGTGAGGGAAGTGACAAAATAACGGTTTTCGTTGCTCATACGGATACTGTTTTTCCTGACAGAGAGCCTATGCCTTATATTGATGACGGAACGTACATAAGATCTCCGGGTGTAGGAGACGATACCGCAAGTGTTACCGTATTGCTTCACGTTGCGAAATATTTCGTTGAAAATAATATAATCGCACCTAATGGCATTATGTTCGTATGTAATTCCTGCGAGGAGGGACTTGGAAACCTTAAGGGAACAAAGCAGCTCTTCTCGGATTACAAGGGGCGTATTGCTCGCTTTATCTCATTTGACGGAAAGTTTCCGAGAATGGCAGACCGTTGTGTCGGTTCGCACAGATATGAGGTCGAGGTATTTACCGATGGCGGACATTCATATGGTGCGTTTGGCAACAAAAACGCTATTGCCGAGCTGTCGAAGATAATAAATGAGATATATTCGATAGAAGTACCGAAGATAGACAATAGTAAGACCACCTATAACGTCGGCGGTATAAGCGGCGGAACGTCTGTAAATACAATAGCGCAAAGCGCAAAGATGCTATGCGAATACAGGTCTGATAATGAGGATTGCCTTGCGCGGATGAAGGCACATTTCGAGCGCATATTCAACGATGCAAAAGAAAGAGGAATTGAAGTAAAGGTATCGCTTCTTGGCGAAAGACCGTGTATGGGTGATGTCGATCTGTCCAAAATAGAGGAGCTTGTGTGTATTTGCCGAGAGGTAATAGAGAATAGCGCTAATGTAACGGTCAGCACACATTCCGGGCTCGACCGATTGCAATATTCCGCTTTCTTTAGGCATTCCCGCTCTTTGTATTGGAGTTTATAACGGCGGCGGCACACACGCCAGAGAAGAATGGATAGAAAAAGCATCTTTGCCCGTAGGTCTTGAGGTAGGGATCAAGGTGGTTGAGAAAATCATAACGGAGGTCGAGCTTTGACGAGATTTCCCCGATAATCAATCAAGCTGACGCAAAATTTTTCAATCTCGAAACGATACTTAAAGGGGCTGAGTCATTAACTTAGCTCGAAAAAAAGAAAAGCGGTTGCTTTTTACCGAAAAGGTATTGAGCAACCGCTTGCTTTGTTGTATAATTAAATCACCACAAATAACACACAAGAAAGCGAGATAATTATACAACA
>JAZSIP010000017.1:0-5726 GCA_045533915.1 Eubacteriales bacterium
TACTTCGACCCCGAGACCAACGAAAAGTACGTTCCTTACGTCGTAGAGCCTTCTCTCGGCGCAGACCGTGTAGCTCTTGCATTCCTTGTTGATGCTTACGACGAGGAAATAGTCGATCCCGAGAGAAACGATATGCGGGTCGTTCTTCACTTGCACCCGTTCCTCGCTCCTTTCAAGGCGGCAGTTCTTCCGCTTTCAAAGAAGCTCAGCGAGGGCGCAGATAAGGTATATACCGAGCTTGCGAAATATTTCCCCGTAGATTACGACGAGGCAGGCTCTATCGGTAAGAGATATCGCCGTCAGGACGAGATCGGCACACCTCTCTGCATTACTTATGACTTTGATTCCGAAACCGACGGTTGCGTAACCGTTCGTGATCGCGATACCATGGAGCAGGTAAGAATACCGATCACCGAGCTTAAGTCTTATATTGAAAAAGCAATAGAATTTTAATTATATAAAGAATAAAGGTTTTTTATATTAATAAGGGCTCAACTTGGAAAAGTTGAGCCCTAAAAAATTATATTATTTTTTATCCTTAAGATGATACGCTCTAAAATCGGTAGGATTTTTCTTGGCATATTTGTGAAATGCATTTGTAAAATAAAACGGATTTGAATATCCGCACATTTCGGATATTTGCGTAATGCTGTAATTTGTGGTCATCAAAAGATGCTTGGCATAGCGAAGACGTAGATGAATGAGGTACTTCGCGGGAGTAGTGCCTAACTCGTTTTTGAATTTGTATATAAGAGTGCAATGACTTAAATAAACGCGTTCAGCCAGATATTCCATTTCTATCCGTTCACTAAGATGCTGATTCATATATTGAATAGTATCGGTCACAGCTTCGCTTAAAACCTTAGGACTATCTTTTTTTGATTTACCGAAAAGATAGTTTTCGGTAAAAATATATCCGATTATTTGTTCTATAAGCTCATTGTTATTTGTAAGCGGATATGCGCGACGTATGCTCTGAAAAACAGCATCTGACTGTTCTTTAGTCAATACTAATTTTCCCGAAAGTGCCGCACGGTAGATAGGATTCTCCAAATTTGTATAAAAAGCAAATTGATAAAAGGTCAGAGTATCTATGACCTCGCGATGAATTTCGGTATTTGCAGGCATAAGAGCTATTTCTCCCGCGTGAAGCTCAAATGACTTCTTTTTATCTCCTAAGGAAACCTTACACGATCCGCTTTCAACGAGCATTATCAAATTAAAGCTTCGATACAGTATTGGAAGCTTAAAAAATTTCAAATCTTCAAAAAGAAGAGTGTTTGTAACATCTATCTGCATAACTTCCCCCATCTTTTCAAAAATATTATAGGTATATTATAATTTATTTTATTGATTTTGTCAAGCGGTTGTGTTATAATTATGAAGAAAGAGGGGAGGAAGAAAAATGAAAAGATTGGACGCAACTAAAGGACCTATAGTAAAATCAATATTTATATTCGCTATTCCTCTTATTTTGATGACCTTGGCACAACATTTGTTTGATATTGCCGACAAAGCGGTGCTTGGACAAATGGCGGATTCTGTTGCCGTTGCATCGGTCGGAGTTACATCTGCAATTACAACGCTTATACTCAACGGATTTGTCGGATTTGCTACGGGAACAGGTATAGTTCTCGCTCGATTTGTAGGACAGAAAAATGAAGAGAAGACAAAATCTCTTGTTGAAACCTCTCTTATCGCAAGCGTTGTGTTTGGATGCATAGTCGCCGTAATAGGTGTTGTGTTTGCTCCTCAATTGCTTCGTCTTGTAAACTGTCCCGAGGAATGCTTTGAGGGTGCGCTTGTTTATTTTCGCATCTATATTGCTTCGTCTCCGATCGCGTTGCTTTATAATTACGGTGCGGTTATCGTCAGAACTTTTGGAGATACGCAACGCCCACTTTACTATATATTGCTAAGCGGAATTATAAACGTAGTGCTGAATATCGTGCTGTGCTTTATATTGCCGCAAAAAGTCGTTGCGGTAGCCGTTGCGACAGTAGTTTCAAAAATCATCAGCGCAGTACTTGTAGTACGCCGTATTTTCGCGTTTGATGATTTCATAAAGCTCTCATTAAAAAAATTCAGATTTAATTTTGAATCGTTTAAATTGATATTGCGTTTTGGAATACCGGTTTCTATATCAAATTTGTTGTTGCCTATCGCAAATCTACAGATCGTTCCCCAGATAAACTCCTACGGTGTAGCGGCTGCCGCGGGAAATACAGCGGCTAACGATCTATTGTCAATTCCTGCATCTTTCATAAATGGATTTTCTGCTGCTACCTCAACCTTTATGGGACAGAATATCGGGGCGCAAAAAAAGGATCGTGTAAAAAGATCCTTTTGGTACACTCTTCTTTTCTCCGTATTGTTCGGAGGAAGTATAGGCGTTTTAATATACTTAACAGGTGAATTTTGCCTTGGTCTTATTATCGGAACGTCATCGGTCCAAGCAATAGAATACGGTATGATAAGATTGTTTTACGTAAATGTATTTTGTTTCATTCATGCTTATGGTAGCGTTTTAGGTTCGGCTGAACACGCATACGGATATCCGTTCCTTGGAACGCTCAAAACCATAGTATGTGTGCTTTTGTTCAGGGTTATATGGATGAATTTCGTATATCCGCTCGTGCCTACATTTGATACGATTATGATGTGCTTTACTGTTTCGTGGATACTTAATGCGATATTTAATACGATTGCGATATCAATTATAAGTATGCGTTATCGAAAAGGCTTATATAAAAAGATCTGATCAGTTACAAAAAGAGCTATTTCTCTATCGAGATAGCTCTTTTTGTGTTTTTATATGTAATGATATTTGTTTTTCTTTGCTATAACGAAAATACCGCTCAAAGCCATCGCCATAAATTCCGCAACGATTATAGAATACCATATTCCGTCTATATCAAAAATTATAGGTAATAGCATTACGGCAGAAACCTGAAATACAAGCGTTCTGAGAAACGAAATAATAGCCGAGGTCAGACCATCATTGAGTGCCGTAAAGAAGCTTGATCCAAATATCGCATAGCCCATAAACAGAAAGGAGACGGCAAATATCCTGAAGCCTGAAGCTGTCATTGCCAAGAGCTCCGCGTCATATCCAACGAAGAGCTTTGCAAGCGGTATGGATAAAAGCTCTCCTGCGATGACCATACAAACAGCAAAAGAACCGATTATTATAATGCTTCTTTTCAACAACCCTTTAAGCTCGGTATGATTCTTTGCACCGTAATGATAGCTTATAACAGGCGAAACGCCAATAGAATATCCGATAAAAGCCGCCGCAAAGATCATGCTGACATACATCATTACACCGTATGCGGCAATACCGTCCTCACCTGCGTATTCCATAAGCTGAATGTTGTAAAGCATACCAACGATATTCATTGATATATTGCTCATAAATTCAGACGATCCGTTGGTACAAGCCTTAAAAATAGCTTTGCCGTAAACTTTCGTTTTGCCAAGATGAAGAATACTGCTGTTTTTTCGCGAGAAGTAAAATACGGGAATGATGCCGCCGATAAACTGGCTCATAGCTGTGGCGATCGCCGCGCCGATAAGCTTGTATTCAAACGGAAGAAGAAGTACAAGTACCGCATCTAATACAATGTTTGTTACCCCTGAGGATATCGTTGTAATAAGACCAAGCTGAGGTCTTTCCGCAGTAACGAAAAAAGACTGAAATAAAAGCTGAAGCGTGTTAAAGGGAAGTGCGATTAAAATTATCCGAGAATATATTACCGCGTTTTCTAACAGTTCTCCCTCAGCACCAAGCAGTATTGCGATCGGACGAATAAAAATTATTCCCAAGATCGCAAGTAAAACGCCCAAAATAAACGATACGTAGACAAATAATGAAAAATACTCGTTTGCTCTGTCTTTGTCTCCCTCACCCATAGTCTTTGCTACAATAGCAGAACCGCCCGTTCCAAACATAAAGCCAACCGTAGAGAAGATCATAAGGCAGGGCATAATGAGATTGATCGCCGCAAAAGGTGTCTTTCCCGCAAAGTTTGAAACAAAGAATCCGTCTACTACTCCGTAGATAGACATAACTATCATCATCGCCATAGAGGGCAGGGTGAATTTTATAAGTTTTCCGTAATTAAAATGATCTGAAAGTTGAATTTTCATAATGATATCGTTTGTCCGCAGGACAGGTAGTAAAGCGACGGCATATATTGCCTCATAAAATCATACTGCTCATAACCCGTGCAGTGACAGGTGTAAAATTCGGTCGAATTAGCCGCAAGAGCTTTTGCCGCAGCCGCAAGAGCTTCGTCAAGAGAAAGCTTTGAATAGTGGAATCCACCGATAAGAACGTCGGGAGAAAACCACTCGATAATATCGAGGATACCCTTGTGAGAGCAACCGCTGATGAGCGCTTGTTTCCCGTTTTCTTCGATCAAGAGGTATTGCTCGTGTCTGAAATCATCGGGAATAAAGACGTCGCCAACCCTCTCGTTGAGTCCGGAGGGAATCGTCGGGTGCTTTTTCTCTCTGAAGTTGCAGGAAAACAAAGTCAAAGATTCGTCAATACGATATTCGTCATCGGTGAAAATAATTTGAGGGTGATCCTTTAATGAGGTGTCAAGTCCAATATATTTATCAGCTCCGCTGTAATGCGGAAGAAAAGCGTCTTTGTGGATATACACAGGCGCGTGAGAGTTGATCTCTAAAAATTTCCGAAGTCCGCCTCCGTGGTCATAGTGCCCATGGGAGAGAATGGCGATGTCAACGCGGGAGAGATCGATTCCAAGCATCTTCGCGTTCTCACTGAATAGATCGGTCTGACCCATATCAAAGAGAATACGGTGTCTCTCTGTCTCAATATAGAGCGAAAGACCGTGCTCGACCTGCATATCATTTCGCTCGGTGGTGTTTTCAAGCAGGGAAGTAATCTTCATTTTTTATACCTCCGTGACAGTATTTTTTGTATTTGCAAAGCAATAGTAATTATACCACGGAGTTTTGTAAATGTCAATCATTGTAAGTAATAAGGAGAGCCCCTTTGGTGTTTATTTATTAATTATATTTCCCGTTTTTTATAGAATACGATCGATAGATACCAAGACAGAGCGTATATTCCAATACCAACAAGACAGATGATGGGTAAAATACCGTTCAATTTTATTTCCGTTTGCATTTCTTTAAACAAAAGGCTTGACGATATTATGCTTCCTGCACATACAATGCCTATCATAAAATAATAAGCGATCCTGCCTTTTTCAACACCCCATTTAAACATAAACGGAAGGCAAATAGATGATGTGATGGAAGCTATGATGAGCAATAGCATCATAAGTACAACATATTCCTTTAATTGAAACGTGTTATTAATACTCATTCGGAGCGCTTGTGCGATTCCCGTTACGATCAGCATAGCGATTTGTGTGAACAAGCCAATCAGATACTTTGCGGATACGATTTGCGTTTTGGTATATGGCAACGTACCAAAATACTCCGTCCAACGACTGCGCTCGTCATATCCAAGGAGGTTGACGGGAATCATACCGCAGAGCAAACAAGGATAGAAAACAAAGAACATATTGCCGCTACTCATCATAGAAAGAATGATAAATCCGATACTAACGAAAAGATAATATCTACAATATTTTTTCATCATATACCAATCTTTCAATAATAGACCTTTCATATCATTTCGCCTCCTTTACCATAAATACGAACAGTTCCTCAATGCTTATCGGGCT
>JAZSIP010000119.1:0-15061 GCA_045533915.1 Eubacteriales bacterium
CGGGTGCAAAGGTCGACATTGAGGACGACGGAACTATTTGCATCGCTTCCGCTAACGGAGAGAATGCTGCAAAGGCAAAGGCTATGATAGATGCTATCGTATTCGAGCCTGAGGTTGGCGCTACCTACACGGGTAAGGTTACGGGCATCAAGGAGTTTGGCTGCTTCGTAGAGTATGCTCCCGGTAAGGAGGGTATGGTCCACATCTCCAAGATCGCTCCTAAGCGCATCGAAAAGGTAGAGGACGTTCTCAAGCTTGGCGACACCGTTAAGGTCAAGTATATGGGTCTTGACAAGAAGGGTCGTATGGACTTCTCCATTAAGGACGCAGAATAATCAAAAACAATATCCTCGGCGGGATTACCGCCGAGGTAACATAAAAAAATACAGAACGGAGGACGCTCCCACATGAATAATTTTTTTGCTTGGATAAATAGCGGTACCACCGCTCAGCAAAACAAAAAACGTTTTGCCTGCTACATGATCGCCGTAGTTGCGGCTCTGCTCGTTATAAGCCTTTTAACACTTGCCATTATGGGCATTGTTTCTGCCGTAAAAAAATCAAACGGCGAACAGGAAGGTGAGCAGACTGTCGATCCCAACCGCGGATTTGTAACTACGACCTTTGCTGAGAATCAGCTTCACAGAGGTGACCTTTTGATCGTTGATGAGCTTCACCCCTATATTGCCGAGGCAAATACAGACGTAAAGACAACAACGATACGAGTTAGCCGCGCAACTATCGATGGTGAGATATTGTATTCTTCAAACGCTTTGGATGTTACTGTAAAAGAAGAAGCTGTTAACGCAATAAACACTATGCTTCTTGATTTTTATAATGCAACTCAAAACGATAATGTTTGGGTAAATATCAATAGCGCTGCTTTCTATGCTGCCGGAAACACTTTCGAATTAAGATATACCACGGGTATAGAAGGAGCTCTCAAACCTGCAATTTCTGAATCTGAAGAATATAAATGGATCTTCAATAACGCTTACAAGTACGGCTTCGTTCAGCTTTTCTCAGCTCCTGAAGCAAGTACCGCGGAGGGCGCAGAGACTGCCGAGGATATGACACATATCTTCCGTTACGTCGGAAAGGTACACGCACAGATCATGAAGGATAAGGAGTGCGAAACTTTGGCTGATTATATCGAGCTTTTGAAGTCCACCAATTTCAAGAAAACTTTAGGTGCTACCGTTGATAAGAGCTCTTACAAGGTTTATTATATACCTCAGACAGAGACTCCTATGATCCCCGAAAAGTATAAGGATTCTTATACTGTCAGCGGTAACAATATGGACGGTTATATCGTAACCTATTCTACAACCAATAAATAAGCAAAGCTCCGCTATCAAGTGATAGCGGAGCTTTTTTTCGGAATAAATTCAGCCGCGAGTGTGAATCCTAAAATAAACACTTTCGGAGGCAAAAAATGAAAAGAAACAAAATTTCGGATATACTTACAGTTTTTCTTTCGTTCGCGATACTTTTCGTATTCGGTATCACGATATTCGCAAAGCCTCAAAAAAGCTTCTCGGAGACTGAGAACAGAGCCTTATCTCAATTCCCCACCGTAAAGCTTGAAAGCCTTGTGAACGGCAATTTTTTCACTGATATGACCGAATTTTTCGCTGATCAGTTTCCTCTCCGCCCATTCTTTACAAACGTCAAAGCAAACACGGAACGACTGCTGTTAAGACAAGAAAACAACGGCATAATTTTCGGAAAGGACGGATATCTTATCGCGCGCGGAGAAACAGACGACACGATACTTATAAAGAATCTCTCATATCTCAAAGGGCTTTCAAGTGAGTCCGAAGCTTGTATCTTTATAGCGCCGAGAGCCATTGACGTATTGCAAAATAAGCTTCCAAAAATGTGCGATACATCTATCGAGGAGCGCACAAACGTTATGCTTGACTTATATCTGCCCTCGCGTATAAACATCGCCGAAAAGATAAAGAATTTATCCGCAAACGGTGAATACGTGTGGTACAAGACCGATCACCATTGGACCACCGACGGCGCATATCTTGCCTATTTGAGTATTGCCGAAAAGCTTGATATCACGCCATATTCTTTAAAAGATTTTGACCGTGTGACTGTATCCGACAGCTTTTTAGGCACGTCCTTTTCAAAGTCGGGGCTTAGCTCGGCAGATCCCGATTCTGTAACGCTTTACCGCTATGACGGCGACATCGAAATTTCTGTATATAACGAAGAAAAAGGAACAGAAACAAAAGGCTTTTACGACTTCTCAAAGCTTGAAGGAAAGGACAAATATCTCGTTTTTCTTGGCGGAAATTATTCTCGAATACAAATACGCGCCAAAGATATCGAGCGCCCCTCTCTATTGCTTATCAAGGACAGCTTCGCGAACTCGGTTATTCCCTTTCTCGCACGACATTTTGACCTCGACGTCATCGACCCACGGTATTTTCGCGGTGATATCGCCTCATTTATCAAAGAAAGCAAGTACGACAAAACGCTCATTATGATAGGCGCGGGAACGCTTGAAAGCACGGAGATGCGATGAGGACGCGATGAGGGGGGCTTTTTGGAAAAAGTCCCCCTCAAACTCCCCTCAAAAACTTTCAAAAAATAGATTTTGCGGAGTTTTTATTCACTAAATTCTCGCTCTATCGTATTGATAAATCCCGTACCCGTATGTATATGATATCCGCAAGTAAACTCGCCCGTTCCCGATTCACGCTCAACGCCGTCCTTGTCCTTAACAAAGATCGCGTGAGGAGAGGGATTCAGAATGACCGCCTTTACAATTGGGCGCTTTGACATTGAATAAACGTAAGGAAAATAAAATTCTTTTTCCCTATGCTTTTTCTGAAGATCATATATCTGATAAAATTTATTTCTCTCGGCATTTATGCGGGTAGTAAGTCTTATCCTTTTTTCATCGAGAAAGGTCACGTGCGTAAGGCGTTTCGGGATAGTAAGAAAGCAACCGTAATATATCTTTCTGCCCGTATCCACGCAAAAGTCCTCCCGCTCCTTGTTATGTATGAAATACTTTGGAAAGCGTCGGTTTATTATCAGCGAATGACCGTTTTTACGGCAAACGCACTTAAGCTTTCTCATAAATCTGAATCTTTTGTGGAGCAACCGAACAGGCTTATAAAGAATAAATGATGCAATGATAACGACGATAGCGGTGGATATAAGAACAGGCGCATAGATAATAGCGGTAATAATTGTAAGTGCCGCCGCAAAAGCAAGAAGCGCGAGAACACTTGTAGCCATTATCTTATAAAAAGTCTCTAATATCTTTCGAGGAAGTCCGAATTTGCGAAAAACACCGTAAGAGCGGTATAGCGGAACGTGCTCATAGTCTGTATTCTTTTTTTCTGTATATACATGTCCGAAAGAACCGTCATGATTGAGATCTTCTTTATTCTTCTCTCTTTTTCTTGTTCCCAAACATGCTCCTGCAAAACAAGAAAGCGCATAAGCTGTATCAAATATAGTACACGTCAAGAAAATATGATAAATGGTTATTGCATCAATATATAAATTTGCTATATGTATGGTAAAATATTTAGCACCTACCATTACAAAAGAACTCCCACCGGTAATAATACAAATCAACATATGTAATATCGCAGGAATTACGGCAAATAAGAGCTGATAACCAATTTTATATTTAGCATTTTTTTGTTTATATGTTTCGTCATATGTCATAACGAATATAAGAATCATAGTAAATAAACAGGAAATAAACGATATTAATATTGTTTCAAGCTTTGGATTATCACCTGTAAAAAGTTTTAAAATATTGAAGGGAATCAAAGCTAAAACAATACCTAACCAAGACGCACCCCAAAATTTCAACAAATTAAAGCATATTTTTTTAATAATGCTACTTTTCACAAAAATATCCTCCGAATGATATAATAGCACAACAAAACATATTCACTTCGCAAAAAATCAATTTTAGAAGCTTGAAAAACATTATACACGAAATCGGCAGCAAAGTCAATAGAGCGATTATGGAGATATTCTCTTTTTAATAGAATAAAATTTATTAATCTCGTATTGGTTAATTTTTCAAGATAAAAAAGAAACTGTTATCCATACCAAAATTTCATTTATATGTTCTTGCATATAGATTTTCACACTTTCTAAACACTCTATTTATATGATAATACAAAAACCTTTATTTGTCAATGCATTATATCCTTTTCAACGTCTTTTTTCGTTATAAGCACAAACAATATTCTTATCAATGTAAAAATCATTCCGAACACTACGGTATTGAGTAATATTCCAAGGAGTGCAGAGCCAGTGACAAGATAGAATCCCGTTTCGGTAATATAAAACTGTTCAAACATAGTGGGGTATTGCAGTTCTACTCCGAATATGAGGCAAAACACGAGAAACGGCAACTGAAAAGCAAAATATATCCCGAGTCTTATCAAATGCTCTTTCAAAAAAGTTGCTTTGAAATATTTTAAAGCGGAAAACTCATTCGCTCTAACGGTTTCCTTTATTCCCTTTTTATATTCGCTGAATGATGACTCTATCTTTGAATGGACGATCGAAAAGATAACAAAGACCGCTATATTATAAATAAGTACGGTAAGATTTACCCTTGTTTGCAGTTTATCGTCTATCATTCGCGCAACAGAGCTTGAAAAGATCACTCCGAACAGTATCATTGACATCAAATGAAACAATAACAACAGACCAAACCATTTGACCATTTTTCTGAATAGCTCTCGATTCATAAAAAGTCCTCCTAATATTTTAATGAGTAGCTCCTCACTTATATAATATCACGCGCTTTATAAATTGTCAATAGATTTTAATAATTTTATTTTAGTAAATACTAAAAACAAAAAATGCGTACAAAAAAGAACCGTTCGAAAACGGTTCTTTTTTATTCAATTAGTCCTCAAACTCCATTTTCATCTGAGAAGCCTGTTCCTTTTTATGCTTGTCCATAAGATTATGGATACGCTTGATAGGATTGAGAAGCTCGCTGATGGTATCATCGTGGTTGAGGGTATCGATAATGTAAGAAACATACTTACACATATTTACCTCAACGAACCACTCGCGCTCGTAAAGATCGGGACGGCGGTAAACGAGGTTCGTATTGAATACGCGGGTGATAGTTCCCTCTGCATACGCCTTATCAAACTTATCAAGTCCGTCGGTGTAAAGACCAAAGGAAGCAAACGCGAAGATGCGCTTTGCGCCCTTTTCCTTAAGCTGAAGAGCAACATCAAGGAGAGATTCGCCCGAGGAGATCATATCATCAACGATGATAACATCCTTACCGTGAAGGTCTCTTCCGAGGTACTCGTGAGCTTCGATGGGGTTTCTTCCGTTTACAACGATAGAATAGTTACGTCTCTTGTAGAACATACCGATATCGAGTCCAAGAACCGATGAGTAGTACATACAACGTCCCATAGCGCCCTCGTCGGGAGAAATGATAACGGTATCTTCTTTATCAAGTGAAACATCGGGAATAGCCTTAACAAGAGCCTTTATCATCTGATATGTAGGTCTTACGTCGTCAAAGCCCGAAAGCGGAATAGCGTTTTGGATTCTTGCATCGTGAGCGTCAAAGGTGATGATATTAGTAACCCCCATATTGACAAGCTCCTGAAGCATAAGTGCGCAGTCAAGCGATTCTCTGCCAGCGCGTCTGTGCTGTCTGCCCTCGTAAAGCATGGGCATAATAACAGATATTCTGCGAGCCTTACCTGCGTTTGCCGCAATAATTCTCTTAAGATCCGCATAGTGATCGTCAGGGCTCATAGGAACTTCCTGACCGTACATTTTGTAGGTAACACCGTAGTTGAACATATCGCAGATAATGTAGAGATCGTGTCCTCTGAGCGACTGATGGAGCAATGCCTTTGCCTCACCCGTACCAAAGCGAGGACAATCTACCTTTACAAGATAAGATTCCTCTCCGCCGTGGCGACGCCACTCCTTAAGGTAATAATCGACCTGAGCAGCAAACTGCTCGCAACCTCTCATACCTATGACACTCAATTCCGCAAACTGTGATTCCCTCATTCGTCTTTCCCTCCGCAAGTGTTTTTTAATTTAATTTTTTTCGTTCTTTTGAATGGTATATATATTATAACATAAATTTCGACATTTGCCAAGCAATTTTCCAAAAATTCGTCTGTTTTTTATCAAAATGTAAATTTGCATAAACCAACTTCGGCAAAATCTCTCTGTATTTGTCAAATATGCGACCCCAAAAACGCGCAAACAAGCAAAAATTTCTTATTATTTGCTCATCGCGGCTCTGATAGTGTCAACAAGCATTTCTTCAACGTCATCTATATGTCGCGCTTCGACCGTACAGCCTGCCGCGCGAGTATGTCCGCCTCCGCCGAATTTCGCGCATATTGCGGCAACGTCAACGTCTCCCACAGAGCGCATTGACACACGGAAAGTATTATTTTGTTCGGTCTGCTTTACGCAAAAAGCCACTTCTACTCCGCTTATCGAACGCGGAATGTCTATGATTGTCTCAAGATGCTCGTCCGAAAGAGCAAGTGAGAATTTTGACGTATACGGAAAAGTAACCGATGCTATCTTTCCGCCGTCATGCATCAACAGTCTCCGTGCCGCTTCGCCCTCTGCTTTTACCTGCTTTACCGACTTTGATTCATAAAGTTTTCTGCACACCTCGTCTCCCTGCACTCCCGCCTCTAAAAGCTCAGCGGCTATACGGAAGGTCGTCGGTGTAACATTTGCAAACCTGAATGATCCCGTATCAGAGCAGATGGCGGCGTAAATGCACATAAGAGCACGTTTAGGGATCTCGGAAAGTGCTCCTCTCTCAACGAGACGTTTGCCGAGTGTGTAAATTATCTCACCCGTAGCCGCCGCATCGGGATCGATATAATTATCGGCATACGGTGTTCCCGTACCGTGATGGTCTATCATAACGTCCATATCGCGACAAAGCTTTTGATAAAGCGAACCAAGCTGCGTAGGAGATGCGGAATCAACGCTTATAACTCGCTCGTGATCAAGCTCCAGTCCCTCTTCGATCACAACGCTTCCCTGCGCACTTTCGGTCAAAAAGCGCAATCTATCGGGCACTTCGTCAGCACATACGCAAAGAGCGGGAATACCCATAGCCATAAGTATCTCACGCAAAGCAAAAGCCGAGCCTACGGCATCAGCATCCGAGCGCACGTGATAAACTATAAGTGTATTTTCAGACTTGCATATACGTTCGCAAAGCTCGTCCATGCTAAGAGACTTAAAATTAGTCATTTTCAGCCTCTCCCTCTTCTTCCTCTTCGGATATCTCTATACTGTTAAGAAGCTTTGAAATATGCGCTCCGTGAGCTATCGAATGATCCTCGTAAAACGTAAGCTCGGGAGTCATACGCAGATTCAGTCTGTGAGCGAGCTCACGACGGATAAATCCCGCAGAGGACTTAAGTCCTTTTGCTATCTCCTTTTTATCGCCCGTCATTGCCGAATAGTAGACCTTTGCGAATTTCAAGTCACCTGTAACGTCGACCGCCGTAATGCTAATAAACGCGTCACTGACTCTCGGATCTTTAACAACGCGCAAAATCGCGGCAAGTTCCTTTTGCATCTCGTCGTTGATCCGTCCTCTTCTGTAATTTGCCATATATTTTAACCTCTTGTTCATTTTTATATCTAAATATAGTATAACACTTTTTCTATATAAAATCAAGATATTTAAACATAAAAAATCTCCTGACGATCGATCGGCAGGAGACAAAAGACTGTATCTTTTAATTTTTACTATATGAGTTCAACCAAAACTTCCTCAGTGAAGTTCTTTGAGAGCTCGAGAACTTTCTTTCAAGAAAGTTCTCGAACGCGTCCCCCATTACTGTGCAGCATCAACGATAGCGGTGAACTTCTTAGCAACGAGCGAAGCTCCGCCGATAAGACCGCCGTCAACGTTGGGCTTTGCGAGAAGCTCAGCCGCATTTGCGTCGTTCATAGAACCGCCGTACTGAATAGTAACGGTCTCTGCTACGTCTGCGCCGTACATAGATGCGAGAACCTTACGGATCTCTCCGCAGGTCTCTTCTGCCTGCGCGGGAGTAGCGGTAAGACCTGTACCTATTGCCCATACAGGCTCATAAGCGATAATAACGTTCTTGAGTGCCTCTGCGTCAACATCAGCGAGGTCAAGCTTTGTCTGCATAGAAACTACCTCGTTGGTAATTCCAGCAAGTCTCTGCTCCTTAACTTCGCCAAGGCAAAGGATAACCTTCATACCTGCGGCAAGAGCAGCCTTGGTGCGAAGATTTACAGTCGTATCGGTCTCACCGAAGTACTGACGTCTCTCGCTGTGTCCGATGATAACGTACTCAACACCGATAGCCTTGAGCATATCTGCGGAGACCTCTCCCGTATATGCGCCCTTTGCTTCGTAGTGTACGTTCTCCGCGCCGATCTTTATGTTAGAGTCCTTTGCAGCCTCCATAGCAGCCGCGATGGTTACGTAAGGAGCGCAGAAAATGATATCGCAGTTGTCCTTACCTGCGACCATAGGCTTGATCTCATTGATAAATGCAGTTGCTTCTGCGGGAGTGAAGTTCATTTTCCAGTTACCCGCGATAACTGTTCTTCTCTTGGAAGGATTCATTTTTTTATTCCTCATCTTTCTTAAATTCTTGTTTTTCGTAAGTCGCACCGCCAAAGCCAAAGCATTCGGCGGTGCGAAAAAATTCTTTAATTAAGCGTCAAGAAGACAAGCTATACCGGGAAACTCCTTACCCTCGAGGAACTCGAGAGAAGCTCCACCACCGGTAGAGATGTGAGTCATCTTATCTGCGTAACCGAGGTTCTCGATCGCGGATGCGGAGTCACCTCCGCCGATGATAGAGATAGCACCGCTTTGGGCAACCGCATCTGCTACTGCGTTAGTACCGCCCGCGAAGTTCTCAAATTCGAAAACGCCCATCGGTCCGTTCCATACAACAGTTCCCGCACCCTTGATAGCGTTTGCGAAGAGCTCACGAGTCTTAGGACCGATATCCATACCCATCCAATCGCCTGGTATCTTATCTGCGTCAACTATCTTGTACTCTGCGTCCGCTGCGAAATCAGCGGTAACATAGTTATCAACGGGAAGCAAGAAGTTTACACCCTTAGCCGCTGCCTTTGAAACCATCTCGTTAGCTAGCTCTATCTTGTCGTCCTCACAAAGAGAAGTTCCAACGTTGTATCCCTTAGCCTTGTAGAAGGTATAAGCCATACCGCCGCCGATGATAAGAGTATCTACCTTGTCGATAAGGTTATTGATAACACCGATCTTGTCGGAAACCTTTGCGCCGCCGAGAATAGCAACGAAGGGACGAGCGGGATCTGCGAGAGCCTTACCCATAACAGAAATTTCCTTCTGAATGAGGTATCCGCAAACTGCGGGGAGATAATCTGCAACGCCTGCAGTGGAAGCGTGTGCTCTGTGAGCAGAGCCGAACGCGTCGTTTACGAAAATATCTGCGTAAGAAGCGAGCTCCTTAGCGAAATCTGCGCCGTTCTTGGTCTCTCTTGCGTCAAAACGAACGTTCTCGATAAGAACTGCCTTGCCGCCCTCAAGAGCTGCGATCTTTGCCTTTGCATCGTCTCCGATGATATCTTCAGCGAAAGTAACCTTGCCATCGAGAAGCTCGTTAAGTCTGTCTGCAACGGGCTTGAGGGTGAACGCCTTTTTGTCGTTCTTTGCTGCCTTTGCGAGAAGCTCCGCGGTAGCTGCTGCCTGCTCTTCTGCGGGAAGAGCCTCTACCTTCTTCTTCTCCTTCTTGGTAAGACCGAATCCCTCGGTAAAGATGCTGTGAGGCTTGCCCATGTGAGAACAAAGAATTACCTTTGCGCCCTTATCGAGCAAATACTTGATGGTAGGAAGCGCACCAACGATTCTCTTGTCAGAGGTAATAACGCCGTTCTGGATCGGAACGTTGAAGTCGCAACGAACGAGAACTCGCTTGCCGGCAACGTCGATGTCTTCGATTGTTTTCTTGTTGTAGGTCATTTTTTATATCCACCTTTCAAAAAATATTTTCCTTATATAATATACCACAAACTTATGAATCTTTCAAGTATTTTTGTTAAAAAAAAGTCTTTTTGTTTATTTTTTTCATTATTTTATAAAACAAAGTGTAAAAAACAATAAAAGCCGAAAAAATTTGCCTTTTATATCGTACTATTAAGAAAAAAACGCGACCGTAAAAAATCACGGTCGCGTTTTTGTTACATATCATTAAAGCTCTTCTACGTTAAGAACACAGCTAAGTCTTGCAACCTTTGATACAAGCTCTCCGTGTCTGACTTTACGTGGAAGACGCAATGAGAAGGTCGCGCAGCAGGTACGCTCCTCCTTTTGAGTTTTAGTTATTTCAAGGTCAAGAATATCCGTACCCGTTTGCTTGATCTCGTCGACGATACGTCCGAGATCTCCGCCCTCTGTATATTCAATAATAATGTTAAAGGAACGGGCGTTCGACATAATAAAATACTCGAGGCGTGAAAATACGATCTCCGCAAGAAGAATGATCACAGTCGCAATAACAGCCGCTTCAAAGAAGCCCGCTCCAAGACACAAGCCGACGATAGCATCTGCCCAAAGTCCCGCGGCGGTCGTAAGTCCCTTTACCTGACGGCGCTTGGTTATAATGATAGTTCCCGCGCCGATAAAACCGATACCCGCTATGACCTGTGCCCCAAGACGAGCCATATCGGTAAAGAGTCCGAGATTTAAGGATATGTATTGGCTCGTAAGCGTTGTCATAGCCGCGCCAAGACAAATAAGAATATGTGTACGAAATCCTGCGGGACGTCTCTTACGCTCTCGCTCAAGACCTATACACGAACCGCAAATAATAGCAAGGACAAGGCGTACAGCAACCGTAAGAATGTCAAGCTGACCATCTCTTAAAAAATTCAAAAAATCAAGCATTTTGCCTCTCCTTTCTTACAGTTCTTCGATACTGCGTACAGATTTTATCTTTGCGATGGACGTAATTACTATAGTATGCGGCTTCTTCTTAGGCAATTGCAGAGTGAAGATAGCGCTCGGATAAGGTCTTTCAACGCCCTTGGCTTTGCTTAATTCAACATCAAAGATTCGAATATCGTGTTCGCGTATAGTAGAAACTATCTGTGCGATATCGTCCACGTGCTCGTATTCCACACAAATATTTATATTGCGCGAATGTGAAAGTATGAATGTTTCTATCTTGGAGAAAACAACGATAGTTATGATAATGAGCAGACAGGCAATACCTGCGGCAACGTAAAAGCCCGCGCCTATCGCAAGTCCCATACACGCCGAAGCCCAAAGTCCCGCCGCCGTAGTCATTCCCTTGACCTGCTGACGACCTGTGACTATTATCGTTCCCGCACCAAGAAATCCTATTCCGTTTATTACCTGAGCGCCGAAACGCGCGACATCGGTAGAAACACCCTCGAGATGCCAAACGTTAGATATCATATTTAAAAGATATACGCCAAGAACCATCGTCAAAGCCGCGCCCATACACACGAGCATATATGTACGAAATCCCGCGGGGCGATTTTTTCTTCCTCTTTCAATACCGATGATACCGCCGCATATAGTTGCAACAAAAAGCCGAAGCAGCATATCCCAGAAAGGAAAACCGTTCATTATTAAAACTCCTTTTTTATATTTCGAACAAAAAATAAGATGCGATATTAAATAATTATATCGCATCTTAAAGATTTTTTCAATAGTTTTTTTGTTTTTTGTTCATTTTGACATTTTTTTAGAACATTTTACCCACCGAGTATCACTTCAAATGTCAGTTTTTGTCCGTCTCTGTAAACAGTTACGTCTATTTTATCATTTGGAGCATATTTATTTATAGCATCGGAGAGTTTTTTTGCGCTCGTTACTGCGGTGTCTCCCACTTGCGTAATGACGTCGTTAAGCTTTAGCTTTTGAGCGGAATCAAATTCATCAGATACGAATCTTTCTATTTTGACACCGCGCAAACCATTGCTATCAAAAGCGTTCGCGATTATTCCGAGCTTTGGAGCACGTACGCTTATAGCGGAAATGAGTTCTTCTTCTATCTCTTGTCCAAATTTCATTCTCTCCAAGATCGCCAATGCTTCGTTGATGGGTATAGCAAAACCTACACCTGAAAAATTTTGACCAAGCTTCATAGTCACAATGCCTATAACACGCCCCTCCGAATCAAACAATGGACACCCTGAGTTCCCAGGATTCACAGGAGCATCGGTCTGTATCAAGGTCATTTTCTTCTCGAGAACTCCGTTCTCACCGTACACCTTGAGCACTCGTTCAGGAAATGATATCTCACCCGAGCAAACACTTCCCGCAAAATCAAGTGAAGCAGGCGTTCCGATAGCCACTACTCTTTCTCCCGCAAGCAATCCTGAGGAATCTCCCGTCTTCACAGCATAAAGCTTGTCCGCATCTATTTTCAAAAGTGCGAGATCGATAAAGCCATTCCCCGCAACAAGCTCCGCCGAATATTCCTCTCCCGTAGAAAGCACGACCGATATTTGTGTTGCACCTCTTACCACATGATCGGCAGTAGCTATATATCCGTCCTCTGATATAACAAACCCCGAGCCGATACCCGAGCCTTCAATACCTTCGGCGAGAACAGAAACGACCGAATCCGCGCAAGAGGAATATATCTCGGCTGTACTTAGCCCTCCGTCCGAAACATCACGAACGTAAATAAGCTTTCTTGTTTCGTCCCTCGTCTCCTCTTCTTTTAATACGGGAATATCCTTATCGCTGTCATACGTCACAGGTGTCGATATCATCGCAGTTATCATTACAACAAAAGCTATTACAAGACACGCGGAAGTGACCGCATATCCAAGATACCTTTGCGGACGTTTTTTTCTTTTTTTCTTTTTCTTATCTTTCTCTTTGTCTCCGTTCTCCGAATCAAAGTCGGAAAGCTTCATTTCAGAGTTATTACTCGGAACTATACCTCTTTCCTTTTGATCTTCTTTTTCATTTTCATTCATATCCATAACAAACCTCATTTAAAAACTCCTCTGCATATGCAAAGGAGTTAAAGTATAGGTATATTTAGTTTGTCACGAAACGGTTGAATTATTCGCAGGAAAGAGTAAAATAGAAGCAACAATCCTCTCCGAAATCACTTTCCACCCATATCTTTTCGCCGTGCGCTTCGATTATAGTCTTCGATATAAACAAGCCAAGCCCTACACCGCTTTTGTTAAGTCCGCGGCTCTTATCGCTCTTGTAAAAACGTTCAAACACATAAGGAATATCAGCTTCTGCTATACCCTGTCCCTCGTTATATACCGACACAAGAGCCTTTCGCCCTTTAAGCTTTTGTATCTTAAGGCTAAGCACCCCGCCCTCAAGGGCAAATTTTACGGCATTATCGCAAAGATTGTAGACTATCTGATATATCGCATCGCGGTCTGCCACAACGGTCATACGGTCGTCGTCAGTGTCAAACTCGACCTCAAGCTTCTTATCGTTTATCTTCTGCTCAAATGATATGAGTATCTCTCGGCCCATCTCACAAATATCAAACGGAGCCATAGTAAATTTGCGTTCTCCCGCCTGAATACGAGATAGATCGAGCAAGGACGCAACGAGACGAGAAAGCCGCTTTATTTCCGCGGATACTATCTGCAAATAATATTCGTGCTTTTCGGGAGGTATAACTCCGTCAAGAATACCGTCTACAAATCCCGATATCGAAGTCATAGGCGACCGAAGATCGTGTGATACGTTCGACATAAAGGTGTTTCTCATCATATCGTAATTATCGAGAGATTCCGCCATATTATTAAACGCAACAGCAAGCTCGGATACCTCGTCGCTTCCTCTTACAGGTACGCGGGTATCGAATTTTCCCGAAGCGAATTTCTTTGCGGCATAACTGATCTCTTTAAGCGGAGAAATAACTCGGTCGCTGATAAAATAGACCGCGATCAACGCCGCAAGCAATACCCATAATATAGCTACAACGACCGCTTTTATAATTACCTCGAGCAATTCGGTAAGCATCATCGAGGAAGCACATACAAAGACCGTACCGCATACGGAATTGTAATCGTTATAAACGGGAACTGCGTATACCGCCTGAGTTTGAGAGAATATGGAATAATTTACAGCCTTTTCAAAAACGACACTTCCGTTGTTAACCTCGTCCATCAGCGTCTTTGGTATACTAAAGCCTTCGGATATCTCCTCGCGGTCATGCCCCGCTTCAAGCAATATCCGTCCGCTGTTATCGGTAATAAGGACAGTAACGTCATCGGAGTTAGAGGATACAACGGACAGCATCGTGTGTATATCCTCAGCCTCGTTATGCACAAGAACGGCAAGCTCGGGAGCATCGTCTCCCTCAAGCTTTCCCTCAAGAAAGGTAGCGGAGGATCTTGCCGCAGTCTCCATTATATCAGTCTTCGCCTGCTCCGAATAGCTTGCGATTATAGAGCCGATAATTACTATAATCACGGTAAAGCTCAAAAGTATTATAAACATAAATGCCGATATATATTTTGCGAAAACACTTTTAAACAAGCTGATCCTCCATTCTTCATTTTACTTATTCACTCTTCACTTTTACTTATTACCTTAAAAATGGGCTGTCAATGACAGCCCATTTTTATATTAGCCCAAAAGCTCGAACTTATAACCTACGCCCCAAACTGTCTTGAGCGTCCATTTGTCAGATACGCCCTCAAGCTTTTCGCGAAGACGCTTTACGTGAACGTCTACCGTACGGGAATCTCCAAGATAATCAAAACCCCATACCTTATCCAAAAGCTGATCTCTCGTAAATACGATATTGTAATTAGATGCAAGGAAATAGAGGAGCTCCAACTCCTTAGGCGGAACGTCAACGGGCTTTCCTCTGAGCTTAAGCTCGTTAGTGTATGAGGAATGAGTTAAGGCGAGCTCCAAGTAGGAAATATCACGAAAAACGTATCCTAATCGTTCTTGTAATCCGATAATTTCTTTACCTATCGCCATACCCTTTCCCTTTCTTTTATTCGCCCACCTTGCCGTACATCTTCTCGGCGT
>JAZSIP010000020.1:0-12569 GCA_045533915.1 Eubacteriales bacterium
AAATGCGACAGTGGGAGCGGTTTTTTGGTAGAAATTCTTACTAATTTCAATTTTTATGTGTATTTTTTAGCCGCGTTTTGGCTCTCTGGCGTACCTTTGTACGCCGACGAGAACCAAACTACGACTTCTGCATCTAAATGAGACAGCCCCTTTCACTTATTTTCGATAATAAACGTAATATGCAATAACAGTGCGTTCTTTGCCGCCGTTTTCAAGATCAGGTCCTGTAAGCACTACACCGTCTCGTGAAAGAAGCTCCCAAATTTGAAGATCATCTATTTTACATCTGAACACAACGTCCGAAGAGGCATACACTATAAACTCATCGCCTCGTATATTAAGTCCGCCGTTTCTGCCTATGACCTCGTCTACGTCATCTCGTTTTTCCGTAACGTATTTTATATGCTGACCTACAACAGCCAATGCCATTTCTCGCCTATATTTCGGACTGTTTGGATTTTTGCTTTTCGTCATATTCTTAAAAGCTTTTTTAAAAAGTCCCATTTTTTATCTCCTCTATTTATGCTCCGCATTTTTTGAGAATAACGCAAGACAGTGGCTCTACTTTACCGACATATTCGCGTTTGTTTATAATATTAATATAATTTTCATTCAAACGATATTCAAACGACACATTTGACATATTAGCAATAACTGTTATTTTTTCTTTCTCCGAGGATCTTGTATAAACGATTTGAGCATTATTTGCATATTCAACGTAAAATTCACCGTCACAAAGCACAGCTTCATTTACACGCATATCACCAAGAGCTCGGTAATGTTCTAAAAGCTCCGCGTTTTCTCTTCCCCAAGGATACGTACGGCGGCAAAAAGGATCGTGATATCCCTCTATTCCCGCCTCGTCACCGTAAAACACGGACGGCACTCCGTAAACTGTAAATTGGATAGAAGAAGCGATCTTCAACAGTTTTACAGCCTTTTCTTTTTCCTCAGCTGAAAGCTTTTTATGTGCCAAAACGTCATTAGATTCCTCGCTGCCTTCTTTGCCTTCGCCAAGGACTGTCAGTATACGCTCGGTATCGTGAGTTCCGAGAATATTCATAAGAGAATCACAAACGCATTTAGGATAGGTCGAATAGATAGCTTTCAGAACGTCAGCTAAAAACTCCGCATCGCTTTGTAAAACAAATGCAAGTATACCGTTGCGGAACGGATAATTCATAACGCTATCAAGCTGTGAGCCTCTTAAATAACGTCTTCTTTTTCCATACGCTACCTTTTCCGCGGCATTTTCCCATACTTCTCCTATAACTATTGCTTCACCGTCTGAGGCTTTTTTGGCTGTTTCTCTGAGACGGTCAAGAAAATCATCGGAAAGCTCGTCCGCTACGTCAAGCCGCCAACCGCTTATACCTCTCTCGATATAACGTTCAACGACACCATCTTTTCCTACGAAGAAATCTCTGCAGCTTTCATTATTTGAGTTAAGCTTGGGAAGTATTTTAATTCCCCACCACGTTTCGTATTCATTGGGATAGCTCTTAAAATTGAACCAATCACGGTAAGGTGAATTAGTATTGATATACGCACCATTTCCGCCGTGCTTTCCATAACGATCAAAATAAATACTGTCATCTCCCGTATGATTAAAAACACCGTCCAAAATAATACGGATATCTCTCTTTTTAGCCTCTGAGATCAAAAGATCAAAGGCTTCTTCTCCGCCGAACCCCGAATCTATCTCAAGATAATTACCCGTATCGTATTTGTGATTGGAATATGCCGTAAATATCGGGCTTAAATATATTACTCCTACGCCAAGCGTCTTAAGATAATCAAGCTTTTGCGCAACACCGAAAAGGTTACCGCCAAAAAATACGTTATTTGAAAGAACATCTCCGTTCTTTTTTGGATATTGAGGTATTCCGTTTTCCCAATCGTTATTCATCACGGCATCGCACCGAGTTTCAACTTTTCCGTCTCCCTTAAAAAATCGGTCAATGAAAATATGGTACATCGTTCTTCCGTGAAACCATTTCGGAGTATGAAAATCTTTCTCGTAAATTAAAAGAAGAAATCTTCCCGCTGAGCGTTCGCCCAAAGAAAAATCAACATTATTGTAAGTATCGGTAAACAGAGTATCAAAACCGCGAAGGAAAAGAAACTCATAATAAAACAAGCCGTTTTCAAGTTTTTTACAAAGCTTTTGAGTATCAAGCGCGAGCGTATAAATATCTATTCCATCGCTTGTCGATCTGAAAAGCAAAGGAATATCCTCGTCACCTTCTCCGTCTTTGCAAATACGCAAAACGACCGCCGAAGCGCCGAGCTTCCTCGGCGCTTCAACGGTAATCTCTATTATACTGCCGAACGGGAATGCACCTCTGTGAGATACGTTCTCGCCGTTAACCATTTTCTTTATGATCGGCATTTCTCGATCATATTCAGAAATCTTAGTAAGCATCTAAATCCTTTTTTAACGTTTTTCCGTCATTTTTCTTAAATTCCATATATTGCGTGCATATTCGTCTATTGAACGGTCAGCCGCAAAATATCCTGCCGCCGCAATATTCATAAGGGACATACGATTCCATTTTTGCTTATCGGCATAATCCTTTATAGCGCGTTCACGAGTCATATGATAAGAATCGAAGTCAGCAAGACACATATACGGGTCGGGGATTCCGGGACCTGAAATAAGGTAATTTGCGATATCGGAGAACGATTCACCAGCAAATCCCGTATTAAGCGCGTTTACTATGCGTCTTATTCTATCGTTATTAGCATAAAACTCAGCGCTGTTATATCCGCGAAGCCAAATATCATCCACCTCTGCGCTGGTAAGACCGAATATATACATATTATCCTTACCCGCCGCATTAAGCATCTCTATATTAGCACCGTCAAGCGTTCCGATGGTCATTGCTCCGTTTATCATAAGCTTCATACAACCTGTTCCGCTTGCCTCTTTACCCGCAAGTGAGATCTGCTCACTTATCTCAGCCGCGGGAATAAGTGCCTCTGCCATACTTACGTTATAATCCTCAAGGAAGTTTACCGACAGCTTTTCACGAACAACAGGATCGTTCTCTATTTCTTTTCCAAGGAAATATATAAGCTTTATGATGTTTTTTGCCATATAGTAGCCAGGGGCTGCCTTTGCGGCAAATATAAAGCTCTGAGGCTGGAACTCCTTGTTAGGATTCTCTTTAATATCAAGGTACAATCCGATTATATTAAGAGTATTCAACAATTGACGCTTATACTCGTGGAGACGCTTTACGTGTACGTCGAAGAGCGAGTGAGTATCTATTGCCTTGCCTGTCTTTTTATACAAACGATTAGAAAACTCTATCTTGTTCTGATGCTTAATAGCGCGAACTCGCTCAAGTATTTCCTTATCATCGGCAAATTTAGCAAATTCCGCAAGCTCCTCGGGATTGTGGCGATATCCCGTTCCGATGCACTCATCAAGCAATCCCGCAAGAGCCGGATTTGAGTAGCAAAGCCAACGGCGATGCGCTATACCGTTTGTAACGTTACAGAACTTTTCGGGATACATTGCGTAAAAGTCCTTGAACACGGTCTTTGTTAAAATATCCGAATGGAGCTTTGATACTCCGTTTACAGAATGGCTTCCGACAACACAAAGGTTAGCCATACGTACCTGTCCGTATCCGATAATACTCATTTTCGAAATTCTGTTCCAATTTCCCGGGAAGCTCTTCCAAGCGTCTCTACAGAAACGTTCATTTATCTCTTTTATGATAGAGTGTATTCTCGGCAGTCTAAGACCAAACAGATCCTCATTCCAAGTTTCAAGAGCCTCGGGCATAACTGTATGGTTTGTGTAAGAGCATATTTTGCACACCATATCCCAAGCTCTGTCCCAATCGTAAAAATATTCGTCGACCAAAATTCTCATAAGCTCGGGAATACACAGTGCGGGATGAGTATCATTGATATGGATAGCTACCTTATCAGCGAGATTATCAAGCGTTCCATATACTGCCATATGATCGCGTATAATGCTCTGACAAGATGCGGAAACCATAAAGTACTGTTGTGAAAGTCTCAAGAGCTTTCCTTCCATATGGTTATCGGAAGGATACAGAACCTTAGAAATTATTTCCGCATTAGTGCTTTCTTCTACCGCACGGGCATACTGTCCCTGCGTAAACAGTCCCATATTAAAGTTATTAATATCTCTTGCTTTCCACAATCTAAGCTGACTTACCGCCTCACTGTCAGCTCCCGATATCATCATATCGTACGGAACTGCCTCGATCTCCTCGCAATCCTCGTAAAGTATCTCCAGATGTCCGTCTTTCCAATTTTCCTTAATACGTCCGCCCATCTTGACGTGATAGATTCGGTCGGTTCTCGGTACAAGCCATACTTCTCCGCCCGGAAGCCAAATGTCAGGCAATTCTACCTGCATACCGTCTACTATCATCTGTTTAAACAGTCCGTACTCGTAGCAAATTGAAAATCCTGTTGCGGGGTAATCGAGCGAAGAAAGAGAATCCATAAAGCACGCTGCCAAACGTCCGAGTCCGCCGTTTCCAAGTCCCGCATCGGGTTCACACTCATATACGGCCTCAAGATCGTAACCAAAGTCCTTGAGTGCTTCGCTGTATTTGTCTGCAAGTCCGAGGTTGTTTAAATTAGTCTTGAGCGAGCGGCCAAGCAAAAATTCAATTGACATATAATAAACGCGCTTTGCGCCTGCGTCATTGACTTTATGCTTAAATTCTCCTCTTTTTTCCGTAAGTATATCCTTTACGGTCATAGAAACGGCTTTATACATTTGATCTCTTGAAGCCTCAGCAGGTGTACAGCCAAAGTAGCGCGAAAGCTTGGCTTCAATATTTTCTCTTACTTCTTTTTTGGTGGGGGTATAGTTCATTTTGGGTTTAATTCCTTTCTATAGCGCCGTATAATTTATTCTATACGGCGCTTTTGCTTGTATTATCTTTATTTGATTATTATAATATGGTCGAATACATATTAAGATAACCGACAGCAGAATTTTTCCATGAAAAATCTGTACGCATTATCTTGGTTATAAGCTTTTTGCGCTTATCTTCGTTTTTCCAAATGTCGATAGCGGCAAGTGTACGGTCCAAAAGCTCATCGGAAGAGTAGTTTGCAAAGGTAAATCCGTTACCCATGACCTTTTCTCCGTCCTCCCAATAACCCTTTATAGAATCGTAAAGTCCTCCTGTTTCTCTTGTTACGGGTATAGCTCCATAACGTGAAGCGATCATTTGAGAAAGTCCGCAAGGCTCACTCTTTGACGGCATCAAGAAGATATCTGCCGCAGCGTATATCCTTTTTGAAAGATCTCTGTCATAAGTGATAAGAGCTCTTGCCTTTTTAGGAAAAGCATTTTCAAGATCACAGAAGAATCTCTCATAAACCGCCTCTCCCTTGCCTAATACAACGAGCTGTATATCGTTATTTTCGAGAAGACGGTATCCTATCTCCGAAATAAGATCAAGACCTTTATGGGAAGCGAGTCTTGAAATTATCGCAACCATAGGAGCATCTTCTTTTTCGGGCAATCCAAGCTCTCTTTGAAGCGCTTTTTTGTTCTCATATTTCTGTACGATGGAGCGCCAATTATACTTCTTTTCTATAACGTTATCCGTACCCGGATTATAATAACGGTAATCTATACCGTTAAGGATACCGCAAAGCTTGTATGCGTTTTCGTTAAGGATAGCATCAAGTCCGTGCGCATACTCCGAGGTACATATCTCCTGCGCATAGCGCGGACTTACAGTACTTACAATATCAGCGCTTACAATAGCGCCCTTCATAAGATTTATACAACCGCCGTATTCAACGATATCACGGTCGCTCTGCTCAAGCTCGAAAACATCACCGAGTATCAAAAAGTCGTATTTCCCTTGATATTCTATATTGTGAATGGTAAATACGGTCTTGATATTCTCGTATCCCTCATATACCCTGTATTTTCTGTTAAGGTATATGGGGCAAAGCGCAGCTTGCCAATCGTGAGCATGAAGGATATCGGGATAAAAGCCTATCACTCCAAGCATATCGACTGCGGCTTTACAGAAAAATGCAAAGCGTTCACCGTCATCAAAATTGCCGTAAAGCGTATCGCGTTTAAAGTAATATTCGTTATCTATAAAATAATAGGTAACTCCGTCTTTTAAAAGACTGTAAACACCGCAATATTGCTTACGCCATGCAAGCGGAAGCTCATATTCTGCGACCAACTTCATTTTTTTACGCCAAGTGTCGGACACCGCGCTGTAAAGAGGCAGCACAACTCTTACGTCAACTTCCTCTCCTCCCTCTTGCTTTATAGCCGCGGGCAAAGACCCAAGAACGTCTCCGAGTCCTCCCGTAGCCGCAAAAGGCATTGCCTCTGCGCCGACAAACAGTATTTTTTTCATTAATTTAATTAGTTCCTTTCAATTCATCTTAGCTCTTTTATTTAAGAGATCATATCATCGTTCCTTTAGGAATAAAGAACGGCATAGTCTCATGACCTGAAAGCATTCTTCCGTCACGGATAGCGGTATTCTTATCGGTTACAACACAATTAAGCATTACGTTATTTCCTGTAAACGTATCCTGCATAAGAACCGAGTTTCTGACCACTGTGCCTTTTCCTATGTGAACGCCTCTGAAGAGGATACAATTCTCTACCTCTCCCTCGATAACACAACCGTCCGCAACATAGCTGTTAGTCACCTTTGCTCCCTCCGCATATATCGTGGGAGACGAATTGCGGAGCTTGGTATAAACAGGACGGTTTTGAACGTTGAAGAGTCCGTCACGAACGTCGGTATCAAGCAATCTCATAGATGCGGAAAAATAGTCTTCCATTGAGGATATCTGCAAATATATACCCTCGTACAAATAGCGGTATATTCTTGATTTACCAAGTCTCTTTGAAATAGCATCACGGTAAAAATGAGAATATCCGTGAGCAGATGCTTCGTTTAAAAGATTGATAAGGAAGGTTCTGTTGGCTACAATTATGTTTGTGCTTATCTCAACACCCACAGTGTTTTTTTGATAAGCCGCCGTTTCAAGAACACGTCCGTCATCATCACTTTTTATAACAGTCTCGCCCTCTGCGGGAAGTGTCTCATTTTCAGCCGCAGGACGTGAAACGATAGTCATATCCGCATTTTTGGAGATATGCTCCTCAATAACAGCGTTAAGGTCGATATTGCATATACAGTCGCAATCCGAAAGAACGATATAATCCTCATTACAACGTGTTATAAAGGTCATAACACCTGTAAGCGCCTCCAATCGAGAAGTATACAATCTTCCGCCTCTTGAGATACCCGTTGTACTTATAAATGGCGGAAGGATCTTAATACCGCCCGAACGACGTGCAAGATCCCAGTCTTTTCCTGTACCTATATGATCCATTAAGGACTGATAATTATCGTGTGTTATTATACCTATTTTATTTATTCCCGAATTTACCATATAAGAAAGCGGAAAATCTATAAGTCGATATCGGCATCCGAAAGGTACTGATGCTATTGTTCGTATGTTGGTAAGCTCAGGAATGGAAGAATCGTGAATATTAGAAAAAATAATACCTGCTACTGACATATTATTCCGCCTCCTTTTCAATGTCTTCAACGTCCGATATCATCTTATTGTCGGGTATCACTGTATCATCGGCTACGGGTATCTCAGCTCCGATGACCGTAATTCCTTTCGCTTTCTTGCGTGATGATCCGATTTTCGCGCGAGCGCCTATGCTTGCTCCGTGATCTATAATAGAATATTCAACCTGTGCGTTCTCTCCTATAACAACGTCTTCAAGAATGACAGAGTCGCTGACGACAGCACCTTTCATTACCTTTACTCCCGAACCGAGAACAGAGTTGCGTACTGTTCCGTATATCTCACAACCCTCCGTTATAGAGCTATTATCCACGACCGCATTCGCGCCGACGTATTGAGGTGCGTGCGGCTCATGACGGGCATAAATACGCCATTCCTCATCATTCAGCTTAAGAACGGGATCGCTACCGAGAAGATCCATATTTGCTTCCCAAAGCGATGCTATAGTTCCAACGTCCTTCCAATATCCCACGAAAGGATAAGCGTACATCTTTTCACCTGCGGCAAGCATTGCGGGAATTATGTTTTTACCAAAATCATTTGAGCTTGTAGGATCTTGCGCATCAGCCTTCAAATAACGGAAAAGACATTCCTTTGAGAAAATGTATATACCCATAGATGCCTTTGTGCTATCAGGTTCTTTCGGCTTTTCGGAGAATTTGAAAATTCTTCCGTCATCGTACGCGCTCATTATACCGAAGCGGCTTGCTTCCTTGAGAGGAACATCAATTACAGCTATCGTACAATCTGCTTCCATTTTCTTATGATATTCAAGCATTTTTGAATAATCCATTTTGTAAATATGGTCACCCGAAAGAATAAGAACGTAATCGGGATCATAACGGTCGATAAACTCAAGATTCTGGTATATTGCGTTAGCTGTTCCTTTATACCAATCCGCGCCTTTTTTACCTTGATAAGGAGGCAATATCTTTACTCCGCCGTATGCTCGGTCAAGATCCCAAGGCAAACCGTTTCCAATATATTCATTAAGCACCAAAGGTTGATACTGAGTAAGAACGCCAACGGTATCAACACCTGAATTAACACAATTTGATAGGGGGAAATCTATGATGCGGTACTTACCGCCGAAGGGTACTGCAGGTTTCGCTGTTTTTTCGGTCAAAGCGTAAAGGCGACTTCCCTGTCCGCCTGCCAAGAGCATGGCAACACATTCTTTTTTCCTGAACATATTATCCTCCAATGTTTTTAGCTTTTAAGGCTTTTTTCTTTTGCTTGTGATTTTCGACCGCAAGCAGTCGTTTTAAGAATTCTTAACTAAGTATCGTAATATCAAAAATGACATAGGCGAAACATTAAGCTTTATAGATTCCGAATATTTTTGACATTTGATATTCGCGGTTTCAATACATTTACCGTTAAGTCTTCCGTTTCCGCCGAAACGTGCGTCATCAGAATTAAATATTTCCTCATAAACGCCCTTTTTTGATACTCCGATAGTAAAATTTTCTTTTGTTGCAGCGGTAAAATTTAAAATCATTATCAACTCGTTACCGTTAACATCAATACGCTTGTAAGACATGATACCATTATCATTATTGTATATCCACTCAAAACCGCTATCGTTCCACAACGGTGAAGCTTTTAAATACAAATGATTAAGCTCGGCTGCATAATATTGCAATTTCACATTAGAATCGTAATTTAGTAAGCTCCAATCTACAGACTGAATTTTATCCGATCCCGAAAGTTGCCCTATTTCTGTTCCCATAAGCAAACACTTATTACACGGAAATGTCGTTTGATATCCTAAGCTTAATTTTATGATATCTGTTTTTTGATCATAACAAAGATTAAATTTATCCAAAATATTTTCTTCGTATGCGTCTATGATCAAAACGTCGGAAAAATGTTTTCTTATACTTAAATTAAGCTCTTGATAAAACGCTATACCCTCACAGCTTTCGGTACATATCTTTATTGAAGCCGTATCTAATCGCAATCCGTCCGCATGATACATTTCAAACCAGAATTCAGCGTTTGAAATAAGAAAGCTTTTTACTTCTTTTCGACTAAGATCAAAATATCTCGTTGCGTTTGAGTTTTGATCTTCATACTCATAAAGAGGTTGTCCGTCAAAATTAGCAAGAGAATGCTCTTTTTTTAAAAAATATGACGGTATCCAATCGAGAATAACACCGATTCCCGCTTCATGCATAGAATCGACAAAACTCATAAGATCATAAGGTTTTCCCATACGTGCAATCGGAGCGTAATAGGAATCTATACCATATTCAAAAGCATTGTCCGATTGGTGTTCCGTTATAGTCATAAGCTCTACGTGAGTATACCCCATTTGCTTGACGTAAGGCGCAAGCTCAGTAGCAAGCTCCGACCATGAATAAGAATTTCCGTTTTCGTGTAAACGCCACGATGACGCGTGTATCTTATAAATATTTATAGGACCTTTGTCACCCTTGTTGCAACGGTATTCGAGCCAGCTTTTATCACGCCAAACATAGCCTGAAATATCGCAAATAACTGATGCCGTTTCGCCGTCTCCTTTAGTACAAAATGCGTATGGATCGGCTTTGTATAACTCTTGCAAACCGTTTTTTATTTTATACTTATACAGACCGTTTTCTTGGACTTTTTTTGAGGATATCCTCCGTTCCCATATTCCGTCTCCGATAAGCATCATAGGATCGCATTCGTCCCAATCATTAAAATCGCCTACAACGTATACAATATCAGCATTAGGCGCCCAGACCCTGAATATATATTCCGTATCCTCTCGGTGAACGCCAAGGTATTCATATGAAGACTCAAAAGCTTTTATATTGTCATAGCGCTTCACCGTATCACCGCCCTTTGCTTAATTGTTTATTATTATCTCCGTCTTTAAATATTTTATTAGACAGATCAATTTACTTCGGTATAAAATACGATCTCATCGGGAAAGCACATTCCTAATTTTTCACGAGCGATACGGATCTTATACGCATCATCAATAGGTGCGTCTACGAGATATTTTAACTGTTCAACGTCATCACTCAGACGCTCTATACGAGCCTCGTATTCCTTACTTTGATCTTCCGCCTCATTTACGTACATCAAGCACCACAGAAAAAAAGCAATCGCAAAAACAAAAAGGAAGACAAGAAAAATACGCACTGCCAAATAAACACCTTTTTTTTGACCTATAAAATATCTGCCAATACCCATTTTTTTGCCTCCTTTATCTTTCTTTTTTTATTTTCAAAAAGTATCTTTCTTTTTTAATTTTCAAAAAGCCGTTCAATGATCTTTGAATCATATCTTTCTTCTTATACTTATTATACAACTTTTTTTGTATATTTGCAATAGTAATATTTGAAAATAAAGTAAATTTTTTTAAATTATTAATTAAAAAAGTCCCCAAAACAACAAACGGACGAAACATGATACTAAAAACGACCAAAAAAGTTGCCTTTATCAAAAAAACGATGCCTTCCGACACTGTCATTACGACTTTTCCTAAGGTAAAATAGTATAATAAAAAACCTATACTAACCGCAATTACTACAAAAAAACGAAAACGTCCCTCGTTAAACTCATAATTCAAAAGTATTATTCCTATACTTGCGACAATAAAAAAAATTATATCTTGAAAAAATATCAATACCGCAAGTGCTTTTTGATGAAATTTATTCTCTTTACGTAAAAGAGGTCTGTGAACTACAGGTAAAACAAGCTCGTACAATCTACCAAATCGTTTTTCGGAATATTTAACTCCGCAAAATACCCGTATTATTCGATTTAAATCATTTACAACGCCGAGCAACACCCCAAACGCAAGACTCCATGACAAAAGCATAGTAAGAATAAACGGCGATATCTCCATTTATTCTCACCTAAAAAGCTTTGAGAAAAAACCGCGCTTTTCTTCTGTTGTATCGGCAGAATAATATACGGTATCTATTCTACCTTCTAATGTAACTACGCCCTTATCCGTATCCAAAACGCCGACTTTCAGATCGCTTCCCTCTATCGTCATCTCTCCGCATGAGCTTTTCAAGCTTACGCTTGTTTCATCAAAGCTTATTACCTCCTTAACCCCTGTGATATTCATTTCCTTACGCATTCCGATATGTATTTCGTGAATTTGTTTTTCCGATTGAATATTCATAAAAAACCTCCGCAAAAGATTCAATAAATCATATGCGGAGGTTAGTTTATTTATTCTGTTTTATTCTTCTATGATCTCATACATTTCGGAAGCATCTGCTTTTGAAACGTTATCGCGCACACAAGTTACCTTGAATTTCAGCGTTCTCTGTCCGAACGTGATTTCTACTATATCGTTTACCTTAACGTCATACGATGCCTTAGCTCGTTTTCCGTTGACCGTGACATGTTCGGCATCACACGCATCGTTTGCAACGGTTCTTCTTTTTATGATTCGAGATACCTTTAGATATTTATCCAGTCTCATTTTATCTCCTTTTTAAAAAATCGGGTGAACGAAGCCGTTCACCCGAAAAAACAATTAGTTTACGGAGTTCTTAAGAGCCTTGCCTGCGCTAAATGCGGGAGTCTTGGATGCAGCGATCTGAATGGTTTCACCTGTCTTGGGGTTACGGCCGCTTCTTGCAGCTCTCTCCTTAACCTCAAAAGTACCAAATCCTACGAGCTGGATCTTCTCTCCTGCCTTAAGGGTTTCTGCAACAACATCTGTCATTGCGTTAAGTGCAGCCTCTGCTGCCTTCTTGCTAAGACCTGACTTTGCGGCGATTGCTTCAACAAACTGTGTCTTGTTCATGTTCTTTTCACCTTTCTTTATTTTATTTTTTTATTCATCAGGGTGATCCCTCATAAATTACATTAATGATTATATCACACTTTTTTAATAATATCAAGAGCTTTTTTGCTTTTTTCTCCAAATTTTTTGCTTTTTTTCGCTTATTTATGTTTTATTTCATCCCATATTGCGTCAAGCTCATTCATTGACACATTTTCTATATCCAAATTTTGCT
>JAZSIP010000068.1:0-9741 GCA_045533915.1 Eubacteriales bacterium
ATTCGACGCTTTTTCTTTTATGTTACACGTAATTCGCAAAATTGCATAGCAAAAGGCTGAGCCATTCGCTTAATTATAAGCTTTTGACTCAGCCCCTTTTTTCAGTTATATTCGCCTGACGGCGGGTTGTATTGATTCGCATTGATGTTCGCTTCGCAAGTTTTGGAGGCGAATATAATATCACTGTGAGCGTAGCGAACAATATCACTTTTGCGAAGCAAAAATATCACGCTGACGAAGTCAGCATATCACTAAACTCTTTACAACTTGCAATCTTTATGATATAATAAACCTGCCAAATAATTTTCAAAAACTTTTCTTGCATTCTCGCTCACTTTCGGTATAATGTATTTACCACCCGAAAGGAGAACGAAAATGATAATGAAAGGGGGTATATATGAAAAAAGTAATATACTATACAAGTCCGTTTATTTTATTTCCCATTATTTTTGGAATTTTTACTTTATTGGACGAAATAGATATCATAAATTCAAACATTTTATCCGTTTTTTTGTTTGTGCTTTTCTTCGTAACTACCGCATTTCTGGGAAACCTATCATTAACAAACAAAAAATTTGATTATTTGATGACAGGTATCGTTCCGCTTGCGTACTTTTTTGCTCTATTTATCGCCTTGTTTTTTGACAAAGGTTGCGATGGAACACCTCAGCTTTCGATTCATCATGCTTTGAATATGGAATATTATAAGATGTGGTTGCCAATAGTTGCTATTATGACGGTAATAACATTTGTGGCTTCGTTTAAGCCTATCAGGATTTCTAAAATGTTATAATAACCCCAGAAAGGCGGTGGGAATATGAAGAAATTTATATGTATTATTTTACTCATATCGATGCTGGTACTTCCATCTTGCGCGGCTTTGACTGAAGGTATCTTAATGCCGAACATAAGAATAGACCATACTTTTGAAAATGATACGTGGTTGGTTGTTGAGGATCGACTGATAAATAAAATTGACGGCACGAGTTATTTGCTGGAATTGGATAGCAATATCACCATTCCCGAAGTTTATGACATTCGTCGCGACAGCGCAAATTCTTATAAATATGAATTTTTAGAATCTTCGGTTAAAGAGTACACCTTTCTGAGTGCTTATTGGAAGAATTCGACAACCGCCGTATATTACGAGTGCGTAATTACGTACAATTATGAAGGTAAAGAAACAGATCGCTTTTATATAGGAGAAGCATTAACAAAGGAAAAAATGCAGGAGCTGTATCAAAGCAGATCTATCGATATTGAAGCTTTTTCTTTTTACGTTTTAGGTAACGGAGCGGGACGTATCTGGGATAGATTTACGTCTATCACTAAAGAAGAAACAAGCGCAGAAAAACGAGCAATTCTGAATTTTGCGGAAAATCTGTATGAATCACAATCCGACGGTGCTTATTACCAAATAGAAGGCTTGGCAAAGTCTATGGGCGATGAGATATGGTTTTCTACATCGGGAACTGATCGCCGAGATTCCGTGAAGGCAGATCCGCTGATAAGTGGCATTCGTGAAAATCAAATTACAGCCTACAATATTGAAACAAACGAGATCAGAACTGTTTTTGAGTACGACAAAAAGAGAACGCAAATTATAGATTTTGATGAGAACGGAGCGTATATACTTGATTCAAACGGCAAGTTCGGTTACAGTGATTTTAAAACGAGGAAACTAACCGAGATCCATAAGTTTTCGGGGATAGATCGCATCCTTATAACCGATAAATATATTTGCGTAAAATATCAGCTCAATGGATATACATACTTTGTTTACGAAAAGGGCGGCTCTGTTGTCGCAAACGACTCGTCTTTGGATTAGATCTATCTAAGCCGAAAAATTCTTGCGATATTTTTGGCATCTATTAAGGTCAGAAGAGACAACGCAAAGGACGCCAATCGGCGTCCTTTTTGTGTTGGCTGGGGTACTCGTCGCTTCGAAGCTCGCTCTGTGAGCGAAGCGACTCAGAATTAGGTTCGCATTCGCCGCTCGGAGATCGGGGAGCTTGCTCACCAGACGGAGAGCGTGCGAATCACGGAGCGAAGCGGAGTTACCCTAGTGCCATAAGCGGACAGTCGAGGACGCCTGTCCCTACAAAAGATACTTTACATTCCTGCAAATATATGATATAATGAACACAGAATGGATGTGATTAAATTGAAAAATAACAATAAACGAAAATATTATTTTATTGGTGCAGTTTTATTTTTGCTCGCAACATGTGCAGTTCTTATATATTTTCTCGCCCCGACTTATTTGGGAAGCTTTTTTGTTTTTGTTGTTGGCGGTGTTATGTGTTGGTGCTCCATCAGCATAATGATTGCTACGTATTCTTGCAAGGAAAAAGTATCGGCAATATTAGTAAACTACGGCTTTGAACAGTTTAAAGCACATATCACAAGTTCTCCGATTTTTACATATAAATACAAAGGAAAAACATATACCACCAAATGTGCCGATTGCCTATCTCAAAAATATGTTTTGAAGCATTACAAAGAAGGCGAAACCTATACGATCTATCTTTCCGAGGGAAACCCTTCTTTTATTAAGCCGATCAGACGTATTCGGTTGTTTGATATAATATTGTTTTTACTTGGCTTGACTATTATAATTCTATCGATTGTATCTGTTTTCTTAATCTAATAACAAAGTCATGTCATCTAAAACGGTCAAAACACACAACGCAAAGGACGCCAAACGGCGTCCTTTTTGCATTCTCCCGTCACGTTTGATGGTCTTATGGCATAACCTATAACGACATTAAATTTACAATGCGGAGGGAAGATATGTACAACAAAAGTAACGGAGGCAACGAAAAGAAACTCGATTCTTTACTTCGAAGATTGCCCCACGCGGTAGCGATAGTTAAGGGAAGTGCAGAGTATAACCAAATCAACGGAACGGTCAAATTCTATCAAGCGCGGAGCGGCGTTTTGGTGGTGGCGGATATTCTCGGATTGCCTGTATCGGAGGGTATTTGCGGGAACAATATTTTTGCGTTTCATATCCATGGAGGAATGTCGTGCACGGGTAACGACGACGATCCGTTTGCAAATGCGGGAACTCATTACAATCCGCTCTCTTGTCCGCACCCCTATCACGCGGGTGATATGCCGCCACTTTTTTCTGCGGGAGGTAGGGCGTTTCTCGCCTTTCTGACCGACCGCTTTAACGTGAATGAAATTCTCGGCAAAACGGTTATTATTCATGACCGCCCCGATGATTTTACAACACAGCCGTCGGGAAACGTGGGCAACAAGATCGCTTGCGGTGTTATATCAAATGTAAGACGCAGATAAAACGATTATAATATGTAAACATAGCTAGGGCGGGAGTTTATCTCCCGCTGTTTTGGACTTTCGATAAAAACGGCGGCAGCAAGACGTCGTCATACGACAAGCTAAAATCGGTCATACAGCTACTCGAAAGTCCACAAAAACATATTTTTGCGACAAAAACGGTCAAAAATCTTGACACATTTTTCATTTGGCGTTATAATAAATTATAGTAAGCTGTATATTGGCAAAGGGCCGTATTTACAGACTTTTTAAAGGAAGGACATAATTATGAGCAAAACATTACCCAACATTTTAACCGTTTTTAAAGTAGTAAGGATCATTGCCAAGGTCGTTTTTATTCTCTGTATAATTGGAGGAATAGGCTGTCTGCTCGGATTGCTCACGCTTCCTATGGCGGGAGCTTTGGCTGAGAGTGTTCTTTTTGATGAAGGACTTGATCTCTCCGCGGCATATCTTGGTTGTATCGTTGGCTTTGTTGCCTGTGCAGGCGAGGCTGTCTTTGCTTTTTTGGCAGAGCGCTATTTCAAAAACGTTCTTAACGCAGGAACGCCATTTACTTTTGAGAGCGCAAAGGAGATCTTCCGTCTCGGTATCATTTCAATCATTATTTCGGTTGCAATTGCTGTAATATCTGGTATTGCGGCTTTTGCGATATACCTGTTTTCAGCACCGACCACCGCAGAATTTGATTCAAGCACGTCGGTTTCGATCTCGACAGGACTTGTTTTCCTATTCCTCTCCCTGATCTTCAAGCACGGCGCGGAGATCCAGCAGGCATACGCGGAAAAGACCTATGCTGAAAATACTTACTCGGAAGAAGCAAAGCAAGAAGAACAGAAGTCGGAATCCGAAGCGTTGTAAGACAGTTTTAGATTGAAAGGCGGAGGCTCACCTTATGGGGTGTTTACTTGAATTTATTTTTGAGATCGTTTTCGAAGTGATAGTCGAAGGTATATTTATGCTTTACGTAAAGCTGATGTCCTTATTCATTCCCGAGCATGAGTTCAGTCCGTTGCTTCGAGAAAGGATCAAAAAAGGAGTTACCGCATTCGCCGCGATATTGCTTTTGGTCGCGTTTATAGGCTTCATACTGTTTATCCAGCCGTCGTCAGTCGCCAAAACTGTTGGCGCGTTTATGCTGTTTATTCCGCTCGGAGTGATCATCGCGCAGATCATCGCGGGGATAGTTTATAGAATTACAAAGGCGGTTAAACGCAGAAGATGATAAAACATTAAAATAAAAATGGCTGAGCCTTTAGCTCAGCCATTTTTCATTGAATTTTCTATTTCTTAAAATATCGAAAAATTAACTACGATCGCCGCGAATACTATGGAGACCATAGAAAGAAGCTTGATAAGAATGTTTATTGCGGGACCTGAGGTATCCTTAAAGGGATCTCCTACGGTGTCGCCGACTACCGCTGCTTTATGGCAATCCGAGCCTTTACCGCCGTGAACGCCGCTCTCTATGTACTTCTTTGCGTTATCCCAAGCTCCGCCCGAGTTCGACATGAATATCGCGAGGAGGAAGCCCGATGCGGTAGCGCCCGCAAGCATTCCGACAACTCCTGGGCAGCCGAGAACAAGACCTACGATAACGGGAACTGCAACCGCAACGACGGTGGGAAGAATCATCTCGCGCAGACTTGCCTTTGTGCAAAGGTCAACGCAGGTTGCGTAATCGGCATCAGCCTTGCCGTCCATAAGTCCCGTGATCTCTTTGAACTGACGGCGAACTTCTTTGACGACACTCTGTGCCGCGCGGCCGACCGAGTTCATAGTGAGAGCCGCGAATACGAACGGGAGACAGGCTCCGATAAAGAGACCGATAAGAACGGTGGGATTGGTGATATTGAGGTCGGCTACCTTTTGCGCGCCACCCTCGATAGACTTGACCTTATCTATGTAAGAAGCCATAAGCGCGAGAGCCGTAAGTGCCGCCGAGCCGATAGCAAAGCCTTTACCCGTTGCCGCGGTGGTGTTTCCGAGTGAGTCGAGTGCGTCTGTGCGCTCTCTTACCTTTTCATCAAGACCTGCCATCTGCGCGATACCGCCCGCGTTATCCGCAACAGGACCGTACGCGTCGGTAGCAAGGGTGATACCGAGAGTTGAGAGCATACCCACAGCAGCAAGAGCGATTCCGTAGAGACCTGCGGACGCGCTTGACGCACCGCCCGATACGAAGAATGCGACGAGTACGCATACCGAAACGATCACGATGGGAAGAAGTGTTGAAAGCATACCGACCGAAAGACCGCCGATAATTATGGTTGCCGTACCTGTTTCCGAGGTAGCGGCGAGATTCTTTGTGGGCTTGTAGCTGTCCGATGTATAATATTCAGTCGTAAGACCGATAAGCACTCCCGCGACAAGACCCGCGAGTATTGCGAAGTATATCGTCCAGTTGTCTTTTCCGAGAACAAAATAAACGAGAGGGAATGCGACGAGCGCTATAACGATAGCGGAGAAGTTAGTTCCGCGTGAAAGCGCGCGAAGAAGCTGCTTCTGGGAAGCGCCCTCTTTCGTTCTTACGAGGAATGTTCCGAATACCGAGCAGATTATACCTACTGCGGCGAGGAGCATAGGAAGCGTCATAGCGGTTATGCTTCCGAATGCGGCAACACCGAGCGCGCAAGCGGAGATTATAGATCCTACGTAGGACTCATAAAGGTCAGCGCCCATTCCCGCAACGTCGCCGACATTATCACCGACATTATCTGCGATAACCGCAGGGTTTCTGGGGTCGTCCTCGGGTATACCCGCTTCGACCTTACCAACAAGGTCCGCGCCTACGTCAGCAGCCTTTGTGAAGATACCGCCTCCAACACGCGCAAAGAGAGCCATTGACGAAGCACCCATACCAAAAGTAAGCATAGCGCCCGATATCGCGGCAGTCTCAAGCTTGAATACGAACTTCAAAAGGAAGAACCATACGGAGATATCGAAAAGTCCGAGACCTACAACGGTGAATCCCATAACGCTTCCTGCCGAGAAAGCAACGCGAAGTCCGCGGTTGAGTCCCTCTTGACAAGCGTTTGCCGTTCTTGCGTTTGCCGCGGTCGCTATCTTCATTCCAACAAATCCCGACAGAGCCGAGAAGAAGCCGCCCGTAACAAAAGCAAAGGGAACGAACGGAGAGAGAAGACCTAAAATAGCCATCACAACGAGCACGGCAAACATGACCGCGAAGAATATAAGAACTATTTTATACTGTCTTTTCAAAAATGCGTTAGCGCCTTTTCTTATTGAGGAAGAGATCTTTTTCATAAGATCGTTTCCCTCGGAAAATTTCAAAACCTTTCTGGCTGTAAATATCGCGAAAAGCAAAGCGATAACAGCCGCTGCAAAAGTAGCTATTACGGATATTTTATCCATCATAAACCTCCATAAAATTATGTCTTTTTTTAGGATAATGACAATTATATCACAATCTTTTTATATTGTCAAGAATTAAACAAACTTTTTTTGAATTTTGAAAATTTTTTCAAAATGATAAGTATGATTGAAAATATGTAACTTTTGTGTTATAATTACCTTGTGAGAGTCAATTTGGGTGCTTTTTATACATTGATCGAAAAGAGGAAGATGCTTATGGAGATCGTACAAGAGATAAGAAAAAGTGAAATAGTTTGCCATACTCGAAAATATAAACAAGCGCAAAGTCATTTTCATTGGCATGAGAATTACGAGATATGTCAGGTGTTAAGAAAGCCTTGTAATTTTCGCGTTGACGGTCAACTCATAGAAGCAAATGTCGGCGATATTATCGCAATAAACGAGCATATTATACATCAGTTTTTAATTCCTAATGATGATACGGATATCAGAGTGTTTCAATTTCCTTTGAAAATTTTAATGAATTTCAGTTCGTCTATCGAGCCGCTCAAAGTCCATATAAAGCGAGAGGAAATACTCTCTGTTCCTGAGCTTGAACAAAAGCTTGACACCCTGTTTGATATGATGGAAAAAGAGGGAAAGGTGAAAAAGGTTTATGAAAATCCATTTTTGCAGAGTATCGCGGCATCGGTGTATCTTCTTTTGGAGCGCCATTTCTCAGTCTCTCAGAGCGTTTTTGCCAAAAACAAGGACAGACAGATATTCTATAAAATAGTCGAATATATCAACGAGCATTTTAAAGAGGAGATATCGGTCGGTTCTATATCGGGCGAACTTTATTTGTCGCGCGGTCGTCTTGCCGAGGTCTTTAAGAAATATTCGGGCGTTTCTATTACCGAGTACATAAGTGCGCTTCGTATAAATAATGCCAATTATATGCTTATGAAGGGAGCAACGATGACCGAGGCGGCTCTTGAAAGCGGATTTTCGAGTGTCAGGACCTTCAATAACGTTTATAAAAGCATAATGGCAATGACTCCCTCGGAATACGTAAGAAAAAAAGAACAGTAAAATAAAACGGTCGGGAACTTTAAAAATTCCCGACCGTTTATATATTGATCTTATATCTTTACTATTCCGAACACGTCAAGCACAGAGGATACAAGAATGATCAGAATACAAACAGGAGCTACGTATCTTATCATTACGTTAAACATCTTTTTATGCTTAAGCCTATTTCCCTCAAGCTCGACCTCATCGATGATTGTCTTGGGCTTGAGAACGTATCCTATGAAAATACAGGTAGAAAGAGCGACTGTCGGCATAAGGACATTGTTACTTGCGAAGTCAAAGAAGTCAAGTATCTGAAGACCCAATATCTTGAATTCTCCCCACGCGCTGTATCCAAGCGAGGAGGAAGCTCCGAGAATAACCGATATTCCGAGAACGATAAGACAGGATACCTTTCTTCCTATACCGAATTTATCCTGAATTGTAGATACCACGGTCTCCATAAGAGATATAGAGGAGGTCAACGCCGCCAAAAATACCATTACAAAGAATACGATACCGATAATAGTACCTGCAGGCATATTGGCAAATATCTTCGGAAGCGCACCGAACATAAGGCTCGGACCTTTTCCAAGTGCTTCAGGGTCACCTCCCGAAAAAGCATACACCGCGGGAATTATCATAAGTCCCGCCAAAAACGCGATGCCCGTATCGAATATCTCTATCTGCTTTGTTGATTTTTCGATGCTTATATCCTTTTTCATATAAGAACCGAAGGTTATCATAATACCCATAGCGAGCGACATAGAGTAGAAAAGCTGTCCCATTGCCGCGACAACGGTCATTACCGAGAATTTTGAGAAATCGGGCTTAATGTAGTAAACAACGCCGTCAAGTGCGCCGTCAACGGTGAAAATGTTAAATATTGCGATAAATAGGATAAGCACGACGAGAACGGGCATCATAACCTTGCTGACCTTTTCAATACCCTTTTCAACGCCGAAAAGAACGATTATAGCGGTTATGCCGATAAAGAGAGCAAACCACAAAAGAGGTTCGAAGGTCTGACCTATAAATCCGCCGAAATAGCTATCCTCTGCCATAGCATTTGTCTGACCGCGCATAAATTCGAAGCAGTATTTCATTACCCAACCGCCTATTACCGAATAGTAGGGCAATATTATAGCGGGAACTATCGCACCGAGAACACCGATAAAAGAGAATCTCTTGTCAAGAGCGCGGAAAGCGCCCATTGGAGAGAGCTGTGTCTTTCGTCCTATGGCTATCTCCGCGACCATAAGCGAAAATCCAAAGGTCAGAGAAAGCGCGATATAAACGAGCAAAAAGATACCTCCGCCGTATTTTGCCGCGAGGTATGGGAAACGCCATATATTACCAAGACCTACGGCAGATCCCGCCGCCGCAAGAACAAATCCTATCTTTCCTGTAAAGGAGCTTCTGTTTGAACTCATATTTTTCCGTCCGATCTTTTAAACTATCATTAGTATTATATCATACCCCGACATTTTTTGCAACATAAATTTTATTTTAAGGAAATATATAGCATAATACCCCCAAAAAAAGAGAAAGGTATTCGTAAATAAATAATACAGGATATTTTTAACGGGAAGCGGATATGAAAAGATTTTTTGATTGGCTCAAAAATAAAATAGTTAATTTTCTGCGTTGGATATGGAAGGAGTGCAAGACTCCGAGTACCATCGTTCTTTTGCTGTTCGTTATTTTAGTCGTATATTCACCCGTATGGGGCGGATATCTCCTGTTCTGGATATTCCGTTGGAAGTGGGCGCTTATTTTAGCTACCGCTTGTCTTGCCTTTTGGGCAGGACCGTTCTCACCCTTTTTTGTGCTTTGTGTGTCTATCACGCTCGGTATTAAAAAGATGTTCTCAAAGCTGAAAAGAAAAAAACAGGAATAAAGAAAGCTCCCAGCTTGCTGACAAAGTGGCTTAAAAAAACTTCAGGTAGCAAAATATACAAACGCAAAGAAACAAAGAGCCTCCCTTGTGTAAAGGGAGGTGGCATTTTCGCAAGAAAATGACGGAGGGATTGGTGAAACAGTATATTT
>JAZSIP010000075.1:0-32303 GCA_045533915.1 Eubacteriales bacterium
ACGGAGTCGAACCATCAACCTGCTGATTACAAATCAGCTGCTCTGCCATTGAGCCACACCAGCGTGTGTTCCTCGGTTCTTTTTCATCGGAACGTTATAGATTATACCATACTTATCTCACTTTGTCAAGCGTTTTTTGAAAATTATTTTTAGAAATTTTGTCCTTATTTTAAATATCCAAAAATCATCTCAAAAATACGTAAATATTGGGGGGGTTGATTATGTTTTTCACAGCCAGTGAGAATATAAATTGCAGTTTGTCGGTGAGTTTGAAATATCGAAACGGCTAAGCCCAAAACACAAAAATTAATCCAACCTTGAAGCGTTCGGCGTCCTCGACGGTCCATTTTGTTAGGTTTAAAATGTGCGTTTTTGGACCGTCGAGGACGCCGGTCCCTACAAATGTATGGTGAGTTTCGCATATTTCTGCGTAGCCATAAACCCACCGATAAATCAAAATTTATTCACTCGCAAATTACCCTTGAAAACTCTCAAAATATATGTTATAATATTAAAAAGCAAAAATCCACAAAAAGAGGTCTTTTATGCAAAAACAAAAGCTTTTATATATATCGTTTGGTATTATTTTCCTCGCTCTCGCGCTTTTTCTCTTGTTTTACTTCACCGACACTGTCGGCTTTAACACAAAGACACACGCCGAGTGGGAGCAGAACGGTGTGACCTTCTCCTATCGCGGCTCAAACGACGAGGTTCGTAAGCTCTATATCGAAAAAAACGGCAAAAAGATAGGAAAATTTGATATTTCCGCGAACGCTTCCCTTTTCTCCTCCGAGGAATCCAAAAAAGCGATATTCCTTATTGATACCGAGGAAAAAGCCCTCGCTCTCGTTCCCTTTTCCTCCGATGCGGACGGCGACAGACATTACCGAGCGCTTTATATAAAACCCGACGGTTCTTCGGAGCTTGACCTCGATAACGACGTGTCAAATCCAAATGTAGATTCAGAAAACGGCTCGGTCATATCTGAATGCGCGGGAACTGAGGTTCTCGTTGATGCTCCCGAATCTCCCTACACTAAATACGCTACCCACACGGGATATTCGATCTTTAACGACCGCCTTACCCCCATATACGAGATCTCTATAACCTATCACTCCGAAACCAACATCTATTGCCTTTCAGAACGTACCTACGATCAGGATCTCGGTACTCTCGGCGCGTCGAATGACGATTGGCTCTCGCCCGACAAGTACGCTTCTCAGCGTGAAAAAATAGACGAGCTGTTTACTGTTGAAATTCCTTGATCTTGAGGTGCTTTTTAATGAAAACATACACTTCTGTAAATTCCCGCGCGCCCGCGCCGTCCGTCGTTGCTCTCGGTTGCTTTGACGGAGTGCATATAGGACACACGCAGGTGATATCCTTTGCGCGTAAGATCGCCGACGAGCGTTCTCTTTCCCTTACCGTTTGGTCTTTCGCAGAACCGCCGAAGAATTATTTCGCTAAAAATTCCGTTCCGCTTCTTACGGAAACCCACGAAAAGCGGTCGCTTATGCGAAAGCTTTCGGTCGATAACTTCTTTTGCGTTCGGTTTAACGAGAAAATAGCTTCTATGTCAGCAGAGGATTTCTTCTCTGAAATACTTCTGAAAAACGCGGGCGCTTCCCATATCGTTTGCGGTTTTAATTTCAGATTCGGCAAAAACGGATCCGGAAACACCGAGCTATTAAAGGCTCTCTGCGAAAAGCACGGAGTTGGTCTTTCGGTTATCGAGCCCGTCACGCTTGACGGTATGAGCGTAAGCTCCTCCTCTATCAGACAAGCTATCGCCGACGGCGACACCGACCTTGCATCTCGTCTTTTGGGCAGACCCTATTCTATCAGGGAAAAGGTCGTAAACGGTCAGCATCTTGCGAGAAGGCTCGGCTTTTCTACCGCAAATCAGATATTTCCCGAAAATAAAGCCGTTCTGCGCTACGGAGTCTACCGCGTTCGCGTGAAGCTCGGAAGAAAAGCCTTTCTCGGTATCTCTAACGTCGGTATGCGACCGACAGTAAACGGCTCTATCCTTTGCAACGAAACACACATCTTCGATTTCGACGGCGACCTGTACGGAAAATACATCACCGTTGAATTCCTTGAATTTATCCGACCCGAACAAAAGTTTTCATCTATATCCGAGCTCGAAAAACAAATAAAGCAGGATATAGAATACGTCAGATCCCTCTCATAAAAATAAGACACATCATTTCGGCAAACCGAGCGGTGTGTCTTTTGTTTTGTAATAGTGAATGGACTCCATCAAAAAACTTTCTAAAATAAGCTTTTACATAGCCATAATAGCTACACAATAACTCATTTTCAGGAAGTTTTTTGCCAAGCTTTTTTTCAAAAAAGCGGAAAATCGCATCCCCGCGTCCCCTCGATAAATCAAAGCAATTTATTTATAAACGCTTGGCAGAACTCGGTTTGCGCCTTGAAATCGACTGTTTGTGAATATATTTCTTCGAGTGCGAAATGATGCTCACCCGCGGCAAAAAGAGAATCACACGCGGAGTTGAGCAAAGCGGTGTATATGCGCTCGTTTGCCCTCAACTCCGAGCGTACCTCTCGTATTTTTTCCGCGCTGACGAAGCGCTTCATATTTATTCGGACGTTGCCCTCGCGCTCACCGTCCGATATCACGAAGCAATCACCCGTATGGCAAAAATACACGGCATCGGGCTCACTTACGTGGACGGGATCGTAAGACACACGCAAAGCGCAATCCTTTTGCAGAGCGCCCGTGATAAGCGCCCTCAAAAACAGATGCGAGGTCTTGAAATGATCCTCAATAACGTAGAGCTTCGTTGCCGACTGCTCGTAGCTGTCAAATCGCACACGCCCCCTCATTCCGACCGAATCAGCTATTGCGGGAGTAACGCAAGCGCCCGTACCGCGCGGGATCGTATCAAGGATACGCCCCACTGCCCTCAAAAGCTTTTCGTGCTTTAGCGCGGGTAGGACGAGCGATCGGTCGATCTCAAAAAGCCCGTCGCACGAGCTTAGATATCGATACGCTTTTTTATAGCACTCGCTCTTTTTTTCGCGCAAATGCTCGATATCCGACCGCTTTTCCCTTAAAGCGCCCGAATCCCAGAACGCGCCAAGATCGATGATCTCATCTCTAGCCCCCGCAAGCTCGGTGTCCTCGCTATGCGGAGCAGTGCCGTCTATAACGGCTATTTTGCCGTCAATAATTATCCCGTCGAGCGAGTTTGGGTCGGAGGAGCATCTGTAATGCTCGACCGCCCTCCCCCGCGCTTTTGCTTCCTCGGATATCCTTTTCATAAAGGTGCTCTTTCCCGTTCCCGGACCGCCCTTGATGATAAACCGTCGCTCAATAGACGGCGCTGAAAATATTTCAGAGTAAAAGGACACAAACCCCTTTGTACTGTTTGCGGCGGCAAACAGCGGATCTGCTCTAAATTCAGGTACGCTCTGTTTCATACGCACTCCTCCCATATACAAATCTTCTTGCTATACAGAGTGTATGCGTAAGCGCAAATTTCGTGACTCAACGCTGAATTATTTTTATGTTTACGGGCTTTATACCTGCCTGTTGGAAAACTATCTCGTTGATCTGCGAGATCTCGGAGGCAATAAGTCCCTCGCTCTTTACGACGATACTCGCGTTATCTCCGCTTATCACGGCAACGCACTCCTCAAAGCCCTTTGCGACTATGAGAGATTCGATGTTCGCCTCGGTCTCCATTACCTTTGCGAGATTCTGTATCTCCGCAAGTGCCTCTTCCTTTGCCGTTGCTGTCGAGGAAGCGTTGTCAACTACCGACTGAAGAACCTCGATAGCTTCGTCACGGCTTCTCTGTCTGTTTACCTGAACGTCCGAAAAATAAGTGTCCGCCGAGCTCTGCGTGTCGGCAGGAGGCGTTGTTTCGCTAGGCTGAGCGTTCGAGCCGTCCATTCCCGCGCTTTGATCGTAATTAAAGCCGTCGTCCTCGCGCGAGAAGATCGCGATGTTGATGACGAGCGCCGCTACGACCAAAAATACCGCCCCGATGATGATGAAATTGCGTTTTCCGATGCGCGAACAAAAGTTTTTTACCTTTTCTTTAAATTGACCTGTTCCCATAATAATTTCCTCCATTGTTTTTGAGCTTTATTTCTACGCTACATATATACGGAGCGTATTTCCATTTTATGACTTTTTTTCTTTAATTTGTGTGATAGACCTGTTTTTGATAAATTGTGGTTTATCGGGGAGAGTGTTATATCGATTGATTGGTTTAAATTGTTTGTATCCGGACCGTCGAGGACGCCGGTCCCTACAAGATAAATTATGATCGTTAGGTTTTTCTATCGCCTCACGGCGAGGTATATGTGTGCAATTTTTACACACTGTAAGGACCGGCGTCCTCGACGGTCCGTTACCATTCGGTTAAATTTATGTGAACATTAACGCCCCGACAAATCAAAATTTGAAATTATTTCTCACGAGCCTGTGACGTATATTTTATTTGTGCTCACGTTGAACGCGGCTGAGACGAGCGAAATGATCGCCTGCTTCACATCGGGGTCATTACCGCCCGAGCAGACTATCCCTATCCCGACTATTTCGGGATTCTGATAGCCGACAAGAAGCGCCTTTTCGCTCGAGCCGTTACCCGTGAGCACGGTCTGATTTCGGTAGGAATTCGCGGAGGACTGCGAATCGGAAGCGTATATCGCGCGATAGCCTCCGCCAAGCGTTACGGCGGCTCGCACTCCGCTGACACCCGAAACAGACGAGCATATATCGACTATCTTTTTTTCGACCGATTCGGCAAACGCCTGCGCATCCATTTCGGTGGGCGCTTTTGCCGCCGTCTCTTCCCTTTCCGTCTTATTCGCGCCGCCGAGGATATTTCCTATCAAAAGCAAACCTATGCCAACGATCGCCGCAAGAATAGGTAACAGGAGCTTTGCGTTGTTTTTTTGATTTTTTGTTGCGTTTTCTGACATGATATTTTTCACCCTTTATATGTATAGGTATGGCTATGCAAAATCTTGTTTTAGGAAGTTTTTGAGGGGTCAAGGGGAACTTTTTTCAAAAAGTCCCCTTGCGCGTCCCCCGCGTCCTATACGTAAACTATCTCGCATTTACAGCCGAGCATTTCTTCGAGGTAGGAAACGATCCTTTTTGGATCTCTCGCGACAGCGCCCTCCGATATCAGAACCGACGTTTTATTCACCTTTACGTAGCCATCGCTATCGTCTGTTTCGACACGAACCTCAAATTCTCCCGCGGGAAGTCCGAGATCCTTTACCATCATCGCCTCAAGCCCCTCGGCTATTCTTTGCGCACTCGCTTCACGCACGGTATTATTATAGATATCCAAATAAAAGCTTTCTTCCTCGGTACTTTCCTCAAAAATTCCGTCAGAGGAAAACAGAGGAGCTATCTCCGAATCAAATATTTCGGGCAGAGGCTTCAAAATAACGCAAAGCAGACAAAGGCAACATACAAGGCGCGTATGTTTCTTATGCTTTAACGGAGCGATCATACCAACGACCGAGACGATCATAGATATTCCGATAAGCGTGATAAGATATGCCGCCATTTTTACCACCTCACGCCGCCGCGACCGTTATCCTCACGAAGATAACGAGCGCAAAAATGAACATTACGGCGCACATAGAGACTACGGCTATCATTATCCCCCAAACGCTTGCGAGCTCCGAGAGAAGCTTTCCCTCGCTCTCGCACCCAAGCATATCCGCAACGCCCCCCGTGAGCAAAAGCACGAGCCGAGTAAGCACGAGAGACACAAGCACGGGCAAGAGCAATATGACAACGAAAAAGATACCGCTTATCCCGACAACGCTTTTGAGATACGACACTCCGCCCGCGACCGTCCGCAGCGTATCCCCTACCGTTCCGCCGACGATCGGTATTGCGGAAGAGGTCAAAAGCTTCGCCGCCCGCGCACCCGCGCTGTCGGCGGCGGCAGTAAGCGCCGTTTGCGACGAAAGAGTGGCTATGAGGAGCGTCATTATCGCGCCGAGAATAAAGGTGTAGGTCTTTCTTATCGCCGAAGCGAAGCCGCGCAAGCCTATCTCGGACGAGATCGTATTACAGAGCGCAAGCGCGGTACAGGCGCAGGTAACGGGAATGACGGTCTTTGCGCAGAGAGTCTCGCAAACGCCGAGAAAAACTCCGAGAGAGGCGCTTGACGCGGCGGCGGTCGAAACATTGCCGCCCATAGCAAGTACGGCACTTCCGACGGGTATCATCGCGTTCATAAGTGAGCTTATGCGCTCAAAAAACAGGGCGACACCTTCAAGCTGTGAGAATTGCACTCCGATTATTGAAGCCATGACAGCTCCCGTCATACAAAATCGCATAGCCGCGCCAAGCGACGACGACGAGATCGACGATCGCATAGCGTTGAGTGCGGACGAAAGTACCAGCAAAGCGCAAAGCGTAATAAAGAGCCGCGCCGCGCTCCCCATCTGCGCGCCCGTTATGTCCTTTATGAGATCAAACGCGTACTTCGGCGAGGTCATCTCGTATATCGCATCGTTCTGTGTGTCCGCGTCACTTGAAAACACACCCTCGGGAAGCGCGTCAAGTGCTTCGTTCGGCAGCGAATCCTTTACTTCCTCAAATTCCTTTGGCATAGAGACACAGCTCTCCGCACGGCAAAAGATCAAGCACGAGCAAGAGACTAACAGAACGGTAAGAGCAAACAGAAATATCTTTATTGAGCCTTGTCCTTTAAACATATCCATTTTCCCCGTTCTTTATTTCAAGCCATTTCAAGTAAGGTCTGCGCGTATCCGATAAGCTCCGAAAAAAGAGGTATGCAGAGCGAAAGTATAGAGAGATTTCCAACCGTTTCTACCCCCGTCGCCACCGTGTTCTCTCCGCAATCGCGGCATATGTCCGCACCTATTCCCGAAAGCAGAGCAAGTCCGAGCGCTTTCATCATACGCACCGCGTACTCCCCGACCGCCGAGGTGTCGACAAGCTCCGATACCTGCGTAAATATAACGCCCGCCGCCGCTGCCGCCGTGCCGAGAACCGCGATAATGCCGCAAATACGCAGCGCGGACACGCTTTGCGAGTTTATCCCTTTCAGTATCAACGCGCCGATAGCGCAGACAAGAGCCAAGGCGCAAACTCTTATAAGCTCGTTTTCCATAAAGCTCAGAATCCAAAGGTCGAGCGCAGAGTTTCAAAGAGCGATCCGATCTCTCCTATGATCATGAGCATGACCGTGATTATTCCCGCAAGCGTTACGAACATCGCCTGCTCGTCCCTGCCCGTTTTGTTCAGTATGGACGTCGAGACCGCCACAAGCACTCCAACTCCGACGATCTTAAGTATAAGGCTGATATCAAGATCCATTCGTCTTTCCTTTCTTTTGGTTTTCATAAAACTCTTTGAGGTTGAACGTAAGAGGCGTTCGAGAACAATCTTTTCAAGAAAGTTCTCGAGCTCTCAAAGAATTTCCTAAAAAGTATTTATTGTGTAGCCGTTATGGCTATGCAAAACATTATTTTAGGAAGTTTTTGAGGGGAGTCCCGCGGGGGACTTTTTTCAAAAAGTCTCCCTCATCGCGTCCTCCGCGTCCCCTCGCGTCCCCTCGCTCACAAAAGCAATATAGCAAGGGCAAGAGAGGCGCAGACACACAAAGCTCCGTTCCGCTTTTTCTTTTGGGGCAGAGATGTCAAAAGCGCTTTTCTATGCTCCTCAAGGAGCGCAAGATAATAATCACACGCCTTGAGCTGATCCTGTCGGTAGCCTCGCCCAAATTCAGAGGCAAAGGCGCAAAAGATCTTATACGCTTCCCTGTCGCATACTCGGAGCGAGCCGACAAGCTCAGAAAGACTTTTTGGCGAAATCCTTTTTTCGTATCCGCATTTTAAAAGCTCTTTTTCTCCGTAAAGAGTGATTATTTCGCCAATGGGAAGCGAAAAGCAATCTATCTTGACCCTTGCGAATCGTATAAAAGAGATGATCCCCTCGGTCTGCGCGAGCGACATTGATATCGACGCGTTTATAGATCGAGCCGCAAAAGCTCCGCTAAACGTGAGCAATACAGCTCCCGCAAGCCTTAATGCGATCATTTGCTTCCTCCCAAGTTCTGACGTCGTATCGGTAATCCTCACCGCAGGCGCGCCGCGCTATACCGACGTATCGGCAAAAGATACGCGCCTCGTGTAACATTCTTATCTGAGGTCTGCGCAAGAGCGAATCTATATCCCCCGCGTGCGCCGTGGCAATAAATGGTACTCCGTTGTTTTGCGCCGCGATGATAGCCTTTGCTTCGTCAAGATCCCCTATCTCATCGCAGATTATGACCTCGGCGCTGAGTGTCCGCGCCGCGATCTCTATCCCGCAAGGCTTTGGGTATCCCGAAAGGATATCGATGCAGAGCCTCTGCGAATCGAGAAAGGGCGCAAGCTCACCGCGTGTATCCACGACAGATACGCGGAGAGGCGAACTGCCCGACGCAAGTCGGTTTGCAACGTTTCGCAGAAGCGTCGTTTTTCCTATCCTTGGCGGAGAGTAAACAAGCACTCCGCCGTCGGAGCGCACCGACGAGAAAATATCGCTCACGGCAAGTCCCACGCGCTCATATCTCGCGGGTATCCGAAAATTCAGTCCCGAGACCGAATATACGCCGATAACCCGCCCTCCCTCAACTGCCGCTCTTCCGCATATTCCCACGCGCACACCGTCGTCGAGCGTGAGATAGCCATTGCAGATCTCCTCGCTGTGCGCGTAAAGAGAACCGTCACAGAGCTCCTGCATGATAGAGTCCATTTCAAGCCTTGTTATGACGGTATCGAGCATAATATTTTCACCCGCCACGGTTATCGATGCCATTTTTCCGCATCGCAAACGTATCTCCTCTATCGGTTCGCGCGTATCTTTCCGCGAAAGCTCCTCTCGAAGCCTGTACGGAAGAAGCTTTATAACGTTTTTCGGAATACGCTCACGCACAGCGTATCTGCCGCTTGTATTTATAACAGTTGCCACACAGAGCCTCTCTTTCACGATCTTTTTCTCTCCGACGGTATCTTGTCCGCCATATTCTTCTGTCAAATTCTATGCGGTAAATATCGCGGATAGAACTTCTTGAAATCTCATTTTTTAACTTTAAATCTCAAACTCGCTAAACCGCCTACGACATTTTGTCATACAACAAAATATAGTAAAATTCGACATTATTTTTTACTACATATTGTGATTTTTTGACGGTATTAACACTGTATTCATAATTTATTAACAAGATGTTATTGTAATTTTTTAATATATATGGTAGAATATCTTATCATGGATAATTAGAAATTTCATGGAGGTAAATATGTTATTTAAAAACAATAATTTGCGTCCCGCATTCGCAACTGTCGGAAGCTCCGATCGCGTTGCGAACAGCAGACACTCGAATGATGCATTTATGTATAACACCGACAGCTACTCCGATACGAGCAACTTCGGCGGCTTTAACGAGGAAAACACGCGCGATCAAGCTCCTCGCAGAAGAACAGCTTCCAACAGCGGACAAGCCCGTAAAAAAAGCAACGGCAATATTCCCTATTGGGTATGGATCGTGATCGCCGCGGCGGTCGTGGTCGTCCTTCTCTTCGCTCTTATTATTTCGGTCGCTTTAAATTCAACTGACAATATCGTTATGACAGATAACTCGTATATCGCTTATACCGAGGACGGTCAGACCTACCATATCGCGACTAACGGCTCTGTGCTTGACAACGTTTTCGAGACCGAGCCGAAGATCACTCCCTCGCTCGACCGCTCCTTCGCTTACGTTGAATGTGAGGGCGAGGACGGAATAATGCTCTACCTGCTCCGCGACAAGAAGCTCGAAGAGATCACGATGGAAGGCTCTTCCGTCACAAACGTTATCCAGTACGCAATGCTTAAGCCGGGTATCGTTTACGAGGAAGAAGGAAAATATTACATATATACCGAGGATATGGGCGAGGATCTTATCGTCAAGACCGAGGGCGCTGACAACTTCCTTATCTCCGATGACGCGTCTACCGTCATTTACACGCTTCCCAATGAGGACAGCGCAGATGAATACAAGATGTATTCCTTCCGCAACGGTACGTCCGATGCTATCGGCGTTAAAAACTGCAAACCTATAATGCTCTCCTCTGACGGTGAGTACATTTACGGACAGGCTTCCACTTCATCTTCTGCTGAAAAGCTTTACTGCATTACGCTTAAGGACGGCGAAAAGTACCCCATAGGCGAAGGCTACTTCGGCGGCATTACCGCGATCAACGTTGACGGCGACGAGATCATATATTATACCGTTAACGACACCCGCTCTACCTCCTATGTCTACAATGCAAAGAAGGATACCTCTTACGAGATCGCAAAGAACTACGGTATCTTCACTCCCGTATCTCCCGACGCGAACGTCGTCCGTTACGGCTCATTCAAAGACGTTTACGTTGAAAGCTATTCTTTTGGAGATCTTACGGATTCAGAGGGCGCAATAAGCGGATACACCTACTATATCAACAAGAAATACGAGGCTGAACCGATCGCGAAGGCTACCGGTAAGTTCTCACCCGATGGAAATTATTTCTACTACATCAACGCAAGAGGTACGCTCTATCAGTCAAACCTCTCCAAGCGTGACGAGACCGACAAGAAGATATTCGAGGATACGGTCAAGTTCGAGATCACTCAAAAGGGCAACATTTACATGCTTATCTCGGATAGCAGCGATAGCGGATTGCTCTACTATTACAAGCCCTCCACGGGAAGCAAAAAGGCTATCAATAAGGTAACCACAGAGATCTCGATGCACAATTACGCAAATAAGCTTTATTACACTACTGAAGAGGATCAGGTATTCGTTACCGAGGAAGGCTCTAAGGGTGAGCCCGTTAAGTTTGATTCGATCCAGTTGATCAATCTTCCCTACTTCAAAGATCCCGATTCCAAGAAGACCTTCGCGTATTACTATGACGAAGAAACTATGCTTTACTCGATCTTCTATACCTCTAACGGTAAGTCCTTCGATCTCATAACAAGTGAGTGCGAAAGCGTTTTGGGCTCGTTGCTTGACGATATCCTTGACGGTATCATCAACTGAAATTACATTTGATCTTAAATACAAAAAAGCTAAGTCGTTAAACGACTTAGCTTTTTTGTTTATCCTTCGTAAAGCTCGAGTATCTCCGACGCGGTCTTCGCAAGCTCGTGCGCCACGTAATCGGGCGAGATTATCTTCATTTTATTTCCAAAGCCCATCACCCACGAAAAGAACGTAGGGCTTATCATTACCTTTGCCGCAAATTCAAAGCTGTCCTCATAGTTCGAAAGTATCGTAACGTCCTGTCCAAAGCGATCGATAACAACACTCGCCAAGGAATTTTCGCATCTTATCCGAACGTTGCAAAGCTCACCGCCGTACATTCCGAACACCTGCCTTGAATATATAGCCATATCAAAATCGTCAAGAGAGCCCACGTCCTCACGAACGAGATCCGTTACGCTTACCTCAAGCATCTTATCCACGCGGAAATGCTTGACCTTTTTTGCCTCGGAATCGTAAGCTACCAGATAGTAGTTTTCATCGTACCAATTAAGCGCCTTGGGACTAAGCTCGTAATATTCCCCGCTCTTGCGCAAAAGCCTTTGCTTTCGCGAATTCCATTCAAAATAGCGACAGCGTATGCGCTTGTTACGTGCCATAGCGTCACATATCTTCTCAACGTTCAGGAATATCTCCTCGTTCGCAGCCTTCAAGCGATTCTCCATAAACACCTGCTCGTGAAGCTGTGTTCCCTGATATTTACTGCCAAGAGCCTCAAGCTTACGTATAAGCTCGTTGCTCTTTCTCTGAGTTATCGCCTTTGATGCCTGAACAGCATCGATAAGAAGCTTTAATTCGGCGGGCGAGAAATCGTGTGAGCAAACGTAATATCTTACCTGTCTGTCGCGCTTTACCTCAACGTTCACTCCGTAGACCTTGAGCAATTCAAGGTCGTCATAAAGGCTTTTTCGCTCCGCGCTTATATCGTATTTTGCCAGCTCCGCCGATATCTCCGACAGCGTCATAGCGTGAGCGTTATCGGTCTTTTCCAAAAGTATCCTCATAAGGAAGAGCAGCTTTAATTTCTGATTCGGCTTTTTCGCCATGATATCCTCCGTCGCGTGAATTTTTTTCGGACACGGACAAGCTGTCCGTATTTATATTTTATCACACTCAAAGGAAAAAATCAAGTCTATGTTTTAACCCGCGATAAGAGCGTAAAGTATGATGCCGACGCAGAAAAGGATACCTGCCGCAACAGCGCCCATAGTATATATTGAGCAGTTGCAATTTTCGGACATAAGTCTCATATCCATAAGTTCATTTTCGTTTTTTCTGATATTTTTAGTCATTATTTTATTCTCCTTTTTTCAGTCGAATTTTTACAGATCTTGTTTTTTTATGTCTCTTTCTCTGTATTTTCATTATAGCATACATAATGTATCATAAAACGGACAACGTTAAACATTTTTGAAACTTTTTTCAAAAATTAGAAGATTTTCTTCGTTTTTTGGCATTTTTTCGCTAACTTTGTTCCTTTTTGGAATGCTTTCTGTTCCTGTTTTGGAAAAGCGATGCAAAAAAAAAGGATCGGCTCTCTGTTCAAGAGCCGACTCTTTTTTAGTTGTTTATTCAGAAAATTTCAAAGATAGATCAACTTAAAATTTTTACCACGCCGACGGTTTTTCTCGGTTTGTCTACACTAATGCGGTCCCCATGTTTGTAGTAGCATTTGCCGATCCCTTGACACGAACGCCGTCCATTCCCGAGCTTACGACGATATTTCCGTTCATTGACGTAAATTCATCGTTTTCGTAGTCAACGCACAAGGTAGTGACATAGACCTTGTCTGTGTAAGGCGCGATACGGTTGATAAACGCCTGTGTTGGAAATTGATTTACGATCTTGTCGGTGTACTCCGAGCTTCCCGCGCAACAGCAAACACAAACTATCTCGGGCTTTATGACCTCCATAAGACAGTCGTTCGACGAGGTGCGTGAGCCGTGATGTCCCGCCTTATAAAGCGTGACCTCGGGGAGATCGTTCATCTTTACAAGATGCTCCTCTCCCTCTTTCTCAAGGTCGCCCGTGAAGAGAAAATGCTCGTCTCCTTGATTTATCATAACACAGACCGAGTGGTCATTTTCAGTCTCCGCTACGTGATAATAAAAATAACTGTCAAGTATCTCAAGCTCGATATCCTCGCCTATCGGGAAGATGTTCATATCCTCGTCCATACACTCCTCAGCGGTATAATGAGTAGCTCCCGCCTTTATCTCGGCATCGCGCTCACGGATATAGTTTTTATACATCGTCTGAGATGACTTTCCTTCGGTTATCTGCGCGAAATCAATTATTATCTCGACCTCGTAAAGATCGAAAAGACTGTCGGTGTCCTCTTTTGTGGCAAAGCCCGCGTAGTGATCCTCGTGCGCGTGAGTGACTATAACGTATTCAAGCGTTCCGTCCTCAACATGCGCGTCGAGATACTCCGCGATCGTCGGAATACTCGACACCTTTGAACCCGCGTCGATAAGTATGTCGGTGTCACCCGCTTTTATGTACGTGCAATCTCCCGTATACTTGTTGCCAAGCTCAAGAAAATGTATCTCGAGATCTCCGCTTACTACCTTATCGGAATCGTTCGGCTTGAACAAAAAGTGATAGCCGACAAATCCGCCCGCCGTTCCAAGCAAAAACAGAACGATAGCGAGGAAAACCGTTAAGCCCTTATTGAATGTCTTTTTTCTTTTTGCCATCAGCCTTCACCTCCTACACGGATCGTGCGAACACGTTTTATCTCGCCGAAGCGAACGTCATCTATCGTATAAATAATGTAATATACGCCCTCTTTTGAGGTATCTATTTTATACTCGCCGTCGTCGACTTCGATAAGGCTCGTGCTGACCTTTACCTTTTTCGATAAGTCCTTGCCAAAGGAAACGACACTCGCTCCCTTATCAACATAAATCACACTTGAACCCTCACCGCCGACCTCGAGCGTGTATTCGCTCTTTCCTTTGAGCTCGAATCTGTCGTTACGGCAGAGATAATAACAAGCAAACGCGCCGAGCGCAAGTCCTAACACAAGCGCCAACACCCATATAACGTATGATGCCGCCGATATTCGTTTAGCCTTGCTTTTTACTTTCCTTTTTACCTTGCTTTTTGCCTTGTTCGCGGCTTTTTGCTTCATTTCGTCCGCAAATTCTTCTCTTTTTATGTTTCTTCCGTCGTTCAAAGCTGTCGCTCCTCCTTTTTCTAATTTCTCATAAATATATTGTATCATATTTTTCGCATTTCTTCAATACGTTTTTTCATTTTTTTGCAATTTTTATACATATTATAAAAAACAATTTCTTTGTGTGTTTTAAACAATTTTTTTGTTTTTTTAAAAAAACCTCTTTACAACTTATACAAAATGTGTTATAATAAAACCGAGGAAAAGAAAATCCTCGGTCATATATTTTTCAAGGAGGTTCCACTTATGAAAATTACCATTATCGGCAGACAGATGAACGTTTGGGATCAAATGAAAGATGCCATCGAGCATAAGCTCGAAAAGTTCGAAAAGTACTTCGATGAAGACTGTACCGCCACCGCTACGTTAAGCACTAAACGCAGTATGAAATGCCTTGAAATTACTATTGTCGCTTCGGGCGTTATCTTCCGAAGCGAAGTTGAAGATGAAACCTTCAGAAATGCGCTTGACCGCGCTATGTATTCGATAGAAAGACAGATCCGTAAAAATAAAACGAGACTCGAGCGCCGTCTGCGTGAGGGAGCTTTCACTGATGCCTATGATACAGGAGAGGATTACGATGACGAGCCTGAGTTCAGGATCCGTCAAAAGTCCTTCCCCATTAAGCCTATGTCGGTCGAGGAAGCTATCATGCAGATGAATCTTCTCGATCATGAGTTCTTCGTATTCAAAGATGAAGAGACCTATGCTATTAATGTCGTCTACAAACGCTACGACGGTGATTACGGTCTTATCTGCGACGCTGAAGATTAAAGGACACACTTACAAAAGTAAGAAAAAGAAAACAAAACATGGGTTATTTATAAATAACCGTTTGCGATAACTAAACTTATACTTCTTCCCTAATGAAGAAAGTGGTCGGACGAGTCGTATGACTCTCCGACCACACTTTTTTGGGGGTGAATTAAGCAAAACTTTATATAAAAAAGCAAAATAAAATTTTTCAATACAAAAACAAAACAAGACCGAAACTAAATTAAGTCTCGATCTTGTTTTTTAATAAAAAATTACTTCTCAACCTTGGTAAGCTTTCCAATCTCACCTATCTTGATGTAATCTTCGCCTTCTTCGAAATCATAAGTTCCAGCCTTTATTTTAGCGTCTTTGTCTTCGTCGTCAAAAGAAAGGGTTATCTTGTCATCTTTGATCTCGTAAGTTCCTTCAACAGAAGCAGCCTCCGCGCCAAGAACCTTTGCGGTGTAAGTAACCTTCTTACCGTCAAATTCAAGTTCGATACCTGAACCTAAAATAGTTGCCTCGTACTTACCAGAAAGAGTCTTTCCACAAGATACAAGAGCCAAGCAAAGAATAACTGCAACCATTGCAACTGCAAGAATTCTAACAGATCTTTTCACTATAACGTCCTCCTTTCTACAGTAATTATCCATAAATATTATATTACAATATTGAATTTTTGTCAAGTGAAAATCACATTTTCCTCACTGTTTTTTCACTTTTTTTGAGATCCGCAAGCTCACGTCAACGACTATCACCGCCGAAATAACAACACCCAAAACATACACGAAAAGATTTCCTATACGGGTATAAAGAGTTGTATCGCTCCTTATACAGATATCCTCGACAATAACTCCGTCAACAAGAGGAGCGAGGTCAGAAACGACTTCTCCCCTTGAATTTATAACGGTGGATATTCCCGTATTTGCCGAGCGGACGATATCTCGCCCCGACTCTATCGCGCGGAGCTGCGCCTGTGCGTTATGCATATAAAGAGCCGCGGAATCGGTAAACCAAGAGTCGTTGGTCGAAAGGCATATGATCTGCGCTCCGTCAAGAACGCTTTCACGCGTCAGATCTTCGTATATCGAATCAAAGCAGATGAGTGAGCCTATCGCCCCCTCATCAAGTAAAAAGAGCTGTGAGCCCTCTCCTTGCGTTATCTCGTCTCCGCTCATTACAAGGTCCGCCAGAGGCGGTATCACGGTCTCTATGAGCGTTCGCAAGGGCACGAATTCTCCGAAAGGCACGAGTCTGCGTTTTGCGTAAATATTGTCCAAGGTCTCTCCGTCGGGCGTGAAGCATATCAAGGAGTTATAATACCCCTCGTCGTTCGAGATAAACGCGCCGACAAGTATCGTCACGTTGTTCTCTTGCGCAAGTTCGGAGGCGAATCTATAATAAGAGCTTCCCTTTTTCACGGTGTACGGCAAAGCCGTTTCGGGCCACACAACGATCTTTGCGCCCTTACTTGCCGCTTCTCTCGTGTACCGCGCATAGACCTGTCTCGTTTTTATCGAGCTTGATGTATCCCACTTTTCGTGCGAGGATATGTTTCCCTGAACTGCCGCGACTCTGACTGTTTCACTTGTATTTTTGTGTGAGAGCCAGATAGCCGTACCCGCTCCGTACTGAAAAACGAGCAGAGCCGCCGCCACAATACCGCAAAGCTTTAATTTGCTTTTATCGGCAAGAGCAAACGCTATAAGAGCATTTACAGATACTATAAGAAAGGTTATAAAATAAGGACCAAACCAAGAAGCCGTCTGCAATCCGACGAGATATTCGGACTGTCCAAGAGGCAGTCTGCCCCACGGCACTCCCCACCAGCCGAACGTCTGAAGCCATTCGTAGACCGCCCATATTCCCGCGAGAGCAAAGGGCTTTGTTATCGAAAAACGGTGACAGATAGACGAGCGAAACACTATCCCCGCAAGGAGAAAAACAAGACCTCCCTGCACCGCTTGAAAGAGAGAAAGTCCTATCCAAGCCGCGACTACTACGCAAAGAGCCGCTCCCTTGGTCATGCCGTCAATAAAATCGAGCGGGTAAAGATCTATAAACCAATGGAAATTTACGATATAAAACGACGCGAAGAAAAATACTCCGTAGCCGTAAAGAGTGCGAAGCCTAAGCCCGTCCCTTGAAGCGAGTGTCAAAAGGAAGAGTGCGCAAGGTACGAGCGTCAGCCATTCAAGAAAGCCAATTTTGGGTATAACGAGGCAAAGTCCCGTCAAAATACCGCTCAGAGCAAGCATTAAAAAACGTATTGAGCGCCGCTCTTTAGCAACAGACGTAATATCCTTTATTTCGGTGTTGTTCATAATAATTCTCCTCAAAGTTTTTTGATGGGAGTTTGAGGGAAACTTTTTTTCAAAAAAGTTTCCCTCATCGCGTCCCCGCTCCCTTAATTCAAAAACCAGATCTTATTTCGGTCGATGCGGAAGACCTTACCCTCAAGATAAGAAAGGGCGTTTTCTTTTTTCGTTTTCTCAAAGGTGAGAGAGTAGGCATAAAGAGCCTGATATTTATATCCGTCCTTCTTTTCCTCGCGGTTGACACCGTACTTTCCGTCGCCCACGAGCGCGTGACCGATATGCGCCATATGAGCGCGTATCTGATGCGTTCTGCCCGTAACGAGCTCGATCTCGCAAAGCGAGACTCCGTCAAAGCTTTCGAGCACGGTATATCCCGTGATTATCTCCTTTGATCCGTTAAATTCCTTATCGCGAACCTCAACCAAATTTTTTGCGCTGTCCTTTCTCAGAAACGCGCGAAGCATAGCCTTTTTCGGCGACGGCGTACCGTGGACGAGACAAAGATAACGCTTTGTGATCTCGTTGTTGCGTATCTTTTCGTTCATTACGCGCAAAGCCTCTGCGTTCTTTGCCGCGATAACGATACCGCCCGTATTTCTGTCTATCCTGTTGCAAAGCGCGGGAGCAAACGACTGCTCTTGCTTTGGATCGTACTCTCCCTTTTGACAAAGATACGCCTTTATGTGCATTATGAGAGTATTCTCCGCCGCCGCGGTATCCTCGTGCACAAGTACGCCGGGGCGCTTGTTCAGAAGCATTATGTTTTCGTCCTCATAGACGATATCAAGCTTCGGACGAATACGCGAGAGCGCGCCGTCGTCCTTTTCGGGCGAATCGAAAAACTCCTCGCGTATAAAGAGCTGTATCTCGTCTCCGCAAAGGAGCATCTGATTCTGCTCGGCACGTTTGCGGTTCACCTTTATTTTCTTTGTGCGGATGTATTTATACATCATCGACATGGGCAATCCCTTGACCGCCTTTGAGAGAAACTTGTCAAGCCTCTGCCCCGCGTCGTTCTGCCCTACGGTAATTATCCTCATATATGTTAAAGCCTTTCAATTGTATATTAAGGACGCGTGTTACTTTTTCTTTCGCGAAAGAAAAAGTAACCAAAAAGAAAGCATTGCAAGGAAATTTACAAAAATTCTTTTGCGATAACTAAACTTTAATGTTTTTTCTCTAATAAAGAAAAAGTAACCAAAGAAAAAAGCATTGCAAGGAAATTTACAAAAATTCTTTTGCGATAACTAAACTTTAATGTTTTTTCTCTAATGAAGAAAGTGGTCGGACGGCACAAAGCCACCGACCGCACTTTCTTTGGGTAAATAAAGGTATTTTCCCTATTCAATAGAAAGTACGCCCAATGTAGATATTTAAATTATCTATCCATATATATTATAAATTATTTCCCCTGCTTTTTCAATAGGATTTGAAGATTTTACAGAAAAAAGCATTTACAAAGCGCGCCGTTTATGATAAAATATAGACAAGTATTTAACTTGGGAGTTTTTAATGGCAAAAGATAAACAAACCGTTGGCATTTACACCTTGGGGTGTAAGGTCAATCAATATGAATCGGAAGCGATCGCCGAAGAGCTTTTGAAAAACGGGCTTTATATCGACTCGCCCTCAAGCGCGTGCGACGCTTATATTATAAACACCTGTACCGTAACCGCTGAATCGGACAGAAAGGCTCGGCAGTTCATTCGCAGAGCGATATCAAAAAATCCCGATGCTTACGTAGTCGTAACGGGCTGCTTTGCGCAGGTCTCTCCCGAAAGCATTGCCGCTATTGAGGGAGTTGACGCGGTCATCGGAAACGGCAACAAATTGGACGCCGCCAAAGCCGTTATCGATATGCTCAAGGACGGAAAGAAAAACACCTCTTCCGTAATAAACGTAGGAGATATAAACGATTCCCCGTTTGAGCCGATGCGGATATCCACCTTCGAGCGCACACGAGCTTACGTAAAGATAGAGGACGGATGTGAGAACAGATGTACCTATTGCATCATTCCCTCTGCTCGCGGAAAGGTTCGCTCGAAGCCTATGGAAGAGGTGCTTTGTGAAGTCCGAGCGCTCACAAAAAACGGTTGCCGCGAGATAGTTTTGACGGGCATCGAGACCGCCTCTTACGGAAAAGACCTTGATAACACCGACCTCGCGACGCTTCTCGAGGAGGTCGACAAGATTGAGGGTATCGGCAGAATACGTCTCGGTTCGCTCGATCCGTCTCTCATAAAGCCCGATTTTGTAAAACGTATATCCGCGCTCAAGAGCCTTGCCCCCCACTTTCACCTCTCGCTCCAGAGCGGAAGCGACCGCATACTCGCAAAAATGAAGCGCAAATATAATTCTACACAGGCGATGAGAGCTATCGAGCTTTTGCGCGAAAACATAAAGGACGTAAAATTCACTACCGACGTTATCGTAGGCTTCCCGACCGAGACCGAGGAGGATTTTGAAGAGAGCGTTGACTTTGTCCGCCGTGCGCGTTTTCTGATGGTGCACGTGTTCCCTTATTCAAGCCGAAAGGGTACGCCTGCCTGCTCGATGCAGGGGCAGATAGCGGGTGAGGAGAAAACTCGCCGAGTTCACGTTCTCTCAAACGCGGCAGAGGAGACGAGAAAATCTCTGCTTGACGAGATATGCGAAAAAGCCGAGGAGCGTGACGTTCTTTTTGAGACCTATGAAAACGGATACGCGCACGGTCACACCCCCGATTTTCTTGAGGTCGCCGTTAAGAGCGATATACCCTTACACGCCGTCACACGAAGAGTAAAGCTTACACACACCGACAAAAACCTTTGCTTTGGAGAATTTGCGGATCAAATCGGATAAAAAAGAAAAAATAAAAAATCTTTTCAAAAAACTATTGCATTTTTGATTTTGTTATGGTATAATATATAGCGTTCTATGAAATTTGATTGAAACATATGCATATAATGCGTATTTGAGGAGGTGTCAATATGGCAAAGTGCAGCATTTGCGGAAAGGGCGTTGTTTTCGGACAGGCAGTATCCCATTCCCATCGTAAAACCAACAGAACTTGGAAGCCCAATATCCGTAAGGTAAGAGCTATCGTCAACGGTACTCCTAAGACCGTTGCTGTATGTTCTCGTTGCTTGCGTTCGGGCAAGATCAACAGAGCGTAAGAACTTTTTTGATATCGAAAAAGATCACACAAGAATAAAGGCAGATTCGGTTATGCATAACGCGCCGCGATCTGCTTTTTTTCGTAATGGAGGAGCTATGAAACAAAAAAATCTTTCTATAATCGCAAACGATTCTCCATATGAGCTTGAGGATATTTTAGTGCGCGATGGCTTCGAAGTCCTCCGCATTCCCCCTTCCCCGCGCCTCGCAACGCCCGTAAGCGTTCACTCGGATATGCTTATATTTCCGATAGGCGATACCGTTTTCTGTCACGAGAGCTTTGCCAAAGAAAACGAAGCTTTTCTGTCCTTGATTCGCGATCGCGGTTATAATATACACGCTATCGGCGGAGAATACCGCGAGGATTACCCCTTTGACGTAAGATTTAACGCGGCTCTTGTCGGCAAAAAAATATTCTTGGGCTCTCGCACCGATGCAAACGACATCTGCGCATATGCGAGTGAGCACGGCTTTGATGTAATTCGGGTAAAGCAAGGCTATACAAAATGCTCGACCTGTATCGTGAGTGAAAACGCTATCATCACCGCGGACGCATCAATAGAAAAAGCGGCTTTGAATATCGGCATCGACGTCTTAAAAATAAGTGAGGGATATATAGATCTTCACGGCTATTCCCACGGATTTATCGGCGGAGCATCGGGAGCTTTTGGCGACACAGTATATTTTGTCGGAGACCCAAGAATTCACCCAAACGGAGAAACTATCCTTGATTTTTGCCAAAAGCACGGCAAAAAGGTATCATTTATTGAAAACAAAAAGCTTTTGGATATAGGCAGTATTCTTTTTTTAGCGGATATCAGAAGCAACTAAAAAATTACGGTTTGTAGGGTAGTATGTTCGCAGAAACATCTTAGGACGGTGATCACTCCCTCCGAAATAAACGTATCTAATCGAACAAAACGGCGGGAGATCTCCCCGCCATACAACAATACGAAATGGGCGAACACTGTGTTCGCCCATTTCTTTTTTATCTGTTCAAAATTATTTTTCTTGCCTTTTCAAACGCTTTTTGCTCATCTTGTTCGATCTCAAAAAGGACTTCAAAAAGCGCTTTTCGGAACAAAATATGCTCCAAAAAGAAGGTCGGTGAATCAGTTACAGCTCCGCCAAAGCGGATATTTTCGGCAGGATAAACTCCGAATAAAAGCCGTAAACGGCGCTTGAGATTATCAAAAGAATCGGTTTTGGATATGAGTATTTCGGGATATATTCGTATGAAGTCGTTCGACATAAGGCACAGGGATATCAATTTTTCAACGCTTCCCTCACCCTCAAACGCGAGGAAAATATCAACAGAAAATCCGCGGTCCTTAAGATATTTTATAAGCTCCGAAGCTGTATTTCCGCTTTCGTCACATCTTAAATGTAATTGTATTTTTCCTCTGTTTTTGTCGGATAATAACAAATAAATTTCTTGCGCTAAAATTATTGATTTTTCGTTATTATTTAATTTTTCACCACAGTTTTCTTTGTTTTTCGCAAGTTCGTAATGATATGGGTCTGGTCTTATAAAATCAAATCCCTTGAAGTCAAAAACGAATGTCGTATCACCGCTTGGTGTATGACATTTTTCGTCAACAACTCTGTTTTCTGTTCCAAAGCTATTGTTATATAATTTTTCAACATTATTAAGCCTTAGCAATTCAAGATATTCTCCGTTGCAAAAAGCAAACATTTTTTCGTTTGCTTCCCTCCAAAGATCGTTTATCTCCGTGTGGGAATATCTGTTTTTGAGCGTGTCCGCGCCATTGCAAAATTCGTCAAGAATTAAATTCACAAGGTCAAAAATGTGAGTTCCCTTTAAGAGCGGAAGTGCGCGCAAAAGCTCTCTGAAATATTCAAAGTCCGAGACCTCGCCTCTGCGGTACTTCTCTTCTCTGCCGCACAGGCAAAGAGCGTCGTCCGTCTCTCTGCTTCTGATCAGCTCACATATATTCGTAACGACCGCCCGTTCCGATCTCGGACGGGCATAATATTCAAATTTCGGCAGTTCGCAAAGCTTTAAAAAAGCTTCATTCATTTTCCGTGTCATAACGCCCTCCATATCTTTTTCACAATCAGTATATCAAAATTTTCGCAATTTTTCAAGTATTCTTCGTTTTTTTGGGATTTTTAAGTAAAAAACTTTGAAAAAATATAAAAATTATAAATATAAGTGTAGACTTTTTTTGCTTGATATGATATAATAGTATGTAAAATTTTATTTTTCGGAGGTATGTATGCGCGTTATAACCATAGGGGAGCAATCATTTGGCTCTCACTGTTACGCAATAATATCCGAACATCACGCGATGATCGTAGATCCGTCCGCCTCTGTTTCTGCCATAATGTCGGCTGTTTCCGCCGAGGGCGCTAACATCGAAGGCATACTGATAACACACGGACATTTTGACCATATACTCTCACTTGATCTGCTCCGCGATGCCACAGGCGCTCCCGCTTATATTCACGAGGACGACGCTGAAATGCTGACGGACGGAAACAAAAATATGTTCCGTTTCGCTTACGGCAAGGACAGAGCTTGGCGCGAAGCCGAATATACGCTCAAGGACGGCGATGAAATACCGCTTGGAGATGAGAAAATAAAGGTCATTCATACACCCGGACACTCAAAGGGCTGTGTATGCTACCTTTGCGGTGATACTATGATAACAGGTGACACCTTGTTTGCCGATACAGTCGGCAGAACAGACCTCTACGGCGGAAGCTCGGAGATACTTGAAGAATCTCTAAAGAAGCTTCGCTCACTCGGTCTTGACAAGAATATGACTATACTGCCAGGGCACGGAGCTGAGGGAACTCTCGGCTCAGCGCTTGACATTTCGGCTTACTTTTTTTAATAAACAACTATCGAAAGGACATAAAAATGGATTACAATAAACTTGCGGAACTTTTATTTCCGAATATCAACACAACTCCCGAGGATATGGAGGCACGTTTTCCTCGCAGAACTCTTCCTGAGGGCGCAAAGGTAACGAGATTTGCTCCAAGCCCCACGGGATTCGTTCACTTCGGCGGACTTTTCCCCACGACAGTCGCGGAGAGACTTGCTCACCAGAGCGGAGGCGTTCTTTATCTTCGTATCGAGGACACCGACGCAAAGCGTGAGGTCTCGGGTGCTGCCGAAGCGCTTATTCGCACACTTTCGGTCTATGGCATAGACTTTGACGAGGGCGCGATACTCGGCGAGGACGGAAATGTCTGCGACAGCGGAATATACGGTCCTTACAAGCAGTCTTTGCGCGGAGAGATCTATCAGACCTTTGCGAAGCAACTCGTAAAGGAGGGCAAGGCTTATCCTTGCTTTACCACAGAAGAGGAGCTTGAGGAGCTTCAGGCGGTAAACAAAAAAGAAGAGATAAAGAACACCGACTGGCAGGCAGAGGCAGAAAAGAGACGCGCCGAGATGCTTGCCCGCCGTGAGTTTACAATAGAAGATGTCGAAGCGCATCTTAGCGCGGGTGACCCGTTCGTTCTTCGCATACTTGCTGACGGCGACCCCGAAAAGAAGATAAAATTCACCGACCTTGTAAAAGGAAATCTTGAGATCCCCGAGAACGACGAGGATTTCGTATTGCTCAAATCTGACGGTATCCCCACTTACCACTTTGCTCACGCGGTGGACGATCATCTGATGGGGACTACCCACGTAATTCGCGGCGAGGAGTGGCTGCCGAGCTTACCAAAGCACCTCCAGCTTTTCCGTTATCTCGGATTCAAGCTTCCCAAATATATGCATATAGCGCAGATAATGAAGCTCGACGAGAACGGAAACAAGAAGAAGCTCTCGAAGAGAGATATGGGCGCGAATATGGACGACTACACGGGTATGGGCTATTGTCCCGAGGCGGTCTGCGAGTACGTTATGACGCTTCTCAACTCGAATTACGAGGAATGGAGAATGCAGAATCCCGATAAGAGCTACCGCGACTTCCCGTTCAATATCAAAAAAATGTCGGTATCGGGCTGTCTGTTTGACTTTGACAAGCTCAACGACGTTTCAAAGAATGTCATCTCGAAGATGGACGCAAAATCGGTCACCGAAAAGGTCACGGCGTGGGCGCTTGAATTTGACCGTGAATTTGGCGAAGAGCTCGCGCGTGACAAGGAGTTCACCGAGAAGATATTCGCAATCGGAAGAGGCGGAAAGAAGCCTCGTAAAGACCTTGCGACTTGGGCGAACGCAAAGCCTTATATGTCGTTCTTCTTTGACAAGTTCTTTACGCTCGAGTGCGATTACGATAAAAAATACGACAGAAACGACATCAAGGCGATACTTGAGGGATTCGTTAAGACCTACGATGAGGGCGACGATATGAACGCTTGGTTTGACAAGATCAAGGCGCTCGGAGAGCCTCTCGGATACGCGTCCGATATGAAGGCGTACAAAGCATCTCCCGAAAGCTTCAAAGGCAACGTTGCCGACGTCAGTATGTTCCTGCGCCTTGCCGTTACGGGCAAACTCAATTCCCCCGATATGTACGCGGTAATGCAGATACTCGGCAAGGAAAAGATCGCGGAGCGCATCGGCGCGATGCTTGAGAAAATATAATTTTATTAACAAACAGCACGGCTAAAAAAGCCTTCTCCAGTGGGAGAAGGCAATATAATCTAAAAATCACAGAGGATAAAAACATGGAAGAAATTGCAAGTAACTTTATACACGATATAATCGACGCGGATCTGAAAGAAAACCCCGAGCTCAAAATACACACACGTTTCCCTCCCGAGCCCAACGGATATCTCCATATCGGCTCTGCAAAGGCAATAATGATAAACTGGGAGACTGCGAAGAAATACGGCGGTAAGTTCAACCTCCGCTATGACGATACCAACCCCGCAAAAGAGGATAACGAGTACGTTGAGTCTATCTACGAGGACCTCTGTTGGCTCGGAGCTGTTCCCACGGGCGGTATATTCTACGGCTCGGACTATTTTGACAAGTGCTACGAGTACGCCGAAAAGCTCATTATGGACGGCAAGGCATACGTCTGCGACCTCTCCGCTGAGGAAATGAAGGAGTATCGCGGAACTCTCACAGAGCCGGGTAAGGAAAGCCCTTATCGCAACCGCTCGGTTGAGGAGAACCTCGACCTCTTCCGCAGAATGAGAGCGGGCGAGTTTGCCGACGGAACGAGAACGCTCCGCGCAAAGATAGATATGGCATCGCCCAACATCAATATGCGTGACCCCGCTATCTACCGCATAGTTCACACCTCTCATCACCGTCAGGGCGACAAGTGGTGCATCTATCCCCTTTACGACTACGCGCATCCGATACAGGACGCGCTTGAGGGCATCACGTTCTCACTCTGCTCACTTGAGTTTGAGAACCACCGTCCTCTTTACGAGTGGGTAATTGAAAACATCGGATTCAAAGCTCCCGTACCGAAGCAAAGAGAGTTCGCGCGTCTGAACGTTACGAACACCGTAATGTCCAAGAGATATCTGCGCTACCTCGTTGAAAACGATATGGTCGACGGTTGGGACGACCCCCGTCTGCCCACTATCTGCGGACTTCGCCGCAGAGGCTATACACCCGAATCGATATTCAATTTCGTTCGCAGCGCGGGTGTCGCAAAGGCTAACAGCCTTGTTGACATCGGTATGCTTGAGCACTCTATCCGCGAGGAACTCAACGTAAAGGCTGACAGACGTATCGCTATCGCTCATCCTATAAAGGTCGTCGTTACCAACTACCCCGAGGATAAGGTCGAGTATTTCGATCTGCCGAACAATCCGCAGAATGCCGAAGCGGGTACTCGCGCACTTCCCTTTACCCGTGAGCTTTATATCGACGCTTCCGATTTTGCCGAAGTTCCGCCTCCAAAGTTCTTCCGTCTCAAGCCCGAGGGTGAAGTCAGACTTATGGGCGCTTATATCATCAAGTGCGGCGAGATAATCAAAAACGCAGACGGAAGCATCAAGGAGATACACTGTACTGCCGACCTTGAGGTCAGAAACGGCAATCCCACCGACAGAAAGATCAAGGGTACTATCCATTGGCTCTCCGCGCCTTATGCTAAGGAAGCAACGCTTATGCTTTACGACCGTCTCTTTACTATCGAGAACGTAAACGCAATACCCGAGGATAAGACCTATAACGATTACCTCAATCCCGAATCCTTGACCGTTATCGAGGGCGCGAAGATCGAGGCTTCCCTTGCCGACGCAAAGGCGGGCGAGAAGTTCCAGTTCGTCCGTGACGGCTACTATTGTAAGGATACAAAGCACGAGGGCGTGTTCAACCGCGTCGTCGGTCTTAAGGACAGCTTCCCCGCGAAGAAATAAGAACGCGGGGGGCGCGAGGACGCGTTCGAGAACTTTCTTATAAGAAAGTTCTCGAGCTCTCAAAGAATTTCTTGCAATTTGTTTCCATGTTTGCATGTTTGTATGGCGGAAATTTATTATAAGTACGAATTCCTTCGCTTCGCCGCCCCACGTTGTCATTCTTGAGCGTAAGCGAAGAATCTCGTGGGGCGACCATTGCTGGTCCGAAAAAAACAAAGAACAGAGGTTTTATTATGTTTTTCAAAATTCTCATCGGCTATCTCATATCCATATCGATAATTTCGATCGTAGTGTGCATCTACGACAAATTCGCGGCAAAGCATAACCCCAAGCACCGCACGAGAGAGGCAACGCTTCTGCTCCTCTCCGCTCTCGGCGGCTCGGTCGCTATGTTTATCACTATGCAAATAATCAGACATAAGACCAAGCACATAAAATTTATGCTCGGTATACCGCTTATCATCATAGTTCAAGCGGCTGTCGCCATCGCGGCGTACATACTCCTTTAATAAAAAACAAAAAAGGAATTTATAAAAAATGAATTTAGATCTGTCAAAATTCAGTCTTATATACCCCGATGAAGCCTCTCAAACACTTCATTATGAGGGAGGTGACTCTCCCGCAATCGATATGTTCGCGCTTGAAGAACTCGGACTTCTTGAGGTATTCGACTTAAAAAACAGCAATCTCGACGAATATTTCACCCAAAACGCCGACGTTATACGTCACAGAATGGACGTATTTGACGATATGCTCGCTTTCCCCGAGATATCGGCGACACTCAACAAGCTCATTCCTATACTTACCGATATAATGGAGCTCCGCAGACTTGAAGCCGATACGGGTGATACGACCTCTTATCTCGAGAGCCTTACCGAGATAGAGCTTTATATATCAAGCATCTCGACACTCAACACAGGACTTACGCCGCTAAAGGATAAGCTCAACAGCAAGGCGTTCAGAACACTTGCCGAGCGCATATCCGAGCTTGCCAACAGTGAATATTACGCTGAGCTTAACAACCGTTTGTCCGAGCTTACGTCAAGAGTTCGCGACATAAGAAGCGTTACTATCGGTGTAAACCTTGACGCTCAGCTCCGTCCCGCAAGTGCGGGCGTGCTTTCGATAAACCCCGAGCCGTTCCGTTCGGGTGACGTTCTCGAAAAAATACTGCGCCTCAATTTCAAGGACGACGAGTACACTTGTATCGCAAATCTCGTTCCCTTTAGCAAAAAGCAGTCCGAGAATCAAAAGACGGCTCTCGCTCTTGCCTTTAACTCGGCTATAAACGACGTTTACAAGCAGTCGCTTCGTTCTTGGAAAAGAATAGTTCAGAGCTACGTGCTTGAAAACACCGATTTTCTCCTCAATCTCATGCCCGAAATAGAATTTCTCGTCAGAGGAACTGCGCTTTTGCGTAAGCTTCGTGATAAGGGACTTTATCTGTGCAAGCCCGAGATAACCGACGGCGCGCCAGTCTTCCGTGCCACAGAGCTTTACAATCCTTGCGTTGCGCTTAAGGTCGATGATGAGATAATAACCAACGACGTCGATTTCTGCCGTGAAGACGCGCTTATATTCGTTCTCACAGGTCCTAACCGAGGCGGTAAATCGGTAATTACGTGCGCCATAGGTCTTGCACAGGCTATGCTTCAGCTCGGTATGTTCTTCCCCGCAAAAGAAGCTACCGTTTCTATTGCTGACGGAATCTTTACTCACTTCCCCACAGGCGCTGACGATACGATAGACAAGGGGCGTCTCGGCGAGGAATGCGCGCGTTTGCGCGATATCTTCGCGGAGGTCAGCGACAAGAGCCTTGTTTTGCTTGACGAATCACTTTCGTCAACGGGCGCTTACGAAGCGTCCTATATCGCTGCGGAGGTACTTGCCTCATTCTCACGTGTCGGCTGCCGTTGTCTCTTCTCAACGCACTTGCATGAGCTTGCAGCCGAGATAGACGCTATCAACGCTCGTACACAGGACGTTGGCGGAGCGAAAATAGATACGCTCGTCGCGGGGATCGAAGAGGGCAAACGCTCCTTTAAGATAGTTCGCGCAAAGCCCGACGGAAAGAGCTACGCGCGAGATATCGCCGATAAATACGGGCTCTCCTACGAAAATATAGTCAAGACGGTAACACGTTCTTGATGGGAGACGCGTGTTACTTTCTTTTTCGCGAAAAAGAAAGTAACCAAAGAAAAAGCAAAACAGGGGTTCTTTATAAATAACCTTTTGGAAACCTTAAACTTGTCTGCCTTTTTCTAATGAAGAAAGTGGTCGGACAGCATAAAGCTACCGACCGCACTTTCTTTGGGTAAATAAAGTTATTCTTTCTATTCAACGAAATTACGCCCCATATTGCTTTTAAAATTGTAAATTTACAAATAAAAAACAACAAAACACCCAGAAAGGAACAAAACTATGAACACCGAAATCTTGAAGCTCATTGAAAGAGACGCTCGTCTGTCCGATGAACAGATAGCTACTATGATAGGCTCTGACGCCGCCACAGTTCGCGCCGAAATAAAGAAAATGGAGGACGAGGGCATAATACTCGCCTACAAGACTACTGTAAACTGGGAACGTACCAACGCGGAATCTGTTACCGCGATGATCGACGTAAAGCTTACTCCTCAGGCAGACCGAGGCTTTGACCGCGTTGCCGAAAAGATATATAACTTCCCCGAGGTTAAATCGGTTTATCTTATGTCGGGAGCGTATGACCTTTCGGTAATTATCGAGGGCAAAACAATGAAAGAAGTCGCTTTCTTCGTTTCGCAGAAACTTGCGCCCATTGATTCTGTGATCTCTACCGCAACTCACTTCGTTCTTCACAAATACAAGGATACGGGCGTTCTTTTCAGTAAGCACGCGATAGACGAAAGGAGCAACTGTAACTGATGGACTATTCAAAACTACTTTCCAAAACCATAGTCGCAACGCCAAAATCGGGAATTAGAAAGTATTTTGATCTTCTTGACGGAATGACCGACGTTGTCGGTCTTACGATCGGTCAGCCCGATTTCGTAACTCCATGGCATATCCGCGAGGCTGGTATAGAAAGCCTCGAAAAAGGCAAGACCTATTACACCTCAAACGCAGGTACGCTTGAATTACGTCAGGAAATAGATACTTATTTAAACCGCCGCTTCGGTCTTAGCTACGACCCCGAGACCGAGATAATCGTTACCGTCGGCGGAAGCGAAGCTATTGACATAGCGCTCCGCGCCGTGCTTGAGCCGGGCGACGAGATAATCGTTCCCACTCCGTCCTTCGTCTGCTACGAGCCTTTGGCAAGAATGACAGGAGCTAATACCATAATACTCGAAACAATGGCAAAGGACCGCTTCAAGCTCACGCCCGAGGCACTCAAAGCCGCTATAACTCCGAGGACGAAAATGCTCGTTCTCCCCTACCCCAACAACCCTACGGGCGCTATAATGACAAAGGAGGATCTTGAGGCTATCGCAGAGGTTTTACGCGACACGAACATCTTGGTCCTCTCCGACGAGATATACGCGGAAATGACGTATTGCGGCAAAAAGCACGTCTCGTTTGCGTCTCTTGAGGGTATGAAGGAACGCACTATCATCGTCAGCGGATTTTCAAAATCTTACGCTATGACGGGTTGGCGTCTCGGATATCTCTGCGCTCCGAGTGAGCTTACCGAGCAGATGCTCAAGATACATCAATACGCGATAATGTCCTCACCCACGACCGCGCAGTTCGCCGCCGTCGAGGCTCTCCGCAACGGAGACGGTGATATAAAGATGATGGTGGACGAGTACAACCGACGCCGCCGTTATATATACAAGGGCCTCAAAGACATCGGAATCGATTCATTTGAGCCCGAGGGAGCGTTCTATATCTTCCCAAACATCGGAAAATTCGGTCTTTCGGGAGAAGAATTCTGCAACCGTCTCCTTTACGAAAAGAAGTGCGCAATAATCCCAGGTGAAGCGTTCGGAAAGGGCGGCGAGGGCTTTGCGCGTATCTCTTACGCGTACTCTATCGAGCATATAACACAGGCTCTTGAAAGAATAGAAGCGTTTGTAAAGACACTTTAAAAAATCCCGTATATTAAAAACCTTTTTTGGAAACAATACCGAAAGGAATCTATCAACCAATGAATCTTTGGAAAATCATAAAAAAATCGCTGACCGAGGCTTGCGTGATATTTTGCGTTATCTTTTCGCTTATAGCTATCTTCGTTTTGTCGATGGATAAGGCGGAGGGACTTTATTCCTTAGGGCAGACCTTTCTGTTCTTCATATACGCGTTGATATTCGCCATGGCAAACATCATTATGCGCATAAAAAGTCTTTCGTTTGCGTTCAGATTGTTCGCGCATTTTGCCATCACGGCTATCGGATTTTACCTTTGCTTCCTGCTTTATATGGGTATGGTAGGAACACAGGTATTAATAGGTATCTTCCTTTACGCCATAGCTTATGCCGTCTGCGCGCTCATTATCGGACTTTTGGTCTCTCGCTTCCGTAAGATCAAAAACGCTCACAGCGATTATGAAAACAAATTCAAAAAAGCAAAAAAATAACGGTTGATATTCCGAATATTTCGGAGGCTGCCGTTATGATATCAAAAAAACTGTCGATATTTCTTCCCCTTATATTCGCGCTTTCTCTTTTCTCTTGTACGGAAAGCGTAAAGCACCCCTTGGATACACTCTCGTCCGTTGAGGCGATAGGAGTTCCCGAAGGCGTTGATATGGGGCAAGAATATATCGACAGTTTTATTTTTTTCGGAGAATCCACTACCTATCACTTAAAAAGCCGAGGCGTACTTTCGGACGGCACTAACACGCTACAGGTCTGGGGAACGAAGAGCTGCACGGCAAAGCTCGATATAACGATAAAGGAGCTTAGGATAGTTTATCCCGAAACGAACGAGCTTATGACTGTCGGCGAAGCGGCTGCAAGGAAAAAGCCGAAGCGAATGTTTCTTTGCTTCGGGCTCAACGGCGCTGTGGGAAATATAAAAAAAGGAGCGGAGCATTTCAAGACCTGCTACCGCCTCCTTATCGATGAAATAAAGAAAAGCTCTCCCTCTACCGAGATATTCTTAGCATCAGCCTTTCCCGTTGCCGAAAATATGGATATGAGCCGATATACAGTTGACGTAGACACGCTCAATTCTTATATCGCGACGATAAATTCGTGGACGCGTGAGCTTGCAAATGAGTACGGAATTTCTTATCTCAACGTCGCAGAGCCTTTGACCGACAGCCGAGGACGCCTCTGTATCGAATATCAGGTCGGAGACGGTCATCACCTTACGGCAGAAGCGTATAAGCTCGTCCTGAAGTATATCCGTACACACGCAAATATCGATTGATACAAACAAATTGCGGTTTGTCGGTGGCGAGTTTTTAACTCGCCACCTCCGTCAACAAAGTGATTCGCGGTTGCGTCCCGCGAATTTGCTACGCAAAACACACTTTGTTGCGTCTTCTATTCATTACTTTATCTCATCGAT
>JAZSIP010000110.1:0-20415 GCA_045533915.1 Eubacteriales bacterium
AACGACATGGCTACGATCCGACTTTCTCGTTTTTACTACGGTTAGTGTCGTCGAGTGGGAGCGAACGGAGATTTATAGCAATATACGAAAGCTTAAATTTTGCAAACGGATTTTGTGGAGAAATCTTCGCTCGCGACCCGAAGCAACAGGCGTCACCGCTTTTACTTATGCCGATTTTACCGACGCCTGTATGAGGCTGTCGCAAATGAGAAAAATTGTTTGCGGCAGTCCTTTTTTTCAAAGAAAAAAGCGGTCTTTGCGTGTCGAACTACACAAAACCGCTGAAAGACATTTAAAAATTGCATAACACGGCAGAGGGTGGTCTGAATTGCCATCCTCGCCTTTTGTTTGTTGAGTTTTCTAATAGAGCTAAGAAGCGTTTTCGTTGAATAAAAACATATTAAAACGCTCGAATTTTTCTCGGTTCCAAAGTTTTTGCACGTTAAATGCTATTGCAAGTATGAAAAACTGTGTTTCCGTCTTCACTTTTCCGCGTGTCAAAAAACGACGAAATCCAAAATCTTCTTTCAATACTCCAAACGCTCCTTCTACCTGTATAGAACGGTTTTGTCTAAGAATAATTCCGCGCTCTGTATTTATCCTCTCAGTTGCTTCCCGTTTCAAACGCCTCATGGTCTGAGATACGCTTATTTGCCTTGCTCCATCCTTGGCTTTGTAGCATTTCTCTCTGTGCGAGCATCCCTCGCAACCTTCACAAACGTAATTCTTTTTAGTTGTTACGTAACCGCTTTCGGTTTTTTCGTAGCTTTCTCCTACACAGAATAACCTTTTTTCGTTAGGGCAAGTGAAAGTGTCTTTTTCTTCGTCGTATAACAGATTTTCTACTCGGTATATATTTTCTTTAAAACGCTTGGTTTTTCTCACCTCGTAATCCGTAGGCTTTATGTATGCTTCTTGTCCGTTTTCTTCAAGATACGTGTAGTTTTCTTCACTTGCATATCCCGCATCGGCAGTAACGCTTTGTATCTTTCTTCCACATCCGTTTTGTACTCTTTTTAAAAACGGTATTAACGTCATTGTATCTGCAGGGTTCGGAAAAAGTCCGAGTCCGGTAATATATTCGCTTTCAACACATATCTGGACATTGTAACAAGGCTTTAACTGTCCGTTCTGCATATGATCATCTTTTGTACGCATAAAGGTTGCGTCTGTATCTGTTTTGGAAAAGCTTTTCCTTTTTCCACATATTCCAAGGCTTTCTTCATATGCATCAAGCTTTGCCTTGTATTCTTTAAGCTTGTCGTAATCTCTTTGAAGCGCTGTCTTTCTTCTTCCCGAACCATATACAAACTGTATTCCATACATATTTGCGTAAGATTCCATAACGCAAAGAACCTCTTCAAGGCTACAGCTTTCATCTATTCCATACTTTTTAGCAAGTAAAGGCAACTCTTTTTCAAGACGAATATTCAGCTTTCTTCGGTTGCTCTTTACTGCGTTAGCCCATACAAAAGTATATCTGTTTGCATTTGCTTCTATCTTCGTTCCGTCTACAAAAACGTTGTTGTACGAAATCTCACCAAGCTCTATTAGTTTGTTTGCCAATTGGTAGAATAGGTCTTCTACTACAGGTACAAGTCTTTCGTTTTGAAAACGAGCTATTGTTGCGTGATCGGGAGCAGCCTCTCCTCCAAGAAGCCACATAAATCTTATGTCGTTACGGCATAAATCTTCTATCTCTCTGCTTGAATACTTGCCGTGCATATACGCGAGTACCACTATCTCGAATAATACGGCAGGATCAATCTTTCTCCAGCTTCTTAAATATTCGCTATACAGTTTTTTATAATTCAATCCGTCGCATATTTCAACAAGCTTTCTTACGGGATCCTCTTCTGAAATTTTTATTTCTAAATCTAACGGTAATACCACTTGACAGATGCTTCTCATTGTTGTATAATTATCTCGCTTTCTTGTGTGTTATTTGTTGCAATTTAATTATACAATAAAGCAAGCGGTTGCTCAATACCTTTCGGTAAAGAACATCCGCTTTTTCTTCTTTTTGGACTAAGTTAATGACTCAGCCCCATTCTTTGTATCAAAACTATTACTTTATTTTATCTTCTATCTCCTTTGCATATCCCAATGCCTGTTCAGCTTCTACGTCATATCCGTTTTTGCGGTGAATATCCGCAATTTCCAAATATACTTGATAAGCTTCCTTAAACTTTTCAAGCTTTCTATAGCACAAGGCGATGGTGTATTTTTCATCACAGAAATATGTTCCGATTTTTCCTGCTTTTTCGAGCCATACAAGTGCCTCTTCATATTTTCCCAAGGCATAGTAAAGATAACCCTTACTTGTGTATAATTCCCAATAGTCAGGGTGTTTTTCTAAAGCCTCGTCACAAACGGCAAGTGCCTTTTCATATTGTTTATTAAACAGATATGCGTCGCTTAGTAAGATCCATTCTCGCACGTCAAGGTTACCGCCTGCTTCGTCCATTTTTCGCTGACGCTCGGCAATAATTTCTTCTCCCTTTCCAAAAGAAAACAGCATATCCATTTTCATTGACGCCGCTCTTCTGTAAGGCAACGAATTTTTGTCTGTTTCATTGTTTAAAACCTCGTCAAACCATTTGAGAGCTTCATCTTTGCAAAAGTACATCATGGCTTTGTGAAGCCATGCATAATCCCACTTGTCATACATCGACAACTCTCTTGTTTTCATAAGTTTCTGATATTCAAGACGGCATCTCAAAAAATCCTCGGGGTCTTCGCTGATTTCATAGAGTGCAGACAATCTTTGAGCGTAATTGTCGTAAGCCACAGACTGTTTTTTGAAAAGGTCATCTACCATCACGCCGTAAAGTTCAGCAATTTCGGGAAGAAGCAGTACATCAGGCAAAGTATTTCCGCATTCCCAACGAGATACAGCTTGCGCACTTACACAAAGCTTTTGCGCAACGTCTTCCTGTGTGTATTTCTTTGCCAATCTGAATTTTTTCATATTTTCGGAAAACACAGTTGAGTTCATAAAATTTATCTCCTTTTTGTTTTTCGTAAGCTTACGGTTATATTATAGCAGTAATAAATGAAAATAACAATATCTCATTTTATGATTAGACTCTCATTTTTTGCATAGAAAATGATAACAAACACCGCCGAGAGCAACTGTTCGGTCACTCTCGGCGGTATTTTTATATTAAAATTTAAAATATTCCTTTGCGTTTTCGTAGCAGATACCGCGGATTATCTTGCCAAGGGCTTCACGGTCATCTGGATATTCACCGTTTTCCACCCATGTGCCGATAAGATTACAGAGTATTCTGCGGAAATATTCGTGTCTTGGATAGGATATAAAGCTGCGCGAGTCGGTCAGCATTCCAACGAATCCGCCCAACACTCCAAGATTTCCGTACGCGCGGAGCTGCGCTTCCATACCGTCGCGCTGATCGTTGAACCACCAACCCGAGCCAAGCTGTATCTTTGATTTAAAGGGAGCTTTCTGGAACGCGCCCATAAGGGTTGCTAACGTATAGGTGTCGTTCGGATTGAGCGAATAGAGTATCGTTTTGGGAAGAAGATCTTCAAGCTCCATAGCGTCCATTATCTTTGAGAGCTGGACCGCAAGCTGACTGTCACCGATAGCATCGTAGCCCGTGTCCGCACCGATCGCGCGGTACATAGCGGTGTTGTTGTTTCTCGTCGCGCCAACGTGTATCTGCATACACCAACCGCGCTTTGCGTATTCCTTGCCGCAGAAAATTATAAGATCGGTCATGTAAGCCTGCATTTCCTTGTCAGACGGCTTTTTGCCGCTGAGAACGTCAGCAAACACAGCCGCCGCATCACCCTCGGCATAAGGCATAAAATCAAGACCGTGATCGGCAATACGGCAACCGTTTTCGTGGAAGAAATCGATGCGGCTCAAAAGCCATGCTTTAAGCTCGTCGTAACTCTTTACACCAATGGATTCGATATAGGGAAGAAATGTATCCTTCTGAATAGCTACCGCCTTGTCGGGACGGAACGTGGGAAGCACCTTCGTAGAGAAGCCGCTTTCGCGTATCATCTTGTGCCATTCGAGAGAATCAGCGGGATCGTCTGTCGTGCAGATGACCTCAACGCCCGATCTTTCGATAAGTCCGCGTGCCGTGTATCCGTCTGAAGCAAGAAGTTCATTACAACGGTCGAAAATGCGGTCTGCGCTTTCCTCTGTCAAAGGCTCGTCGATATCGAAATAACGCTTAAGCTCGAGATGTGTCCAATGATAGAGAGGATTTCCAATAGCAAAGGGGATCATTTTTGCAAACGCGCGGAATTTTTCTCTGCCCGAAGCATCTCCCGTCATATATTTTTCTTCAATTCCAAAGGAGCGCATAGCTCTCCACTTATAATGGTCACCACCGAGCATAAGCTCACCCACGTCAGAAAAGCGGTGATCTAGGGCGATCATTTTGGGATCAAGATGACAGTGGTAGTCAATGATCGGCATATCTTTAGCAAAATTTTCATAAAGATCGACAGCCGTTTTATTGTTTAACATAAACTTGTCGTTGATTATCGTTTTCATAATAAACCGTCCTTATTTTTTATAACACTTATATTATAAACGCAAATACAAAATTTTTCAAGTGCAAATTTAAGCCTAATTTAAATAATATTTGACTTAATTTGCAATTTAAAATGCTTTTTATAAAAAAACTTGAAAAAATCTATATTTAAGTGTATAATTAAAGTATTAAAGCTTGAGGAGAAAAATATGAAAAAGATCGTACTTGGAAAAACGGGAATAGAGTCTATACAAAACGCATTTGGCGCATTGCCTATACAAAGAGTCTCTGACGAATACGCAATAAAGCTTCTTCGCAGAGCTTATGAGGCGGGCTTTACTTTTTTTGATACCGCAAGAGCATATTCAGACAGTGAGCGAAAGATAGGACTTGCTTTTTCAGATATGCGTGATAAAATAACTATTGCCTCAAAAACTATGTCTGTAACGCCCGATGGAGTAAAAAGAGATCTCGAAGCAAGTCTTGAGAATTTAAAAACAGATCATATAGATATATATCAGGTACACAATCCCGCATTTTGCCCAAAGCCCAATGACGGAACAGGCGTGTACGAAACATTACTTGAAGCAAAGAAGCAGGGAAAGATACTTCATATCGGATTGACGAATCACCGCTTGAATGTCGCAAAGGAAGCCGTAACGTCTGGACTGTACGAAACACTTCAATTTCCGTTTTGCTATCTTGCGACCGATAAGGAGATCGAGCTTGTAGAACTTTGTAAGGAGCATAACGTTGGATTTATTGCTATGAAAGCTTTGTCGGGAGGACTTATTACGAATTCCGCCGCGGCGTATGCTTATATTTCGCAATATGAAAACGTGCTGCCGATATGGGGAATACAGCGAGAGAATGAGCTTGATGAGTTCATTTCCTATATTAAAGCCACACCAGAAATGAATGAAGAAATGAGACTCATAATTGAAAAGGACAGAAAAGAGCTTCTCGGAGATTTCTGCCGAGGATGCGGATACTGTATGCCTTGTCCTGCGGGTATCGAGATCAATAACAGTGCGCGTATGTCTCAGCTCATACGCAGAAGCCCATCGGCAAATTGGCTGACACCCGAATGGCAGGAAAAGATGTTGAGGATAGATAATTGTATCGGCTGTAATAAGTGCGCTTCACAGTGTCCGTACGGACTTGATACTCCCGCGCTTCTTCGCCGTAATCTCGAGGATTATAAGAACATAATTTTGGGAAAGACAAAGATATAAAAATAAAGAAAAGAGGAATGTACCATGCTTTCATTTGCAAGTGATTACGTAGAGGGAGCTCATCCCGACGTTCTTGATCTTTTGGTCAAAACAAATATGGAGCAGCTCACGGGATACGGTACAGATATTTATACGTTGAGAGCAAAAGAAAAAATAAAGACCGCTTGCGGTACTCCCGAAGCAGATATCTATTTTCTGACGGGCGGAACTCAAACCAATCAAATTGCGATCGCAACACTTCTTGGTGATTGCGAGGGTGTTGTCGCGGCTGTGTCTGGACATATAAACACTCACGAGGCAGGCGCTATCGAATATACGGGTCATAAGGTAATGGCTCTTCCGTCACACGTAGGAAAGATAGATCCAAGTGAGCTTGAAGCATATTTGTCAGACTTTTTTGCCGACTCTAATAACGAGCATATGATAGCTCCTGGAATGGTCTATATTTCTTACCCTACCGAATACGGTACGCTCTATACAAAAAATGAACTTAAAGATATATCGCGTATCTGCCGAGAATATAAAATTTCGTTGTATATGGACGGAGCAAGACTTGGCTATGGACTTATGAGTGACAGTGCCGATCTGACGCTTTGCGACATAGCAAAGCTTTGTGATGTTTTCTACATAGGAGGAACAAAGGTAGGCGCGCTTTGCGGAGAGGCGCTTGTATTTTCGGGTGTGAGAGTACCCGCAAGATTTGTAACCCTGATAAAGAGACACGGCGCGCTTTTGGCAAAGGGAAGACTTAACGGCATACAGTTTGACGCTCTCTTTACAGATGATCTGTTTTTCCGTATAAGCCGCCACGCGATAGATATGTCAAAAGAGCTTGTAAAGGTGTTAGAGGAAAAAGGATATGAATTTTTTCTCGAATCTCCTACGAATCAACAGTTTGTTATCCTCGATAACGAAAAAATGAGAGAACTGTCCAATAAGGTCGAATTCAGCTTTTGGGAGGCACTTCCAAACGACCGCTCGGTCGTTCGTTTTGCTACAAGCTGGGCGACTAATAAGGAAGGCATAGAAGAGCTTTCCAAGATTTTATAATAACATAGAGGTAATATCTCATGAAAAATACATCGGGTAAAAAATTCTTTTTGACACTTGTGATATTCAGTCTTGTCGGTCAGATAGCGTGGGTGGTTGAAAATATGTATTTCAACGTGTTTATATACAAAATGTTCAACGCATCGGCGTCAGAGATATCATTTATGGTGTCGGCAAGCGCGGTCTCGGCAACTCTTACGACCTTGCTTATCGGTGCGCTTTCGGATAAGGTCGGAAAGAGAAAGGCTTTCATTTGCGGCGGATACATACTTTGGGGAATATCGATCCTTGCGTTTGCGCTTATACGTACAGATATCATAGGCGCTATGTTTCCGATGGCAACGTCGGTATCTGCTCTTTGCGTGACGCTTGTTATCGTTATGGACTGCGTAATGACATTTTTCGGCTCGTCGGCAAACGATGCTTGCTTTAATGCGTGGCTGACCGATTCTGCCGACCAAAGCAACAGAGGCGCGGCAGAGGGAATAAACGCAATGATGCCCCTTGTAGCGATACTTGCCGTGTTTGGCGGATTTATGTCGTTTGATCTCTCAAAGGCGGAGAGCTGGACAACGATATTTTTGATCATCGGTATTGCCGTTATAGTTATCGGTATCGCTGGTATCTTTCTTATCAAGGACGTTCAAATAAGCATAGAGAATAATAAAAGCTATTTTGCAAATATCTTTTACGGCTTCCGTCCGTCAGTTGTGAGAAAAAATCCTCTTTTATATCTCTTCCTTTCGGCTTTTGCGGTGTTCGGTATAGCCATTCAGATATTTATGCCATATCTTATACTTTACTATACGGTTTCACTGAAAATGGACGATTATGTGCTCGTAATGGCACCCGCAATAATACTCGCGGCGATCTTTACGGCTATATGGGGAAGAGTATATGACCGCATACGGTTTAAAAAGGCTGTAGTCCCAACCGTTTTGTTACTTGCGGCGGGATTTGTGATACTGTTCTTCTTCCGCGCAAAAGCGCTCGTGTTTATAGGATCGCTCCTTATGATGTGCGGATATCTTTCGGGAATGGCAGTTTTCGGCGCGGTCATACGCGATCATACTCCCGAAAACAGAGCGGGAATGTTCCAAGGCTTGCGTATTGTCGCACAGGTGCTTATCCCAGGTATAATAGGTCCTGCGATCGGCGCGGCAGTTCTCAAAAACGCGGAACAGATCGTGGGGGACGACGGAACGCTTTCCTTTGTGCCGAATCAGAATATTTTCCTTGCCGCGCTTTTGGTGACGGTAATTTTGGCGGCATTTCTTGCTTTTGTGTTTTTTATAATGAAACGCACGGAGGAAAAAAATGAAAAATAAAGAGTGCATAGACCTTTATACTCCGCAAGGAGAAGCGCTTACAGGACAGCCGTGGAACGTTTATCCTCGTCCGCAAATGAGAAGAGCTTCATTTTTTTGCCTTAACGGTGAATGGTCGTTTTCGGATAGTACGGGAGCGACCGAAACGATAACAGTACCGTTTCCGCCAGAGTCTCTGCTCTCAGGCGTTCATCGCGGTATGGGAAAAGATCCTCGCATCGTGTATAAAAAAAGCTTTACACTTCCAAACGATTTCATAAAGGGTAGAGTGATATTGCATTTCGGCGCGGTCGATCAAATAGCGGAGGTCACGTTAAACAACGTTTTTCTTGGAACACACCGCGGAGGATATGAAGCTTTTTCTTTTGATATAACCGAATATATCAAAAACGAGAATGAGCTTTGTGTGACAGTAACTAACGAAAAGGATACGCGTACACTTCCTTACGGAAAGCAAAGTGAAAAGCGCGGAGGAATGTGGTATACTTCTGTTACGGGCATATGGCAGACTGTGTGGATCGAAAGCGTTCCGATGCGGTATATTGAATCACTTGATATAAAAACCGACAATAACCGAGTAATTATCACGGCTTTGGGCGTTGATGATGGAAAAGTAACGATTCAGACCGAAAGCGGCACACTTGAAGCGGCTCTTTCGAACAGAAAAGCTTATATAGAGATACAAGATCCGCATTTGTGGTCACCTGAAGATCCGTATTTGTATTATTTTACAGTAATGTCGGGAGAGGACACGGTTGCGTCTTATTTCGCGTTCCGTACACTTTCAATTAAAACGGTAAAGGGAATACCTCGTCTTTGTCTTAACGGTGAGCCGTACTTTTTTCACGGACTTTTGGATCAAGGATATTACAGTGACGGAATATTTACCCCCGCAACCCCCGAATGTTATGAAAACGATATTCTGCAAATGAAAGCATTAGGCTTTAATATGCTCAGAAAGCATATAAAGATAGAGCCCGAGCAGTTTTATTACGATTGCGACAGGCTCGGAATGATAGTTTTTCAGGATATGATAAATAACGGCTCATACTCATTTTTAAGAGATACGGCACTTCCAACTGTTGGCTTGAAGAGGTTTCCCGATAAGCTCTTGCACCGCGATAAAGAAACAAGGAAAGCCTTTGTCGACGGTATGATATCGACTGTTTCAGAACTTAAAAATCACCCGTGTATCTGCTATTGGACTATCTTTAACGAGGGCTGGGGACAGTTTTGCGCCGATGAGATGTATGATAGGTTAAGGGAGCTTGATACAACAAGATTCATAGATTCTACATCAGGCTGGTTCAATCGAAAGAAGAGCGACGTCGAGAGCCTTCACGTGTATTTTAAGCCTGTAAAGATGCCGAAAAAGAGCAAACGTCCCGTTGTGCTTTCGGAATTCGGAGGATATTCGTATAAGCCCGATGGACACGTTTATAACCTTTATAAAACCTACGGATACCGATTCTTCAAGGAACGCATCGATTTCGAAAACGCGCTTGACGGACTTTACCGAGACGAGATAGTTCCCGCAATAAAGCAAGGTCTTTGCGCGGCTGTATATACGCAGGTCTCCGACGTTGAAGATGAGACGAACGGACTTTTGTCCTATGACAGACGAGTACTGAAGGTCGATAAAAAACGTGCGCAAAGCTTTTCAGCTGCATTGCTCGAGACGTTCAAGGAGTGCACAAAGGAGATCGAGCAGAGCTGTTTTATGGCTGTTTCGAAATAAAAAAGGGTATTGACAAGAAAAGAAAAAAATTATATAATGTATATGTCAAAATTCGACGAAATAAAGCCAAAAACAACAAAGGAGTAAAAAATGAAAAAGTTTTTCACGGAATTCAAAAAATTCATTACTCGCGGAAACGTAGTTGATATGGCAGTCGGTGTTATCGTCGGTAGTTCCTTTACCGCAATAGTCAACGGACTGAGCAACTTCATTCTCAAGCCTATAATCAACTGGCTTCTCGCTATTATCTTCGGCAAGGACACTCTCGCGGAGCTGTTCACAATGCTCAAGCCCGCATATGTTCCCGATGCCGCAGGAAATCCTACGAACGAGATCGACCTTGCTAAATCTATTTACATAGATTGGGGCTCGTTTATCAATGCGATAATCAATTTCTTCCTTATCGCGCTCGTGCTCTTTACGATCGTTAAGATCTTTAACAAGCTCAGAGAAGAACGTAAGGAACTCAACGCAAAGCTCGTAAGCAGAAAGCTTACAAGTGAGCAGAAGAAGGAGCTTAAGGCAAACGGCATCAACAAGAAGGATAAAGAAGCAGTTGCAGCTTATTTTGAAAATAAGAAGAAGCTTACTGATGAAGCAGCTGCAGAAAAGGCAAGACTTGAAAGAGAGGCTAATCCCACTACTGAGGATCTTCTCAAGCAGATACTTGCAGAGCTTAAAAACAAATAATATGTAAAACAAGCGGATACGATCAAACGATCGTATCCGCTGTTTTTTATTCTTTTGTTTCCTTTTTTTCTGAAGAACGTATAAGTCTCAGTATGTCGTATACGTTCTTAGCGGGAATTAATTTTATGCCGTTTATTTCAGAACAACTTTGAATATTGTGATGAGGGATAACCGCTCTTGTAAATCCAAGCCTTGCCGCCTCTCTGACGCGTTGCTCAATATTTGCGACACCACGGCATTCTCCCGAAAGACCAAGCTCACCGATAGCGATGAGATCATCGGGTATAACGCTGTCGGTAAGAGAGGATATAAGAGCGAGGGCAACACCGAGATCTGATGCGGGCTCGTCTATGTCCATACCGCCTATGACGTTAAGATAGACGTCGTGAGAGGAGAATCTAAGTCCGAGACGCTTTTCGAGAACTGCAAGGATAAGGCATACGCGGTTGTAATCTATTCCGTTGGAGGTGCGTCTCGGTGCAGGGAATACGGTTTGAGTAACAAGCGCCTGTATTTCGGCAACGAGAGGACGCGTACCCTCCATCGTGCATATCGCGCAGTTACCCGACGTATCTGTCGGGCGGTCCGCAAGAAGCATTTCGGAGGGGTTGGGAACTTCCCGAAGTCCCGAGTCTGTCATTTCAAACACGCCTATCTCATTAGTAGAACCATAACGGTTTTTGTTCGCTCTTATAATGCGGTAGCTCTGCCGTCTGTCGCCTTCAAAATTAAGAACGGCGTCAACCATATGTTCAAGCACCTTAGGTCCTGCTATACCGCCCTCCTTGTTGACGTGTCCGACGAGAATGACGGATATTCCCTCGGCTTTTGCTTTTGAGATAAACGCCATTGCGACTTCTTTTACATTTGTTATGCTTCCCGGCGCGGAGGCGATATGATCTGAATACATCGTCTGAACCGAGTCGGCTATGATCACATCGGGCTTTATGGTCTTTGCTTCTTCAAGTATACGTTCTATGTTTGTCTCAGTAAGAATATAGAGATTGTTTCCGTTTACTTTGAGACGGTTGGCGCGAAGCTTTAGCTGACCTCTCGATTCCTCGCCCGAAACGTAAAGCACAGATCTGCTTTTGCCGAGTGTATCGCATATTTGAAGCAGAAGAGTTGATTTTCCTATGCCGGGTTCACCGGAAATCAAAACGACCGATCCCTTAACAAGACCGCCTCCAAGAACTCTGTCAAGTTCTGATAGTCCCGTGTCGGTTCTTATATAATCTGGTGTTTCAAGCTCCGAAAAGGGAGACGCGTGGTTTTCTCCTGCGCGGAGAACAGACGTGCGCTTCTGTGCCGATATACTTTGCGGCGCACTTTCGACTACGTCCTCGACCATAGTGTTCCATGAATTGCATCTTGGACATTTTCCGAGCCATTTTGCGCTTTCGTAGCCACATTCAGAGCATATATAAACAGTTTTCGTACCTTTCATAAAAAGACTCCTTATACGTTAAACGTCACTTATATTATACAGTAATACAGCCGAAAAATCAATACCGAGAATCAATTTCTTTGATATGTTCCAAAATGGCACAGGATATGACCGCCGCAAGCTCGTTTTGATAGATCTCGTCGCAGAGCTTTTCACATTCCTCAGGGTTTGAAAGAAAGCCGCATTCTATAAGAACAGAAGGATTTTTCATTCTGTCAAGCAAAAATATCTTACCGTCCGAGGCTTTTGTTTTTCGTGTGTTTTCTTGCATTAAGGCTTCCTTTGTCATCGCTTGTATCCTTTGCGCAAGATCCTCGGATAGAGGAGCGTTTGGCGAATAATAGACTTGAAGTCCTTTGTATTTAGCTTCGGGAAAAGCGTTCATATGAATACTTACAAAGATCGCGTTTTCATATTCTTCGGATATTTTCAGTCTTGCCGCAAGATCAAGCATCTTTTTTCTGCCCACATAGTTTGTGTTTCTGTCATAGAGCAGAATGTCCTCGTTTCTCGTCATAACGGTTTTTATTCCTGACGCTCTCAAAAAAGTATCAAGCTTTTTTGCTATGCTTAAATTTATATCCTTTTCATATGCTCCGTTTACACCTATAGTTCCGCCGTCCTCTCCGCCGTGTCCCGCATCTATTATAACAACGGGAAGCTCATTTGCGGCAATATTTTGGTGATTTTCTTCGAGTGTGCTTGTTGCTAAAAGATCTTTGTTTGCGAAGCATATAAAACAAAAAACAGAGAACGAAAATATAATAACGAACGCAAGAAATATTAAAAGCACACGGATCCTGAAGGATTTTTGATTTTCCATAACTTCTCCTAAGGCTTAAAGTAAAAAAATATAATATTGTTTATTAGAAAGGTATGTACAAAAAAGCTTTTTTATGTTATAATTAAATATAGTGGAATAGGTATAGCTAAAAAAAGAATACTACGTGTCAAACGGAGGTCTGTATGGAAAAGAATTATAAAAAATACGGTGATAAAAAGAATAATCGAGATAATAAAAAACCTAAATCTTCTTTTGAACAGGAAGTCTCTACAGAGGGAATGGTAATAGGAAGAAACGCGGTGCGTGAGCTTTTGAAATCGGGAAGAGCGGTAGATAAGATACTCGTTCAAAAGGGAGAACGAGAGGGCTCGATAGTCGCGCTCGTCGCAGAGGCTGTATCTCGCAAAATACCGATAATAGATGCCGAAAAGGCAAAGCTTGATAAGATAAGTTCGGGCGCAAATCATCAAGGCATTATCGCAATGGCGGCAGAAAAGGAATACTGTACGGTCGAAGATATACTTAATATAGCAAAGGAACGCGGAGAAAAGCCGTTTATCGTAATAGCTGACGGAATAACAGACCCGCATAACCTCGGCGCACTTATCCGTTGCGCAGAAGGAGTAGGCGCACACGGACTTATAATTCCAAAACGCCGTGCGGTCGGTCTTACTCCCGTTGTAACGAAGTCTTCTTGCGGAGCAATAGAGCATTTGGCTATCGCAAAGGTAACTAATCTTTCTTCGACTGTTGAAACGTTAAGAGAAAACGGACTTTGGATATTTGCCGCAGAAGCGGGCGGAAGTGCTTATTACGATACTGATTTTAAGTGCCCCGTGGCACTTATACTCGGTAGCGAGGGCGAGGGCGTTTCGCGAATACTCAAGGAAAATGCCGATTATATCGTTTCTATTCCTATGTACGGTCACGTGAATTCATTTAACGTGTCGACTGCGGCGGCAGTGATACTTGCGGAGATATCAAAACAGCATAGGAGCTTATAAATTTTGATAAAAAGGAGGGGCGCTTATGGAAGATAAGAGAAAGAATACTTCAAGCGATATAGCTTCACAGAACGCGGATGATATTATAAAGCTTCTCAAGATATCTTATGAAGAGGCTCCGTCAAATCCCCCCGAAAAAGAGAAGGTTGTATCAAATATAGATAACGACATTTCAAACGACGATATTCAAAACGCGCTCAGAGAAAAGTTCAACGTAATGTCGATGCTCAATGAAACAGAGGAAAATGAAGAGGACGATTATGCCTTGGATTCTGATTTTTTGCGTGAGGTAAATGCTTCGCACGATAAAAAAAATCAAAAATCTCATGAGAGAGAATTGGTTGAGGAAACATTAAATATTGTAGAAGAACCCGAGGAAGCGCTCGAGGAAGAACCCGAGGAAGCGCTCAAGGAAGAACCCGAGGAAGAACCCGAAGAAGAGCTTGAGGAAGAGCTCGAAGAACAACCCGAGGAAGAGCTCGTAGAAGAACCCGAGGAAGAGCTCGTAGAAGAACTCGCGGAAGAGCTCGAGGAAGAGCTCAAGGAAGAGCTCGAGGAAGAACTCGAGGAAGAGCTCGAAGAACAACCCGAGGAAGAACCCGAAGAACTAACTCTTGATGACGAATCATTTGAAGCAGAGATTCAGATGACGGCGCTTGATCTTAACGAGATAAATACAGACGAAGAAGCTTCCGATGAAAGCTTTGCGGAGGAAATAATCCGTCTCCATGAGGAAAAACAGGCAGAGACTATCGCCGAAAAAGCGAAAGATGAAGAGCCAAAACAGGAGCTTGATCATTCCGTTATTGAGCTTTTGCTTCAACTCGGCTGTAAGGATGAGCTTGAGCAAACGATCGGCGAGGAGGGAATAGAGGAATATTACGACGATCTCGGCTCAGAGCCGCTTGATGTTTCAACGTCTTACGTTTATGACGGAGAGGAATATCTTTCAAGGAATCAAAACGAAGAGATAAAAAAGAGATACGATAAAGCATTTTATAGATCCTTGATAACGATAGGAGTAAGCTTTATTATCACATTGGGGATATTGTTATACGAGATATTGCCTTTGTTTGACGTAGAATTTGTCGGAATATTCGATTATTCCAAGGACCCGATAGTTTATTTGCTGTTTGGTCTGCAATTTTTGTTTGTTGGGTGTATAGCTCCTGTCAAAAAGCTTTTGCGCGGATTGAAGAATGTTGCTTTGTCGCGGCCCGATGGATATTCCGTAGCGGCTTTGTCTGTTGTTTCGGTATGTATTTATGATATATCGCTGTTCGCAACAAAGACAGACAGCTTTTCTTCAAGCTTCCATTTTATCGCTATGCTGTCCGTTCTTTGCGCGGTAATATCGGATCATTTTGCGCTTTGCCGCGAGAAAATGATATTTAAACTATATTCTGTTGAGGATGGCAGAACGTATACTTTGGTGCGCGACGATAAAAAAGATTCCATAGCGGATAAAATGTATCGCGGCGGAATGGATAGCTCTCAAAAGGTTCGTATTCCTGCCGATGTCAGATTTCCAACGCGCTATTTCCATTCGGTACATGAAAAGCATAAGATAGATAATCCGATATTAAAAGGATTTTTCGTTCCCGCACTTTTACTGTCGGTGTTGGTCGGAATGGGATGTATGTTTTTAGACATAGAAATGTCCGCGGTGCTTTGTGCGATATGGGTGATCTTCCTGTTCTCAATGCCTGTGGCTTGCGTGTTGTGTGAGGAATTTGTACTTTATATAGCAACCGTTCGTCTTTCAAAGAGAGGATGCGCGATAACGGGAAGAGAATCGATCAAAAAATATGGCGACAGCGACGTGCTCGTTTTTAATGACAGGCATCTTTTCTCCGCGTGTCAGAACGATAAAGTAGGCATAGTATTTTACGATCAAAAGAATGCTCTTAATATTTTGGGTTGTCTTGATGCCCTGTATTCGAAGATCGGCGGACCTATGTCCGACGTATTCAAAAACGTTCCCGATAAGTATAAGTGCGAGGACGTTACGGTTCTGAGAGCGTTTAAAAACGGAATAGAGTCAATAGTTGACAAAAAGCATTTGCTTATTGTCGGCAATCAGACTTTTATGGAACGTTACGGTTTCAAGTTTGAGGAGGACAATAAGGGAAGCTCTCAAAGAGCGACTCTTTGCGTTTCTTATGACGGAAGAATGAGCGCGAAGGTGAATGTGCAATACAACGTCGAACCTCTGTTCGAGATGCTAATAGAGCGTCTTGCGGAGAACGGTGTTTACTGCGCGGTGGAAACGTATGATCCTCTCATATGCAGTAAGCTTACCGAACGTTTGAGAAAATTCGGAAAAACGCCTGTTAGTATCGTACATAAGACAGCTAAGGATATCTACAGAGACCAGATAGAACATAATACAAGAAGAGAGGACACAGGACTTATCGTAAAAGCCTCTCGCTTAAAGCTTGCAGAAGCTGTTATATGGTGCAAAAAGCTTTGCCGCATAAGAAAAAATATTGAGGTAATGAGCCTTATTTGCGGAATAGTAGCATTTTTGACTGCCGTAATACTCAATGTTTTCGGCGAAGCACAGTGGGCTAATCAGTATACTTTGCTTGTGTTTAGAGCATTGTGGATAGCCGTTATATTGGTATTTTCGATTGCGGGATTGCCAAGAAAAAATTATTTTTCGCGTTCTGCTATCGAAAGAAAAAACAAAAAATAAGGAAACAGAAAGCATAGATCATGAATAAACAAATAAGCACAGTTTTAAAATCGGTTTCAAAGCCGGGAAGATACTCGGGCGGAGAATACGGACAGATAATCAAGGACAAAACTAAGGTCAAAGCCCGCTTCGCGTTTTGCTTTCCCGATACGTATGAGATAGGAATGTCAAATCTCGGAATGCGTATACTTTACGGCGTGCTCAACAGAGAAGAGGATATATGGTGTGAGCGCGTATATGATCCGTGGATCGATATGCAGGAGAAAATGCGAGAACATAATATCCCTCTTACCGCTTGCGAGAGCGGAGATCCTCTCACGGATTTCGATATGATAGGCTTTACGCTTCAATATGAAATGAGCTATACAAACGTATTGAACATGATGGATCTTGCGGGAATACCTCTGCGAAGCGCAGACCGAGGCGATGATATGCCTATAATCATAGGCGGAGGACCTTGCGCTTATAACGCAGAGCCGGTCGCACCATTTTTCGATCTCTTCAATATCGGAGAGGGAGAGGAGATGCTCCCCGAGCTTTGCCGTCTTTACATAAAAATGAAAGACGAGGGAAGATATACAAAAAAAGAGTATCTTCACGAAGCGGCAAGAACGATCGAAGGCATTTACGTACCATCACTGTATGATGTAACTTATAACGATGACGGTACGATAAAAGCGTACACTCCGATATACGACGATATTCCAAAAAAGATCATTAAGCGTATTGTCAAGGACCTTGATAAAGCGTATTTTCCCGATAAGGTGGTAATGCCTTATATTGAAACGGTGCACGACCGCATAATGCTTGAAGTGTTCAGAGGCTGTATACGAGGCTGTCGTTTCTGTCAGGCGGGTATCATCTACCGTCCTGTGCGCGAAAAATCGCCCGAGGTACTGAACGAACAGGCAAAATGTCTTTATGAATCTACGGGATATGAGGAGATGTCCCTCACATCGCTTTCGATAAGCGACTATACCGAGCTCGAAAAGCTCACTGATTCACTTCTCGAATGGACAGACGATAATATGGTAAGTATATCACTTCCGTCTTTGAGAGTTGATAGCTTTACAAAGGAGCTTATGGATAAGATAGCGACGGTGCGTTCTTCCTCCTTGACGTTTGCACCCGAGGCAGGAACACAGAGACTTCGCGACGTTATAAACAAAAACGTTCGTGAAGAGGATCTTATGAAAGCCGTAGGCGTTGCCTTTGAGGCGGGAAAGAGTATGGTCAAGCTTTACTTTATGTCGGGACTTCCTACCGAAACTTACGACGATATCGCGGGTATAGCCGAACTTGCTTCTCACGTTATTCAAAAGTATTACATGGTCCATTACGGTAAAAAAGTAAAGAAGCCTCAGGTAACGATAAGTGTTTCCTGCTTTATTCCGAAGCCCTTTACACCATTTCAATGGGAAGCTCAGGATACACTCGAATCTCTTGCTCAAAAGCAAGAATTTCTCGGATCAAAGATAACCGACAGAAAGATCAAATATACTCACCACGACGCAAAGGTGAGCAGAATAGAGGCAGTCCTTGCGAGAGGCGACAGAAAGCTTGCTGATGCGCTTGAACTTGCGTGTCGCGAGGGATTCTGCTTCGACTCTTGGGACGAGTGCTTCGATTACGATAAATGGATATCGGTCATCGAGCGTAGCGGTCTTGATCCCGCGTTTTACGCTAACAGAGCTTTCGGACTTGACGAGGTTCTTCCGTGGGATATTATCGATTGCGGTGTTTCAAAGGAATTTTTGCGCCGCGAACGCGATAGAGCATATGCCGAAAATACGACTCCTCATTGCCGTGAGCATTGCAGCGGCTGTGGGGCAAACAGATTGGGAGGTGAGCGTTCATGCTGTCCGAAAGCCAAAAACTGACCGAGAAAAAAAGGCTCAGAAGCCTTCCCGTTATTCAACCTCCTATCACAGTTCGATTGATGTTCAAAAAGGTTGGAACGCTTCAGTACATCTCACACCTTGATCTTCAGAGAACCCTGTTGCGTGTTATAAATCGAGCGTGTATTCCCGTGTGGTATACAAAGGGATTTAATCCTCACGCAAAGCTTGTTTTTTCTACTCCCTTGAGCGTAGGAGCACAGAGCGAATACGAATTTCTCGATATCAGAATAGATAGGGAAATGTCTTGTGAGGAGATAATGACACGTTTGAATAACGAGCTTACCGAGGAGCTTTGTATAACGGACGCGTATATTCCAACTACCGATTTTCACGATATCGCATGGGCGTCGTACTATATAGAGATACATACGTCGGGCGCTGACAGATCGATGGCAGATGATGTAAAGAAGATACTTTCGACCTCTCCGCTCAATCTTGTGAAAAAGACTAAAGCGGGAGAAAAGGAGATCGATATTACAAAGCTGATAAGATCGGCAGACGTTGATTTTGATGATAGCAGTGAAGCTATAACTATAAAAACGGTGCTCAGCGCGACTACAAACGAGTTTTTGAATCCCGAAATGATAATCACAGGTCTCAAACAAACGCTGAATATCTTGTCGACCGACCCGATAACCGAACATTATAGTATTATGAGAACGGGAATAATGTTTTCTGATATGACTTTGTTCAGATAAATTAAAAAAATTGCAAAAAACACTTGACAAACGTCTATAAAGCGTGGTATAATATTATGCCGCATAAAAGCGGGCTTTTTAAGTGTGTCTTTTGACACCCCCGTCTTAGCGAGTCTATAAGAAAGAGAGGTGCTTTTCGTGTACGCAATTATTGAAACCGGCGGAAAGCAGTACAAGGTTAACGAGGGCGATATCCTTTTCATCGAGAAACTCGACGTTAACGAAGGCGATACGGTTGAATTTGATCGTGTCAAAGCAGTATCGGTAGGAGAAGACTTCAAGGTAGGCGCTCCCACTGTCGAAGGTGCTAAGGTCACCGCAAAAGTCATTGCTAACGGCAAGGGCAAAAAGATTTATGTAATCAAGTACAAGTCCAAGAAGAACGAGAAGAAGAAGATCGGTCACAGACAGCCTTACACCAAGGTTCAGATCCTTTCTATCGAAGGTTGACTTTAAATGACGAAGATCGTATTTTTCAGAAGTAACGGAATTTATTATGGCTTTGAGGAGCAGGGTCATACGGGATACGGTGAATCGGGCGATGACGTTCTTTGTGCCGCGCTCTCCGCAATGACGATGCTTATAGTAAACTCAATAGAGGTCGCATATGCTTCCGACGTAGAGTATACGGTAAACGAGGGAGCTACACATATAATGGTTCGCTCAAAAGCCGCGCTTCCTCAGTTTGAGGAAGACGAACGCAAACGCTATGCGGTTTCGGGAATCTTTCTGTCATATTATTATCAGTTGAATGACCTTCTCGAAGAATATTGCGATTTTCTCGACGTCGAAGTCAAAGACGTAGATTACGTCTAAAGTACAAAATTACATTAAATTACGGAGGAACGAATAATGTTGAAGCTTAGTTTGCAGTTCTTTGCTCATAAAAAGGGTGTCGGTTCTACGAAGAACGGCCGTGACAGCGAATCCAAGCGCCTTGGCGTAAAGAAGGCTGACGGACAGGCAGTTCTCGCTGGAAACATCATCGTAAGACAGAGAGGTACGGCTATCCATCCCGGCAACAATGTCGGAATTGGTAAGGACGACACTTTGTTTGCTTTGATCGACGGCAAGGTTAAGTTCGAGCAGAAGACAAAGGACAAAAAGCAGGTCAGCGTTTACGCAGACTGATTAAATACTGCTTAAATAGCAAAAAGGCGTTGCAAAAGCAACGCCTCAGACCACTGACAAAGTCTATCTCAAGCACGAGATAGGCTTTGTTTTTTGTTAATACGAAGAAAAAACGCGAGAAAAAGTGAGGTGTTATCCCCACAGCACATGGCAATTTTCTTCATATTCTGCACGGCGGCAGTGAGGAGGCATTG
>JAZSIP010000055.1:0-21871 GCA_045533915.1 Eubacteriales bacterium
GAAAGCTGCTTCAACGTCTGTACGAGGCCGATCTGGATCCCGTCCGTGCCGTTAAAGAAGAAGGTCTTGCGCAGATCAACGATCCCGCGCGTCTTCTTCCCCTCATTCGGGAAGTCATCCAAGCCAACGAGCGGTCGGTAACCGATTACCGCCGCGGAAAGCTCCATGCCATCAAGGCACTCATGGGGCAGGTCATGGCAAAAACCGAAGGTCGTGCCAACCCCGCGGTTTTGGAGGAGGAGCTTCGACGTATCCTGGATACCGAATAAACAGAAAAGCCGTCGTGCAATAGGGTTGCACCCTAAAGGACAGTTTTACTTGCCGACAGAAAAAAGGACAGAGATGTTTCCATCTCTGTCCTTTTTCACGCGCCTTGCCCCGCAAGGTGTAATGTGTTACAGCTTGTATGTGTACTATCGGGTTGTAAAACAATGCAAATTCACATTGCTTGCGGGGTAAAAAGCTTAAACGCGGATTCTGACATAACGTAAATATCGGACTTGTTTTTTCGCACGCCTCTACTCGAAACAAAACCGTTTTCATCCAAGCCGGCTATTACGCAAGGTTTCCCTTTGATCAAAACGATGATAATTTCGTTATCCTTTGGATAGGGTTTTACCAAAACCTTTTTTACAGGCATCCCCGCAATATATCCAACGGGATAAAATTGAACCCAGTATACTGTTTTATCTTCCTCGCAATGAATTTGTGTAGCCTTTGTTGCCAACTCATTAGATTGATAAACCGTGTATTTTTGACCTGCCACAGTAAACTGAACCGTCTTAAATAACTCGTTTTCCTCAACACATACACCATATTTTTTGTAGGCAGCATACACTGTGAGATTTTCTTCGCTAATACATTCCATAATATCGCTGACGCTGCAGTTAAGCGCTGAACATATTCTGGCAATTGTGTCGGTTGTAATCGTTTCGTTTTTAGACATTTTTGCTATAACTCTGGAACTGATTCCGGTGAGTGCGATCAAATCGCTTTTGTTCATATTCTTGTCAACCAATAATTTCCATAGCTTACTGTAATCAATATACATACGTTCATCTCCTTTCTATAAACAGTATAACACAAATCGCAAGAATTGTCAATATAAATTTACTAAAGTAAATATTTTTTGTCTTTAAAATAAAAACATTGCGAAAAGTAAAAATGAGTAGCGCATCTGCATTAAGGTAAGTTCAGATAACGAAGTGAAACAAAAATATACGGATCTTATTTTAAACGGACTGTCAAAAGCAATGCAAAGGCACTTTTGACACTATCTTTTCAAAAGTTATTTGCTTACCTTCCGGGAGGTAAAAAATGCCTCCCCTGTGTAAGGGGAGGTGGCTTGCGTGGCAAGACGGAGGGGGTGTAAAAGTAATATTTTTCTACAAAACAATCCCTCACCCGACTCCGTCGGGAGCTCCCTTTACACAAGGGAGCTTTTTTGTTCGCCTATGACTTATCAATTTTCCTGACAAGCACTGCATTTGTGGACACAAATGCAAAATACGGCACACCTCTTTCGAGATATGCCGTATTTTTGAAAACTGTCCTTTAGGGTACAACCCTATATGGCAGGGCTTTTTTATATACTAAAATATTACTTTATCTGCGTACCAGTAGGAACGGAATCGTCAACGAAAACGACCTTACAGCCACAAGCGTTGTTTGTTCCCGCAAGAAGCATACCGTTACTCGTAACACCCGCGAAGCGCGCGGGCTTGAGATTTGCTACAACGATTATCTTCTTGCCTACAAGCTCCTCGGGCTTGTATTCGCCCTTGATGCTCGATACGATAACTCTCTCGCCTATACCGTCATCAAGAGTAAGCTTGAGACAGCTATGCGACTTGCGTATCTCCGCAGCCTTTACTATCTTACAAACACGAAGGTCTATCTGTGAGAAAAGGTCTATATCGATCTGTTCCTTAACAGGCTCTACGGGATCGGGGTCACCGTAAACTCTTTCCTGCTTTTCCAAGGCGGCAGTCTCCTCAACCTCGGGAGCAAGTTCAGCCTCGGTCGCGGGATAAGAGAAATCAAGCAATCCGAGATAATCCTCTTTGTTTATAGCGTAAAGGAAGAGGTAAAGTCTCGGTCCTCTTTCTCTGTCTATGAGAAGCTTATATACGTTCTTAAAGAAATCTCCCTGAACTCCCTTGAGCTCCTTATCGGAAAGCTCTGTGCCGAATACCTTTTTCGGAATCGCGTAAAGCTCGGCATTGAGATCGTCAAGGGTATATCCGTCTGTTGAGAGGAACTCGTGAAGAAGCGTTATCTCCTTCTTTGCGTTTTCATCGAGCGCGTTATAGACCTCCCAATTTCTTCCGCGGCGCAGTCTGTTTACGCTCTCGGGAGAGCACTGCTCGAGCCAGAATTTTGCTCTGTCAAGTCTGTCGCAGAAATCTGCTTCCTTATAAGGAGTACCGATCTTTTCAAATACAGTCTCAAGCATAGGAACGTTGAAGTTTACGACAGATCCGAGCTGAACAAGTAGTGCCATAGGAACGGTCTCAAGCTTTCTTCCCTCGATCACGCAGTTATACATAACCGACGCTGTATGCTCGTTAGCCGTGCCGTTTATATACTCGTTATACATCTTATCGAACTCGAAGTACTGACGAAGTATTCCGTCGTCAAAGCAGAAATCAAATGCCTTTGTCGGCTCGGTTCTTGAATAGAGCCAAAGAATTATCTCGGGCTGATAGAGCTTGAGAAGCGTATCAGGGGTCATATTAAGACCCGAGGACGACGACATCTTACCCGCAACGCCCTTAATTCCTATAAATTCGTAGCCTTGGAAAAGAGGCGCTTCATGATTGAATATCTTCTTAGAGATAACCTTAGAGTTATTGTAAGAGCCCGTAGGAGCGGCGTGATCCTTTCCGCCCGGCTCAAAATCTACCTGCTCGTATCTCCAACGCATAGCCCAGTCGACCTTCCAACCAAGCTTACAGTTGAAGTTCTCAAGGAAGTTGAAGTGACCCTTATGACCGCACTTACATTCAAACTCCGCCTCGGTGCAATCCTCGGAGAGAGACGTGATCTTTGTAAAGTCAGTGCCGCACTCGGGACAGAAGATGCTTACGGGATAGTAATTTGCCTTCTCCTCGTCGTGCTGGGCTTTAAGCTCTTCCTCGCTCATGCTCGTATCCTTGGTCTTGAAGGAATCGAGGATCTCAAAGATCTCTCCTCTCTTCTGCAAGGACTCGATTATATCCTTTGTATACTTACCCGAGCGGTACATCTGTGCCTGATATCTGCAATCAAGCTTGATACCGAAAGGCTCTATACCTTTGAGGAATTCCTCCTCAAAATGCGCGGCATAGCTCTCGTGACAGCCCCAAGGGTCAGGAATATCTACGTAAGGACAGCCGATATATTTATCATAGCTGTCGCCTACTACCGCCTGAACGTTTGCGGGTATCTTTCGGCAACGGTCAAACTCGTCCCAAGAAATGAGAAGACGAGCCTTTTTTCCCTTCTTTTCAAGTGCCTTTACAACGAACAGAGGCGTTGCGAGGTCACGGAAGTTTCCTATATGAACAGAGCCCGAGGGGCTTACGCCTGCGGCGCAAACGTATTCCTCCTTATCGGGATTGTTTTTGATTATTCTCTCGGCGATCTCTTCAGACCAATGCATAATAAAACTCCTTTATTTTCATATATTAATGTATATTTTTATTCATCTTAATATTTTATCACATTAACATAAATTTGTCAATATCTTTTAATAAAGAAAAGCCTTGCGAAAGATACTTCCTTCGCAAGACGTTTCTTTAAAAATTAATATTATTCGTTTGGCGTTACGAATCTTGCAGATTCTATAATAACGTTTTTATATGGCTTATCGTTTGCGTTTGTGGAAACCTTTGCAACCTTATCGACTGTCTCTATACCGTAAACGACCGCGCCGAAAGATGCGTATTTACCGTCAAGAGAAGTGCTATCCTTATGAACGATAAAGAACTGCGATGATGCAGTATTGTAAAATTGTGCGTCGAGTGTGGGATCACTGTGACCCTGTCTCGCCATTGATATAACTCCGCGCTTATGGCTAATGTTATTCTCAACACCGTTTGCCGTAAATTCTCCCTTGATATTCTCGTCAGAGCCGCCTATTCCCGTTCCCTTGGGATCTCCGCCCTGTATCATGAAGTTATTGATAACACGGTGGAAGATAAGTCCGTCGTAAAAGCCCTCTCCAACGAGCTTTTTGAAGTTAGCGACCGTAATCGGCGCTACATCAGGCTCAAGCTTTACGACTATCTCGCCGAGGTATTCGGTCTTATTTCCGTTTATCTGCTGTACTACTCTCAAACGCACGTAATCAGTCTCGGTCTCAGAGAAGGTGTACGGACCCTCGGGAATATCCTCTTTCTCACCGCAGGAGACGAGCGGAAGCGCGAGCATCATCAAAGTAAGCGCAAAAGCTAACAGTTTTTTCATTGTATTCCTCCAAAATTTATTCATCACGTAATATTGTAACAAAGAGTTCCCTTTTTGTCAAGCTTTTGAATAAAACTCCAAAATCTATTCAAAGCTGTCTGCAAATGCGGTGGCAAGCGCGTCGCAACGCTCGTTATACGGGTGGCCGTCGTGTCCCTTTACCCATACGAACGTGACCGTATGTATCGCGAGAAGCTTATCGATACGCTCCCAAAGCTCTACGTTAAGAACTTTTGACTTATCCGCCTTTTTCCAACCGTTTTTCTTCCACGAGGAAAGCCAACCCTTATTTATCGCATCGGTAAGATATTTTGAATCTGAGGTAAGCGTTATCTCGCAGGGCTCTTTCAAGGCTTCCATAGCGCATATCGCCGCCATAAGCTCCATTCTGTTGTTCGTCGTCATAGGCTCACCGCCCGACAGCTCCTTTTCGTGTCCTTCATAAACGAGTATTGCTCCAAAGCCGCCTTTCCCTGGGTTTCCGCGGCACGCGCCGTCTGTGTATATATCAACGTGTTTCATATTATTTTCCTTATGTTTTTTTACTATCGCCTGTAATAACAATATTATATCACACGTTTGTCATTTAATCAAGAAATTTTTTGCAAACAACTTGCTTTTTAGTATGCTTTGCGTTATAATATTAGTATACACTTGCTTTATTGGAGGATACCGTGTCGGAGCAAAGTAAATCACTTTCATTTTTTGAAGAAAAAATGACCTCGTCCGAGCTTATTTTTGACGGCAAGGTCTTGCACGTTTACAAGGATAACATCACGCTTCCTAACGGCGCGCCCGCGTTCCGTGAATATATAAAACACATCGGCGCTGTATGTGTGGTGGCTCTCACTGACAAGAATGAGGTCATCTGCGTTCGTCAGTTCAGATATGCGAACTCATCTGTGCTACTTGAGATCCCCGCGGGCAAGCTTGACTTCAAAGAGGAAGATCCAAGGGAAGCCGCTATCCGTGAGCTTCGTGAGGAAACGGGAGCCATATGTAAGGATATGACCTATCTCGGAGTTTATCTCTCCTCCCCCGCGATACTTGACGAAAAAATACATATGTTCCTTGCGGAAGGACTTGAGTTCGGCGACACCGATCCCGACGATGACGAATTTATAGAAACCGTAAAAATACCGCTTGATATACTTGTCGAAATGATAATGCGCGGCGAAGTTCCCGACGGAAAGACCCAAGCCGCAGTTATGCGCGTAGCGTATCTTCTTGGCAAAAGAACCAAATAAAAATACATATAACGAGGAACCCAAAATGAAAAAAAGCTATTCCCCCGCAACCATTCTTTTACCCGATTTCAACAAAATAGACGCTAAGAAATGGGCTGTTATCGCTTGCGACCAATTTACAAGTGAGCCTGAATATTGGGAAGACGTTTCACGCATTATTGACGGTGCGCCCTCTACGCTCGATCTTTTCTTGCCCGAAGTATATCTTTCGCAAACGGCAGAGTGTCTCCCGAAAATACATAAACAGATGAAAAATTATCTTGAAAATATTTTGATACCTTATGAGAACTCTATGATGTCGATAGAGCGAACTCTCTCCGATGGCTCTGTACGTAACGGACTTATACTCGCACTCGACCTTGAATGCTACGATTACACAAAAGGCTCGACAGCACTTACGCGCGCGTCTGAAAAAACCGTCCTTGAACGTCTCCCGCCGAGAGTTGCTATCAGACGTCAAGCAGACATAGAGCTTCCCCACACAATGATATTCATTGACGACCCCGACAAAAAGGTCATTGAACCGCTTGAAAATGCAAAAACCGAATATTTGTATGACACCGATCTTATGAAAGGCGGCGGTCACATCAGAGGACGTTTTTTGAACGAAGAGGAAAAAGCTCAGGTATCAAAGGCTTTAGACGAGCTTGTTACTCCCGAAGCTATGCTCGCGCGTTACGGCGACGCTTCTCTCGCTCCTATGCTCTTTGCGGTTGGTGACGGTAATCACTCGCTTGCTTCCGCAAAAGCTTTTTATGAGGAACTGAAAATGAATATTGGCGATGAAGCAAAGGATCATCCCGCAAGATACGCACTCTGCGAGATCGTAAACATACACGACGAGGCTATCAAATTTGAGCCGATCTATCGCGTTATGTTCGGAGTAGATCCTTACGATGTATTGAACTCTTTGAAGGAATACGCAAACACACTCGACGGAACGGAAGAAGCACAAGGAACACTTGTTATCTCCAAGGATTTCGAGGAGATCGTTGGCTTTGCGAAGCCTCGTCATCAGCTTACCGTAGGAACGCTTGAAAGCTTCATTAAGGATTATTTAAAAACTCATGCGGACGCATCTTGCGACTACATTCACGGTGAAAACTCTGTTCGCACACTCAGCGCAAAGGAAAACACTATCGGATTTCTCTTTGAAGGTATCCATAAGGAACAGTTCTTCCCCACTGTAATACGCGAGGGATCACTTCCCAAAAAGACCTTCTCTATGGGGCACGCCGAGGACAAGAGATATTATCTTGAAGCAAGAAAAATAAAGATTTAATTTTTTAATTCGAGAGGTTTTATATGAACGATACGTGGGAATCCTTGCTTGCGGAAGCGTGCGCTTGTGAAAAGTGTGAGCTTTGCAAAACTCGTACTAATTGCGTTTTCGGAACAGGTAATATTAATGCCGATGTTATGTTCGTCGGTGAAGCTCCAGGTGACAACGAGGACAAAACGGGTACTCCCTTTGTCGGTCGCGCGGGACAATTGCTTGACAAATATCTGTATGCGGTAGATATTCCGCGAGACAGCGTTTATATAGCGAATATTCTCAAATGCCGTCCGCCGAAAAACCGTGATCCTCTTCCCGCGGAAGAGGACGCCTGTATGGATTTTCTGCGCCGTCAGGTACGTCTTATAAAACCCAAGGTTATAGTTTGCCTTGGCAGAATATCTGCTATGCGCTTGATAAAGCCCGATTTCAAGATCACCAAAGAACACGGCGTTTGGTTTGAACGCGGAAATTTCCTTATTACAGCGGTCTATCACCCTGCCCTTTTGCTCCGCGATCCTCGCAAAAAAGAGGATATGATGGAAGATATGAAGGCAATAAAAGCAAAGCTTGATGAATTGAAATAATTTTCCCCCTGCTTCGTTTTGAAGCAGGGGTGTCTTTTGAAAGATACATAACAAAATTGCGGTTTATCGGTGAGATTGATAAATGCAAAATGAAAAGAGCAAAATGCAAAATGAAACGAAAACGGGAGGCGCAAAGCCTCCTGTTTAAAAAATTATTTTTTGAATTCGATTATATCCGATATTTCACAATCAAGCGCGGTACATATTTTATCCAAAATATATCTGTCATATCTTACCACTTTGTTTTTATAATAGTTATCTATTATTGAATATTGTATCTGTGTACGCTTTGACAATTCATATCTTGTAATATTATTTTTATCAATATACTCTTTTAAAGCTAATTTTATCATAAAAAACCTCCAATTAATTATGTATATATTTTTAAAAATATATACCTTCTTGACAATTATCTTGATTAGGTGTATTCTTATATAAAGTAATATTATATGAGGTAATATATGAAATTATTGATAGCAGGTTCTAGAAATATAAAAGATTTTGACTTAAGCCCATATATTCCGCATGACGTAGAGCTTATAATATCGGGCAGCGCTGACGGTGTTGATACTCTTGCTGAAAATTATGCTGACAAACACAAAATTTCAAAGCTCATATTGCGCCCCGATTACAGCCGTTACAAACGCGCCGCACCATTAAAACGCAATGAAGAAATGGTCGATATCGCCGATTTTCTCCTCGTTATCTGGGACGGAAGATCAAAAGGAACGAGCCATACCGTCCACTATACTCAAAAGAACAAAAAAGATTTGCAAATAATATTATTATAAGTAGTAAAAAGCTGATTTTTTTACAAAAAGCACTTGACAAATGCGTTTTAGAGTGCTAAACTAATAACATCCTGTAAGAAATGGAGATACGGCAATGAATAAGGGATTCGCTAACAAATATTTTTACCTTTATTTTTATTACTTTAACGTAATTGAAAAATAAGGGTGCTTTTTGTTGCGGATTTTCAGATTCATCTGTTTTCATAGATATAACAATTTATGAAGTCTTTCCGGTGCAAAACACCGCAGGGCTTCATTTTTCTTTGTATGTTAGGTTCTGCGGTCACGCACTCCCCACAACAAAGTCAATAATAATTTATTTTAAGGAGACAAAATTATGATCGCAGTACTCAAGCAAGGAACAACAGACAAACAAATCGAAAATCTTTCAACTTGGCTCAAATCTCAAGGACTTGACGTTCACCTCTCAAAAGGTAAGACCCACACCGTTATAGGTCTTGTCGGAGACACCGCAAAGGTAGATGCGGAACTTCTCGAAAGCCTCGATATCGTTGATTCGGTAAAACGTATCAGCGAACCCTTTAAGAGCGCTAACCGCAAGTTCCACCCCGACGACAGTGTTATAAAGATTGGAAATACATCTGTCGGCGGACTTGATTTCGCTATCATGGCAGGTCCTTGTTCCGTCGAATCCGAGGAACAGGTCATGGAGATCGCAAAGGCGGTCAAAGCCGCTGGCGCTACCATGCTCCGCGGCGGAGCGTTCAAGCCCCGTACTTCGCCCTACGACTTCCAAGGTCTTAAAGCCGACGGTATTGAACTTCTTTTGAAGGCTAAAAACGAAACCGGACTTCCCATCGTTACCGAGATAATGAACGCGAACCACCTTCCCCTCTTTGAAGAAGTTGACGTTATTCAGGTCGGTGCGCGCAATATGCAGAACTTTGATCTTCTCAAGGAGCTTGGCAGAACGCAAAAGCCGATTCTTTTGAAGCGCGGACTTGCTAACACGCTCAAAGAGCTTCTCATGTCTGCCGAATACATTATGGCCGGCGGAAACGAAAACGTAATTCTTTGCGAGAGAGGTATCCGTACCTTTGAGACCTACACCAGAAATACGCTCGATCTCTCGGCTATTCCTATGCTCAAGGAGCTTACTCACCTTCCGATAATCGCTGACCCCTCACACGCAACAGGTATGGCTCGTCTCGTTAAGCCTATGGCTATCGCGGCAGCGGCTGCGGGTGCTCACGGTCTTATGATAGAGGTTCACAACGATCCCGCGCACGCGCTCTGTGACGGTGCGCAATCGCTCACCCCCGCGGCTTTCGCCGACGTAACAAAAGCGGTTTCTCGCGTTCTTGACGCAATAAAGGAGACAAACTGATGGTAATAGGAGTATGCGGTCTCGGCCTTATAGGCGGTTCAATGGCTAAAGCCTACCGCGAGGCAGGTCACACTGTATTTGGATACGACATAAACGAAGCGTCTTTGGGATACGCATGTCTTGCGGGTATCGTTGACGCTCGTCTAGATGACAACAACCTAAAGAAATGCGACATTCTCTTTGTCGCTCTTTATCCGCAGGGCGCGATAAAATATCTTTCTGACGTTGCGCCTATGATAGACAAGCATACCGTCGTTATCGACCTTTGCGGTACGAAGCAGAAGATATGCGAATGTGGGTTTGCTTTGGCCAAGGAATACGGTTTTACCTTTGTTGGCGGTCACCCTATGGCAGGCAAGCAGTATTCGGGCATCAAATACGCAAGCGCGACTCTCTTTAAGAAAGCGCCTATGGTTTTAGTTCCCCCTGTCTATGATGACATTTCTTTCCTTGACCGCATAAAGCAGATGCTCTCCCCAGCGGGATTTGGTAAAATATCGGTAACGACTGCCGAAAATCACGACAGAATGATAGCGTTTACCTCTCAGCTTGCTCACGTTGTATCCAATGCGTATGTTAAGAGTCCTACCGCACAGGAGCACAAGGGATTCTCCGCGGGAAGCTACAAGGATCTCACCCGTGTTGCTTGGCTCAATGAATATATGTGGGCGGAGCTTTTTCTCGAAAACAAAGAGCCTCTTCTCTTTGAGCTTGATTCTATAATAAATTCTCTTACCGAATATAAGGTAGCTATCGAAAATGATGATGCGGACAGCTTGATAGGTCTTTTACGCGACGGACGTATCGCAAAAGAAAAGGTCGACGGTTAAGGACGCGGAGACGCACTTACTTTTTCTTTTAAAAAAGAAAAAGTAAGCAAAAAGAAAACTATACAATAGGTTGGGTTGTAAAAATGATAAAGGTTACAGTTAACGCCTCAAACAAATACGATATTTTAATAGGCGACGGTCTGCTCGACAGAGCGGGAGAATTCTGCCGCGACGCTATCGGAGAGTGCCGTGTATGTGTTATTACCGATGACACGGTAAACGAGCTTTATTTCGATAGACTTAACGCTTCGCTTGAAAAAGAGGGGTATTCGGTGCTCAGATTCGTCTTCCCTCACGGTGAAGGCTCAAAGCATATCGGAACTATCACGGAAATACTTGAATTTTGCGCGGAGAACCGTCTGACTCGATCGGACTGTCTTATCGCGCTTGGAGGAGGCGTCGTCGGTGATATGACAGGCTTTGCTGCCGCTATCTATCTTCGCGGTATCCGTTTCGTTCAGATACCTACGACGGTACTTGCGGCGGTAGATTCCTCGGTTGGCGGAAAAACGGGAGTTGATCTAAAAGCAGGTAAAAATCTCTGTGGCGCGTTCCATCAGCCCTCTCTCGTTATCTGTGACTGCAAAACCACCGATACTCTGACAAGAGAGATCTTTGCGGACGGCTGCGCAGAGGTAATAAAATACGGCGTTATCAACGACCGTCCTTTCTTTGACTTTCTCAAAAAAGGAATTCGCGAAAATCTCGAAGAGATAATCGCCGAATGTGTACGCAACAAAGCGAGAGTTGTCGAGGACGATGAATTTGACAAAGGCTCACGTCAGCTCCTAAATCTCGGACACACGGTAGGTCACGCTATTGAGATCTGCTCCGATCTTACGATATCCCACGGCAGCGCGGTCGCGATAGGTATGGTAATAGTTACGCGTGCCGCAGTTAAAATGGGAATTTGCCCCGAAAACGATCTTTTGGAGTTGATAGACCTTTTGAAAGCCAACGGTCTGCCGACTTCTTGCTCTTATTCCGCAAAGGAGCTTGCCGCAGTTGCTTCAACCGACAAAAAGCGCGCGGGTGCTTCTATCTCTGCCGTTCTTCCCTACGGCATCGGAGATTCTCGACTTTACAAGATCCCCGTAGAAGAGCTTGAAGCTCTTATCTCGAAAGGACTTTAAATTTATGAACGTCACACTTATGCCATCTTCTCCAAAGGGAGAAATACGCGCTATAGCATCAAAATCGGCGGCTCACCGTCTGCTTATCTGCGCGGCGTTTGCAAACGCTCCTACAAAGATCAGATGTGAACAGCTCAATCGCGACATTGAAGCTACAGCAGACTGTCTTTCGTCCCTCGGCGCGAATATAGAATACAAAGACAGCTTTTTTACTGTCGAACCAATAAAAAGAATTCCAAATGAAGCAACGCTTCATTGCGGAGAAAGCGGATCAACGCTTCGCTTTCTCGTTCCGATAGTTGCGGCGCTCGGAGTAAAGACTGAGTTCATTCTTGAGGGCAGGTTGCCGCAAAGACCTCTCTCTCCTCTGCGCGAGCTGCTTGAAGAAAACGGAATAAAGTTTTCGGAGCAAGGCTCTAATCCTCTTATTTGCGAAGGTAAGCTTGAGGGTAACGATTTTTCAATATCGGGAAGCGTTTCCTCTCAATTTATAAGCGGACTTTTATTTGCTCTCACTCTTTGCAAAAACGGTGGTTCTCTGTCTATTATGGATAAGCTTGAATCCGCTCCTTACGTTTCGCTTACCTGCGATGCATTGCGTAAGTTCGATGCAAGGATCACCAAAAAAGGCTCGGCATATACAGTAGCGCCGACAAGACTTTTAGAAAAGCCTAAAAGCTTTAACGTTGAGGGCGACTGGTCTAACGCGGCTTTTCCGCTTTGCGCCGCCGCTATCGGAGGCGACGTTACCGTTACGAATATAAATCTCACCTCCCATCAAGGAGACAAGCGTATCGTCGATCTTCTGCGTGAATTTGGCGCTGAAGTTGAGGTAGGACGTCAACGTGTACGTGTACGCCGCGGAGAGCTTAAAGCTATCGATATTGATGCTTCTCAGATCCCCGACCTCGTTCCCGTACTTGCGACAGTTGCTTCTGTTGCCAAAGGAACGACAAGGATATACGGCGCGGCGCGTCTGCGAATAAAGGAAAGCGACCGCCTCGTTACCGTTTGCAATATGCTCAACGCTCTCGGAGCTGATATTAAGGAAACAGAGGACGGACTTATCATCAACGGTATTCCCTCTCTTAAAGGAGGCACTGTTGACTCTGCGAATGACCACAGAATCACTATGAGCGCCGCGGTTGCTTCGGTGGCTTGTACTTTTCCCGTTACTATTGCAGGGGCACAGGCTTGTCAAAAATCATATCCGACCTTTTTTGAGGATATGGAAAAGCTTGGCTTCAAGAAAAAATAATGCAAAACCATAAGAGGTAAATTATGTCTACCGCATACGGAAAAAATCTTAAAATTTCAATATACGGCGGTTCGCACGATGAAATGATCGGTATTCACGCGGAGGGTATGCCCAAAGGCTTCACATTTGACAGACAAGCCCTGCTTGATTTTATGAAACGCCGTGCTCCGGGTCGGAACACGATGTCAACGCAGAGAAAGGAAGCCGATCTTCCCGAATTTCTCTCGGGCGTTGACGGTGATACGATAAACGGAGAGCATTTTCACGCTATAATACGCAATACATCTCAGCGTTCATCGGACTACAACAATCTTACATTTGTTCCTCGCCCTTCTCACGCCGATTTTGCGGCGCGTATGAAATACGGAGACAAGGTCGATCTTCGAGGCGGCGGACATTTTTCCGGCAGACTTACCGCTCCTATGTGCATCGTTGGCGGTATCTGCTTACAGTACCTTGAAAGCCTCGGTATCAAAATAAAGGCTCATTTGTATTCCATCGGAAACGAAAAGGATACGCCGTTTGATCTGACACTTGAGGATAAAAACGTTTTTGATATACTATCGCAAAGAAGCGAATTTCCCGTTATAGATATATCGGCAGAAGACAGAATGAGAGCTGTTATCGAATCGGCACGTGCCGATGGAGACTCGGTCGGCGGAATCATAGAATGTGCCGCGGTGGGACTTCCCTCGGGACTTGGCGAACATATGTTCGACGGCGTTGAAGGTCGAGTATCGGCTATAATGTTCGGTATTCCCGCTATAAAAGGAATCGAATTCGGAAACGGATTTGACTGCGCTTCCCTGCGCGGATCTCAAAACAATGACGCATATATGACCGACGGAAAGCGCATATACACTCGCACGAACAACGCGGGCGGAATACTTGGCGGTATGACGAGCGGTATGCCGCTCGTATTCCGCGTAGCTATGAAGCCCACTCCCTCTATCTATTGTGAGCAAGACAGCGTTGATATGGTAAACATGACACCCGTCAAGCTTTCTATAAAGGGCAGACACGATCCTTGTGTCGTGCTTCGCGCACTCCCTGTCGTTGAAGCGGCTTGCGCTATTGCGATATGCGATCTTCTTTTTGACAACAAGAACGAAAAGGACTAAAAGAAATGAAATTAAAACCGAAGCATACCCTTCTCGCAGGCTACGTCGGGTATGTAACTCAAGCTATAACCATAAATTTTGCCCCCCTGCTATTCTTGACCTTTGAAAAGCAATACGGTATATCGTTTACGAAAATAAGTCTTCTTATCGCGATAAGCTTTGTGACCCAGCTTTTCTTTGACGTACTGTTAGCAAAAATATCCAAATACATAAATCAACGCGCGACCGTTGTGCTCGGTCACGTCAGCGCAGTTCTCGGAATGACCGGCTTCTTATGGCTTCCCGAGGTTTTGCCGTCGGCATACGCGGGACTTATCATATGCGTGATACTTGCCGCCATAGGCGGTGGCATTATCGAGGTCCTCATAAGTCCTATCGTTGAAGCCTGTCCTCTTGAAAATCACAGCGCGGCTATGAGTCTTTTGCACTCGTTTTACTGTTGGGGACTTGCGGGCGTAGTGCTGCTCTCTACCCTATTCTTTCACTTTATCGGAATAGAGCATTGGCAGATACTCGCGGCTCTTTGGGGTATAGTTCCCCTTGTGGGAGCGTTAGCTTTCTGCGTTGTTCCTCTATACGAGCTTGAAGCTGACAAGGAGGAGAACGCGGCAAAGACAAAAGACAATTCGGGACTTCGCTCGGGACTGTTTTTGCTTTTTTTCGGAATGATGTTCTGTGCGGGTGCTGCCGAGCAGGCTATGTCACAGTGGGCGTCGACCTTTGCTGAATCGGGACTCAAAGTCTCTAAATCGGTAGGCGACCTTTTAGGTCCTCTTGCTTTCGCAGTCCTTATGGGATTCGCGAGGGTACTTTACGCAAAGACGAGCAACCGCATCAATCTCTCGCGTTTTATCGCGATATCGGCGGCTCTTTGTGTCGTTGCTTATATCGTTACGGCGCTCTCACCCATTCCTCTTTTATCGCTTATAAGCTGCGCTGTCTGCGGACTTTCCGTAGGTATCATGTGGCCAGGAACTTACAGCCTTGCCGCTGAGCGTTTGCCAAACGTAACAGTCTCGATGTTTGCTATCCTCGCGATAGCGGGCGACCTCGGTTGCCTTGTCGGGCCTACACTTGCTGGTTGGATAGCAGATATGTTCGGAAACGATCTAAAGCTTTCATTTCTCATTTGTACCGTTTTCCCGATATTCATCCTCGTTTTCGGACTTTGGATAAAGGCAAAAACCAAAGAAAAAAGCAATTCAAAAAAATCATAAAAGGAAAAAAATCATGGAACTTTCAGAACTTCGCAACAGAATAGATGAGATCGACCGTCAGCTCGTAGACCTTTTCATTCGACGTATGAACACCTCTGCCGAGGTGGCTGAATACAAGCGTCAGAACGGTATGCAGGTACTCGACGCTTCGCGTGAACGTGCTTTGCTCAACAAGATATCCGAGCTTTCGGGAGAGGAGTTTGAAGAATATTCACGTACTCTTTATTCAACGATCCTTGAGCTTTCGCGCTCCTATCAGCACAAAAAACTCGACGGTGAAAGTGAGCTTTACAAGGAGATCACATACGCTCTTGAAAATACCCCGAAGATCTTTCCCGAACGCGCGATAGTCGCTTGTCAAGGCGTGGAGGGTGCGTATTCTCAGATAGCCGCCGAAAAGCTTTTCAAAGCGCCTAATATAATGTTCTTCGCAACTTGGGAAAACGTATTTACCGCAATAGAATCGGGACTTTGCCGTTACGGTGTTATACCGATAGAAAACAGTACCGCGGGCTCGGTTAAAAAGGTCTACGATCTTATGATAGACAGGAACTGCAAGATAGTACGTACTGTGCGCATAAAAATAGACCATAATCTTATGGCTAAAAAGGGCGTGAAGCTCTCCGATATAAAGGAGATCGTTTCTCACGAGCAGGCTATAAGCCAATGTGCAGGATTCCTTTCAACGCTCGGCAAGGACGTAAAGATAACTCGCGTTGAAAACACGGCAAAGGCGGCTCAGATGGTAGCTGAATCCGACAGAAAGGATATCGCTTCCCTTTCATCTCGCTCCTGCGCTTCGCAGTACGGTCTTTCGGTCATTGCGTCTTCCGTTCAGGACAGCGGAAACAACCACACACGTTTTATCTGCATTACGAACAAGACCGAGATATACCCCGGCGCTGACCGAACGAGCCTTATGATCGTTACTCCTCACCGCCCCGGTGCGCTTTACCGTATGCTCGCGCGCTTTAACGCCCTCGGAATAAACCTCTTAAAGCTTGAATCCCGTCCGATACCCGAGCGCGATTTCGAATTTATGTTCTATTTCGATCTCGAAGCTCCCGTTTATTCGGAAAAACTTGCTCAGCTCCTTTCCGAGCTTGAGGCTGAGTGCGATGAGTTTACCTACCTCGGCTCTTACTCGGAGGTAATATAATGAAAAGCGGTTATTCCAACATGAAATGCGGACTTCTCGGCGAGCATCTCGGACACAGCTTCTCTCCGCAGATACACCGCGAGCTTGCGGATTATTCGTATGAGCTATTTGAGATCGAGCCGAACGGAGTCGAAAATTTCGTAAAAAACGGTACACTTGACGCTTACAACGTAACTATCCCCTACAAAAAGGACGTTATGCCCTTTCTTGACGTTATTTCGCCCGAAGCTCAGGCTATCGGCTCTGTAAACACCGTTGTAAGAAAAGACGGTAAGCTTTACGGATACAACACCGATTATTTCGGATTTGATTATATGATAACTGCTTCGGGTATAGAGCCCAAAGGCAAAAAGGCGATCGTTTTCGGTACGGGTGGCGCATCGGTCACCGTCTGCTCGGTACTTCGCGACAGAGGTGTAAGAGAGCTTTGCGTTATAGGGATCGAGGATAATACTCCCGAAAATCTTGCAAAGCATACGGACGCGCAGATAGTCGTTAACGCAACACCTGTCGGAATGTTTCCAAAAAATTTAGCTGCTCCCGTCGACCTTTCTATCTTTCCCAATTGCCAAGGCGTACTTGACGTTGTTTACAATCCCGCGCGTACAGCTCTCTTGCTTGATGCTGAAAAAAGAAACATCGCGTATGCGGGAGGACTGTCAATGCTCGTCGCTCAAGCGGTTAAGGCATTTGAATTCTTTACGGGCGATCAAGCCGAAGACGGCATAACCGATAAAATACTTCAATCAATCGCATCTACAACGCAAAACATAATTCTTGTCGGAATGCCGGGTTGCGGAAAAAGCACACTTGGAAAACTTCTTGCAAATAAGCTTGAAAGACCGTTCTTTGATGCCGATGATGAATTTACATCGACATACGGTGTAACACCCGCCAAAGTCATTACCGAGCAGGGTGAGGATAAATTTCGCGAAATGGAGCACGAGATACTACTCGATCTCGGCAAAAAGAGCGGAGCTGTCATATCCTGCGGAGGCGGAGCGGTCACTCGCGAATACAACTACGAGCCGCTTCATCAAAACGGGGTCATAATATTCCTTGAACGCGCGCTTGAAAATCTTTCCACGCACGGCAGACCTCTTTCTCAAAGAAGCAACGTACAAGAGCTTTACGCGGCTCGTATTGATAAATACCGCCGCTTTGCCGATATCGAGGTAAAAAGCACTGAAATACCCGAAAAAACCGCGGAGGTCGTATTGGAGACACTTAACGGCTTCAGATACGTCAGATAATTTTTACGGAGGAACAAATGAAGATCTTAGTTATAAACGGTCCTAATCTCAATATGCTCGGCATTCGTGAGCCCGATATCTACGGTTCTCAAAGCTTTGCGGCTTTGGAGGATTTTATCCGTGAGTCAGCAAAAGAGCTTGGGCACGACGTAGTTCTCTTTCAATCAAATCACGAGGGAGTGATAGTCGACACTATTCAAAACGCATACGGCGTTTTTGACGGCATCGTTATAAATCCCGCCGCTTACACGCATACAAGCGTAGCTATCCTTGACGCTCTCAAGGCGGTCGCTATCCCAACCGTCGAGGTCCACCTTTCAGACATCAACTCGCGCGACGAATTCCGTAAATTCTCTTACGTTTCGCTCGTTGCTAAAAAAACCATCTGCGGTCTTGGCTTTGAAGGATATAAAAAAGCTCTTGAATGGTTTTGAAAATAATGCTAAAAGCCTTCTCTTTTTGACGAGAAGGCTTTTTTATTTTCGCAAAAATCAACAGAGAAAATTATTTTTTCTCATACCCAAAAATACCCATACTTTTTTCGTATATTATATTGTATGTTACAAATAATTTTTTGGAAACGTATTGACAAAATATCGAAAATGTGATAACATAGTATTGTTAACCACATCAAAAAGTAACGAAAGCGCGGAGGTGTAAATGAAAAGTAAACATAATGACGCTCCGCGTGTTGTTTTTTTTCGCAATGAGCTTAACGACGAATTCTCAACCGCAAAAATAACCGCGAAAAAAATAGACTCTGCATACGTTTACGACAGAGCAAAAGGTATTTACCGTATTCCGCGATTCTTTTGGTATAGAATGATCGCAATTCCTACGGCTTGGATATATCTTAAGATAAAGTTCCGCCACAAGATAATAGGACGTGAAAAAATAAAAAAAATGAAAAAAACAGGGCGCTTCGTTTTTGGAAATCACACACAGATAATCGGAGATGCGCTTATACCATCTTTCGTTGATTTTCCAAGAGGACCATACGTTATAGTTCACGCGAATAACGTTTCTATGCCATTTTTGGGGCGTATCAATCCGTATCTCGGTGCGCTTCCCTTACCCGACGATAAGGACGCTATGAGAAATTTTACGGATATCATAAAAAAGCGAATTGAACAAAAAAAGGCTGTATTTATTTATCCAGAGGCTCACATATGGCCCTATTATACGGGCATTCGCCCATTTCCCAACGATTCGTTTATTTACCCCGTAAAATACAAAACTCCGACATTTTGTTTTACAAACACTTATCAGAAACGAAAGATCTCTAAAAAGCCGCGTATCGTGACCTATATCGACGGTCCTTTTTATCCCGACACAACGCTCTCACCGCGAGAACAGCGAAAGGAGCTTCGAGACAAAGTATACACCGCAATGTGCGAACGCGCAAAGCTCTCTGACTGTATAACGGTCGAATACAAAAAATATAATGAGGATAAGATATGATAAACGTTTTATTTTGCGGCAACGCGGGGGTTTTTGACGGTATGCTTACCTGCGCACTCTCAATATTTCGCCGAATGGACACCGTTGCTCCCGTTCATTTCTATCTTTTTACAATGGACGTAAGCCACATAAAAGAAAATTACACGCCTATCACTCAGAAGCAGGTGGACTTTTTTGAGAAAGTAATAAAGGGATATCATGAAGACAGCGAAGTAGATCTCATTGACGTAGGTGACATCTACCGTGAGGAGCTTGCGGGTTGCCCTAACGAACAGGCTTACTGCTCACCGTACACTCTTATACGTTTACTTGCTGACAAAGTCGATATCCTGCCCGACAAGGTTCTTTATCTTGATATAGATATAATGCTCAACCGCGACATTCGTTTGCTTTACGACATTGACGTAAACGGCTATGAATACGCGGCGGCGCGCGACCATTATGGAAAATATCTTGTTCAACCGAATTATATCAACGCGGGAGTTCTTCTTTGGAATTTAAAGAAAATGAAAGAAACGGGCATCTTTGTGCGCTCACGCGAGTTACTGAGACAAAAAAAGCTTGTTTTTGCCGATCAAAGCGCATTGCTGAGATCTACAACAAAAAGAAAAATGCTTCCTCAAAAATTCAACGATCAGAAATTTTTGCACAAGCACACGGTAGTCAGACATTTCTCAAAGCGTATGTTCTGGCTTCCATACCCTCACACAGAAAATATCAAGCAATGGCACGTAGACCGTGTGCACAAGGTCTTCCGCTACCACGTGTTTGACGATATATTTGAGGAATATCTTAAGCTTAAAGAACAATATGGGAGAGAATCTGTATGAAAACAATTCCAATCTTTTACGCCTGTGACAACAACTTTGTTAAATTTACGATAGTTTCACTGTATTCTATGATAGAGAACGCATCAAAGGAATATAATTACGATATTCACGTGCTTCACACCGACATAAAACCCGAAACGCAGGAGGCGATGTTCCGTCTGCAAAATGACAATTTCAAGGTCACCTTTAACGACGTTACAGACTACCTTGAAACAATCAAGGAAATGATGCCGCTTCGCGACTACTATTCAAAGACGACCTATTACCGTCTGTTTATTGCGGAAATGTTTCCCGAGCTTGATAAAGCTATCTATATCGACAGCGATACTATCGTTCAAGGCGACATTTCGGAATTTTTCGAATACGACATTTCCGAATACGACCTCGGAGCTTGTCACGAGCAAGCTATGGTTCAGGAAAACGTATATGGAACTTACGTTGAGGTCTGCATGGGCATCAACCGAAACGCTTATTTCAACGCGGGCGTGCTTCTTATAAACTGTAAGCGTTTCCGTGAAAATAACATTCTCGAGCGTTTTATAAAGCTTCTCGCCATCTATAATTTCAGAGTGACACAGGACGAGGACTATTTGAACGTTCTCTGCAAGGATCACGTTAAATTCCTTCCGCAAAGTTGGAACATGGAGGTGTTCGGAAACATACCCGACTCTCCCGAGGGAATGAACGTTATCCATTACATCATGGTAGCAAAGCCTTGGCATTTTCACGACTGCCGTTGGGGAGATGTTTTCTGGAATTACACAAAGAAGACCGAGGTATATGACGAAATAAAAGCTATCCTTGACAATTACACGGACGAGAAGCGGGCTTCGGATATGGAATCCTGCGACCGCCTTGCCGCGCTTGCTGTTGAGGAGACCAACCGTCCCGACACCTACGTTGCGCGCATACGCACAAAGCAAGATCAAGGGCGTGTTGCAATACTCAACAAGATCGCTCAATATGAGCGCGAAGGTGTATTCGACAAGGACGTTGAGGACGATCCGCCCTCCCGTGAGATCCAGCCCGATGAGGTCGACTATCTTGGCAAAAAACTCTCAAGCAAAATACAAAGCAAGATAGCATTCGGTCTCGCGCGTAAATTTTTGAATAAAATAATCGACGAAAAAAAGATGATAGTTACGGACATAAAAGGTACGGAATATTTTTCATCTCTTGATTCGGGAGCTATAATTACCTGTAATCACTTCAATGCCTTTGACAGCTTCGCAATTCAGCTTGCTTATGAGGAAGCAAAGCAAAAGAACAGAAAGTTCTACCGCATTATCAAAGAGGGCAATTACACCTCCTTCCCAGGATTTTACGGCTATCTTATGCGCCACTGTAACACTCTTCCGCTATCGTCAAGTCCCAAGGCTATGCAACAGTTCACTCGTTCCACAGGTAAGCTTTTGCAGGACGGACATTTCGTTCTTATATACCCCGAGCAGAGTATGTGGTGGAATTACCGCAAGCCAAAGCCCTTAAAGGACGGCGGATTTTATCTTGCTGCCAAATATAAAGTTCCCGTACTTCCCTGCTATATAATACAACGCGACAGCGCTATTATCGGTGAAGACGGTTTTCCCATTCAGGAATATACCATACACATCTCAAAGCCGATCTATCCCGACGAAGATCTCAACACCTCTGCCAACACCGCCGCTATGCGCGATGAAAATTACCGTGTTTGGAAAGAGATATATGAGGATGCCTACGGTATGCCTTTGAAATATTGATAAAAAAAGTCAGTCTTTCTGAAGACTGACTTCAGGCTACTGACAAAGCTTATTTTAGAAAACCAAAGTATCAAATTGCACAAATAAAGGCTCCCTTGTGTAAAGGGAGCTGTCGAGCGAATGCGAGACTGAGGGATTGGAACTTAAAAAAATATACTGTTTCACCAATCCC
>JAZSIP010000095.1:0-23797 GCA_045533915.1 Eubacteriales bacterium
CCACTAAGGCTCCTGAGACCACTAAGGCTCCCGAGACTACAGCTGCCGCAAAAGAAAAGAAGGGTTGCGGATCTTCGATCGGTATCGCATCTCTCGCGGTTCTCGCAGTTGCAGGCGGAGTAACCTTCGTTGCAACTAAGAAAAAAGAAGACTGATCACCTTTAACTAATGGGGAAACAGCCACAGGAAACTGTGGCTGATTTCCCCATTCTGTAAAGTGTAAAGGAGGTATTTAATGAAGATCAAAAAAATTACAGCGCTTATTCTTGCGTTATTGCTTTTCTCCCTTGCGTTCGTAGCTTGTAAAAAAGATGAACCTAAAACGGAGGAAAGCTCAAATACCGACCCCGTTGTAATTGCAGACAGTCTAAAAAATTATACAATAATCAGAAGTGAATCCCAATCGGACGTTGCAACGATGTGCATGAAGCTTTCAAATGCTATTGGTACGCTTGTAGGCGATAAGATAAGTGTTCGTAATGATGAAGCAGAAGCTGTTGACGACAGTAAGTATGAAATACTCGTTGGCGACACAAACCGCCCTCAGTCCGCAGAGGCAAAGGCAAAGCTTCAGGACTTGGCTTATTCGATAACCAAAAACGGCAACAAGATAGTTATAGTTGCCTCCAATAATTTGATACTTGAAGATGCTGTAAATTATTTTATAGATAATACAAAGAAGCTTGATAGCGGAGAATTGGAATATCCGACGGATCACAGTAACTCAGACTATCAGGCGCTTGATCTTCTTACAAACGGCAAGGCAAATTATCAAATAGTTTTTACCGATTTCTACAACAATTTAAATAAGCACAGTGATAAAAACGACTACACCCAAGGTTTCACAAAAACCAAGGCAAGATATATCGTTGACGAACTGAAAAAACTTACATCCATATCATTTACTTATGAGTCGGAGAGCAAGGCTTCTGCTTCCCAAAAGAAGATAATTGTAGGAAAGCCAGCAGGCGACACTAATACTTATTTTGACTATTATGAGAGCGGAATACAGCTAAAAGACGGTAATATATATATCTACGGTCACAATCACGAGGGAATAGAACTCGCTGTAAATAATTTTATTACCCGTGTAAATCTATACAATAAGATCGAAAAGGGTAAGTTTAGTATTCTTTGTCACTCCGACGGATACAAATGGACCAACAGCGATATCAAATACGATATTCCGCTTCCTAAAGATATTCAGTACGAGGGCGCGTATACGGCGGCAAATAACGGAATTTATTTCGTTTATGAAAATTGCGAAAAAGCCGCATTTGATGCTTATTGCGCCGATCTGAAGACTGCTGGCTTTACTCAATATTTCGACAGAAAAGCATCTACTAACGCCTTTGCGGGCTTTTACAAGGGCGAGGACGCTGCTTGGATATATTACATAAGCAGTCGTAAAGAATTTCGTATAGTATTTGAAAACTATCAGCCTCTCCCCAATATTGAGACCGAGGGAACTAAGGTTCAAGAGCCTTACGTAACTCAAATCGGCGTTTCTTATGCAGATGATGATGAATATACGACCAACAAGAGCACCAAGTATGCGGGTACAGGAATGGGATATATAATCGGTCTTGAGGACGGAAGATATATCGTCATTGACGGAAACACTCAATCTTCCGATAAGACCAGTCGTGCAACAGAGTATTACAATTATCTCAAGGATAACAACAAGCGTACCGACGGAAAGATCGTTATCGCGGCTTGGATAATCACTCACGCTCATAATGACCACTATAAGAATTATGAGCAGTTCGGTAAGAACTACGGCTCACAGGTAGAATGTCAGTACATTATTCACAATCTTCCTACCGAGCTTACGCTTTGGGGCGCGGCTAACTTTGCTGATAAGTACTATATTCAGAACCATGCAAAGATAGACACCTACTTCAAGGGCGCCACCGTTTACACCGTTCATACGGGTTATGCGGCAACGATCGGCGGAGTATACCTCGAGTTTATGAGTACATACGAAGATCTGTATAACAACAACGATCTTATTTCTTACAAATCAGATCCCTCAGTTCCTAACTGTATTGACGAAATGAATGACACTTGTCTCACCTTCCGCTTTACTTTTAAGAAGGGAACTAATGATGAGGCAAAAGTATTCTTCCTTGCCGATAACTACTATGATCATGGCGAAAGACTTGCTTCGATGTGGGACAAAGATTACATGAAGAGCGACGCCGTTCAGGTTGCACATCACGGTTGGGGTAACGGTGTAACGAGTAATACGGCAGCTAAGCATAATGATAATATACAATCAGGAAAATCCTCGACGTATGCAGCAATAAGAGCAACCTATGGTTTCTATTCCAACTATAATTATCATATGACGAAGTATCCTACAGTTAGCAATATTATCAAATCTTACAGACCCAATGCAAAATTCTATTGCAACACAGCGGCAGACGGTTCCGCGGCAAACTATACTATGACATTCAACGGCGGTATAAAAGTTACCGAAACCAAGAAGTCTTAACTAAAAAGAGAACCGAGCGTGTAACGCTCGGTTCTCGAAACCTAAATTTTTAACATAGATCATACTTTAACTTTGAAAATAACAAATGAGATATCATTTATAACATATATATAATCGAATCAATATAAGAAAGGGAAAAAGAATCATGAACAAAACGGCAAAAATTCTTGTAAGCGTACTGCTTACGCTGTGCATGCTTTTACCCATGGCAACAATGGTGTTCGCTACTACAACACCGAACGAAGTAGCAAACTCCAAGTACACAGGCAGTACGGAGAGCGCTACAGAGTATAGTTCAAAGAGTCGATCTCCGCGATTATACGAACATCGTATAAGTTTTTATTTTCTCCATAAGGATCGGTGCTCTGTATGTACTTAAGCTCAACTCTAAAGAAGTTGTCGTAGACAGCCTTTGGAAGCGGGTACTCGTCTTTTGCGTTATTTGTACGAAGAGTCCAGTTGCTGTTATCGGTAAAGGGCAATGTGGTCTTTACTGTGTTGCTGTCTGCGATAATGTATGGATCGTAATTGATATGAGTACTATCATTTAAGTCTTTTAGAATTTCCGTTATGTGCGTATCTGGAACTTCTTCTTTCTTTCCATTTGAATCAGAAGATTCATTCTGAACACCGTTAATGATGTACGTACAACCATTACAACCATCAATAGATGCATTTGCGAAAAGGTATTCCTGCTCAAGATCTGTAAAAATAAAGCAATCGGTTATAGTGATTTTACATTCGCCTTCAACATTTCTCAACTGTCCTACCAATGCGTTAGCGCGGGTATTAGTATTAGCGCCTGCGGGAGGATTGACCTTACCAAAGTTCAAGCAACGTTCTATGACCGCAATTCCTCCGGCATCTTCTTTTTTGTACTCGTCTCTTTCAATAAAGCCTAAAATACCGCCCATTGCCCTGCCGCTGCCTCCGACGGTCGTCGAAACAGTACCAAAGTTAACGCAATCAAAGATCTTCACTGCATCATAATCAGCGTTTGTAAAAGTCGGGTCTGTGGTTGCAACAATACCGCCTGCACTTGCGGTCTTCGCGGTAGCTTCGCCGTTGAACATACACTGCGAGATGAGTGCCGCTGTACTTATATCGGGGTCAAAATTATTAGTTGTTTTCGCAACAGTTTTCTCCACAAGAGCTACAATACCGCCTGTATAAACTGCGCTCAAAATAGCATCTGAATAACAACCGAATATTTCAACGCTCTTGCCTGAAATTGCGCCTGCAATACTACCCATATACGAGGTGCTCTTCGTATTATTCATATATGAGTTTACTACGCCTAAATCAGAAACCTGCGCTCCGTCCTTCAAGCAACCGAAGAAACCTGAATATGTATCAGCCGAGGTATTTATATACAATCCCGAAACAGTATGTCCTTCGCCGTTAAATGTACCCTTGAAGTTTGCGATAGGTGTCCATGAATTAGCGGGAGGATTAGCAGCCCAATCTCCTGCGTTGCCCTCGTTGAAGATAAGGTCGCACTTAAGCGATACGGTCTTACCTGCGAATCCGTTAGCATCGTCGTTGATCAGTTCTACGAGTGCTACGAGTGCATCTGCGGAATAAACGTCGAACTGGGTTGCGTTACTGTCGATAAGACCTTGGTAGTACTCTGTAGCGCTCTCCGTACTGCCTGTGTACTTGGAGTTTGCTACTTCGTTCGGCGTTGTAGTAGCGAACACCATTGTTGCCATGGGTAAGAGCATGCACAACGTGAGCAATGCGCTTACAAGAATTTTTGTCGTTTTTTTCATGATTTTTCCCTTTCTGTTTTTGTTATTTAGGGGTGCTTTTGCATCTGCACCTTTCGCAAGGTGGATTCACGAATCGTTTGATATTTATCTTACCAAACAATTCGTGAATCGACCTTGCGAATAAAATACGAAAATGCTTTTACCTACAGAATTTATGCAAAGCATCTAATTTTTTTCAGGGAATTCTCAGAGCATTGCAAAAGTTCTATAGACTACTTATATTCCCTACGGAGCTTCCGCTCCGTAGGGAATATTTCATTAGGTAGTACTATTTCGGACGTATCGTCCGTATTTTTGTTTTTTAGGGATCAGATATCGATTACCGATTATCTGCGGTTTCTTCTCTTCTTTGTGCTTACAACACAACCAGCCGCGAGAGCGGGTGCGATAACGAGGAGAGCCGATGCAGTAATTGCGGAACCACAGCCCTTTTTCTCTGCGGGAGCAGCGGTATCAGCAGCGGTGGTCTCGGGAGCCTTGGTGGTCTCATCCTCAGGCTCTTCGTCGTTGATAACCGCGAGGTTCTCAACGACGGGCTTAATTGCAGGATTGAGAACGAGAGAACCTACACCGTTAGCGGCGTCGGTAACTCTGATCTCACCGGGCTGTCCCATCTGACCCTCGTAAAGAGTTCCGGGGTTGGGAAGGTACTTGGTGTTAAATACGGGGAATATGATCTCCATACCCTTGTTTGTCGCCATATTCTTTGTCGTTGTATAAATACAAAGGTTTTCCTTGGTTGCATCGGTGCGCTCAAACACCATAAGACCTGCGGGGAGGTATGTAGCTTCCGTACGAGAAGCACAGCCGGTCTGTAGGGGGGTAAGGTCAAGTTCAGCCTTTGCGGTATTGAACTTTGTCTCATCTACGAAGTCGTAGTAGTGAGCAGATGTGTTTGTATCTCTCGATGCCTGTTCAGGCTCGGAAGTATCTGTAGCACCCTTAGCTGCAGTCAAAACCCAAGCGGAGCAGTCTGCTGCCTCGTGTCTTGCTTGAGTCTTATCTGCCGTTTGATAACCCTTACCGTCAGAACCTACAGTATAAGTCATATCATCGGTGTCAGCGAAGCTCTTGTTTATAAAGGAGATAACAAAGCCTGCCTGCATATCGGGCAAGAAGCTTGCTCCCGAATTCGCGTTAGGACCAACGGTCTTGTCTTTGCTTGTTGTATCGTTAGAAGCATAGGGGTTTGCTCCCGATGCATCGTAAACGGGAAGCTTGATAACGTTAGCGCCAGCCATGTTGCAGCCTCTGCCTGCCCAGTAGTTCTTGAAATCCTGTACGCTCAAGTTTCTGGAATCCTTGGACTCATCATCCTTATTTGCGGATGCGAACCAAATAACCGCGATCTCATTCTTTGCAAGATTAGTGTCACCTGCCACATCAGCAAGAGAAACTCTAACAAGCTGAAAGTTCTTAGCTTCGCTGTATCCAAATATCTGCTGGATCATGGTAGCATGATACGTTCCGCCGTTCGAACCACTGAAACGGTAGATGTAGTAGTCTTTAAGTTCAACCTCGTTGTTGGAAACGTTTATAACTTCAAAAAATTCAAATCTTTCATCTTCGGGAGCATAGCAGATCTCTGTGATAGCGAGAGGACCGCCTGCAGTCTTTGCTTCCGCTGAAGCGGGAACGCAAACGAGCATAGCGCCGAAGAGCATTATCGCACACATTAAGAGCGCAAATTTCTTTTTCATATTTTCCTCCTAAAATATTTTAGAGTTTTTTATTGGGGAAGCTATTTTTGTTGTTACAAATCTAATTTATTACTTAGATAACAACGTCGATCATTACGGGTCTGTGGTCAGAAGCGTCGCTGGTAACCTGAGACAAGCCGTAACGGTGACGTACTACGGTAGCTTCGCCGGTCATGAAGATGTGGTCGATAGCGCTGCCGTTTGCATTAAACGTAAGCGTACCCTTATCTGCGTGAGAAGATCCCTCCGCGTATCCGCGAACTGCCTCGTCATTGGAGTTAACGATAGTCTTTTCTCCGCCGAGAAGAGTCTTAGCAATGTCGTCATTGGATGCAGTAGAGTTGTAGTCACCCGTCATAAACACAGGGCACTTATTATCTGCCGCGATCTTTGCTATGAGAGGCATTACGATCTCGGAGATGCACTTGGTCTTTGCTTCGATATTTTCGGCCTCTCGTCCTGTGAGGTTATGGAGAGAGGTTACTGCAAAGGTGTCACCCGTGGTCTTATCCTTGAGAACTGCCCAAGTGATAGTGTATTCGGGCCAGCCGTAACTGGGCTGAGCGGTGTTTTCGTAAACAATAGTCTTGTTGCCTTCTTCACCTGTCTCTTCATGAGGACGGCAAGGAATGATTCTCTTTGCTCCGCTTGCTACAAGCTCGAACTTAGCGGTCTTGAACGCGATAGGAGTATAGTTGTTGGTCATAGAGTATCTATCACCGGTTGCGCAAACATTATCCTCTTCGGAATACTTCTCGGGTTCGGGAGTTACCATGGTATAGCCTGCTTCAACAAGCTTGGGAGCTACGTTAGCTGTATAGTCTACGCAGAATTCCTGGAATCCGACAACGTCGGGATTGTAGAACTTAACTGCGTTAACCGCACCATCATATCTGCCTGTACCGGAGTACTGTGTACGCTCGATGTTGTAAGACATGATTCTGTACTCTGCGCCGTATGTTACGTCGAGAGCGTCTGCAGCATAGTCATATGCTACGCCGCTTTCGGTGCAGAGAGTTGCAAGGTCAACTGCCTTCTTGTCTGCGCCGATAACAGCCTTGATGATCTTCTGTGCTGCTACTTCTGCGCCGATACCGTCATCAGCAAGGATCATGATGTTGTCGCCAACCTTAGAAATAGCGTACTGACCGGCAGCAACGGTTACGCCTGTGGGTACGAGTCCCATTGCGTTTGCAACGTATGCGCTTGCCATAGTTATCTTAAGACCCTTTACGGTAGCCGAGTTGTTAGCAACAGTCGTTTTGATACCTGCGGTGAGAGCAAGGTTGTCAGCAAGAAGAATAGCTGCGTCAACAAAGCCTACGTTATCTTTGCTAAGGAATGTAACAGTTACATCGGTGTAAACCTTGTCGCCAACCTTAATGTCAGATGCGAGGTACTCGTGCTTATAAGAAGTACCTGTGCCGATCTTTGCATACTTGTTGTTCTTCTGGAGTGCGTTTTCAACGATCCAGTTGGTTGCGTTTACGAGGGATGCCTCAGAACCTGCAGCAAGAACGATCTTGGTATCCGTAACGGTTACGGACCAATCCTTAGACTTAAGGTTCTTGTATGCGTCGATAGATTCCTGACGGTCGGTAAGACCAATAAGGATCTCTTTGCCGCTCTTATTAGCAACGGTGTTGTCTTTCTTGTTTACGATATCAACTCCGCAATATTCCTTGAGGTAATTTGCGAAGGTAGCAACTGCCTTTGTGCCGTCGCCGTCGATATCAGCAGGTCGAATAATAGCGTATTCAGAAAGATCTACTGCGCCCTCAGTATCTGCCGTATAAGCATTTGCGGGAGCATCGTTTTCATTTCCGCTGTTCTGGTTGGAAGTAGTAGTTTCACTTTCGGGTGTTTCGCTATCGTCGCCTTTGTCACATGCCGCAAAAACTGTTACGACCATGAGAAGAGCGAGCATCAACGAAATGAGTTTTGCAAATGTTCTGTTTTTCATAAACATTTCCTTTCTTTGATAATATTTTACTAAAACAGCGTTTTAGCTGTTAACAGCCATATTCCACCGCAACCAACGCAAACGATCTGTTACCATTATTGAAAAAATCAAAATCGTCGGTGGTCATTTGCGCTAATGATCATTATGCTATACAGGTCTCTCAGCTCCCACATGAAAACAAGATAGATAACGTCAAAGCAACAGGATTTGATAACTGCGAGCTTTTGAAAAAGCTAAATTCAAACATTGACTCGATCGGATTTGACCGCAAGGAGCTTGTGGATACAATATATCGTTGTCTTTGCGAAGAAGAAGCAAAAGAATCAAATTATATTACCCATACCATCGTATCTTACAACAAATAACAGTCAAAAAAGCTCTCCGAAGTATTCTTCCGAGAGCTTTTGTATTACCACGTAAATGTAATAATTATCACATTATTAAATTAATAAGTTCTAAATTTCAAGCAGTTATTTCGCAATATTTTATAAATAAACACCATATATTTTTGTTTATAATGTTTATATATTATATATTTTTAAGGTTTTTATTGTATTTTTCATTATAAGTAAATCATTGCAAGAGCATATTTTATGTTTTGTAAATTTCAACAATATGTTTTTTTAAATAGCAATGACATATACAACAAAACCGCTAAATCTATTCGAATTCAGAAATTTTTATAAATCAGGCAACCGTCACCAATGTGAATGGAAACATTTTTTGTTCAAAGTATTGACAAACTAACAAGGTCGTGGTATAATAACTAAGTGGTTGAATAATAAAGACTGTGGCTCAGCTTGGGGACGTGTCCGAACGCCGCCTGTGGCGGATCAAGTGAGGACTAAGGAGTGGCAGTGACTTGCCGATTGGCAAGTTGCTTTGCAACGCTGACAGAGGCTTAGTCACAACAGGGAGAGCGCTTTTTGCGCGAGAAATTAAACATCGGGGTGTGGCTCAGCTTGGTAGAGCGCTTGGTTCGGGACCAAGAGGTCGGGTGTTCGAATCACCTCACTCCGACCAACGGCAGAGCAGACAGCCAACAATTGCTGTCTGCTCTGCCGATTTTTTATCACACGAAAGGATCTGTAATTAATGTACGACGTAGCAATTATCGGCACAGGCCCTGCGGGTATATCTGCAGCACTTACGCTGAAGGCTTTAAAAAAGAATATTATTCTGTTTGGCAACATAGCTCTTTCTGAAAAGATCCGCCGTGCAGAGAAGATAAATAACTATCCGGGTCTCAATGCCATAAGCGGAGAAGATTTTGCGCATAACATTTCAGTTCAACTGAAATCTTTAAACATCGAGATAACAAACAAACAAGTAACAGGCATTTACAATATGGACTCTCATTACGGTATATTATGCAACACGGAAGTATTTGAAGCTCAAACCGTAATTTTAGCTTCAGGTGTTGAACCTATAAAAGCTATCGATGGAGAGCTTGAATTTTTAGGACGGGGAGTAAGCTATTGTGCTACGTGTGACGGCTCTCTTTACAAAGACAAAACGATAGCTGTTATTTGCACCTCAAGCGAATATGAGAACGAAGTTCAATATCTTTCGGAGCTTGCGGATAAAGTATACCTCTTCCCTCTTTACAAAGATGTTAGCATATCTCTCAACAACATTGAGATAATCAACGGAATCCCTAAACAGATAGTCGGAAATTTCAGAGTATCTGGATTGATACACTCAAAAGGAGAGCTTGACATAGACGGAATCTTTATGCTCAAATCCGCTATTTCTCCATCTGCTCTCATACAAGGAATTGAAATGAACGACGGTCATGTTGTGGTCAACCGCAATTGCGCTACCAATCTTTCAGGAGTATTCGCCGCAGGCGACTGTACGGGAAGACCGTATCAATACGCCAAAGCCGTAGGTGAAGGCAACGTAGCGGCTCATTCGGCGGTAAAATATCTTTTTTCAAAAAAAGGTTGACAAAAGGATTTAATCGTTATATAATAATTTAGTAGTTTTTTATTACAATTTTACGGAGGTTTATTATGGATTCTATTAAAAAATTCTTCCCTTACTCTTTCACAAAAAAAGAAGACGTAAAGAGTCTTGTTATTATGATCATTCTTCATATCGTTGTTGCGATCGTGATCAATGCTATCACAACCGTTCTCCACATCGTTCTCGGTTTTCTTCCTCTCGTAGGCTGGTTGCTTAGCGTTGTAGGAGGCGTTATCGGACTTTATCTGCTCGTTGGCATAGTTTTCACGCTTCTCAACTATTTCAAGGTCGAGCCCTTCAATAGCTAATATACATAACTTTTAATTAAGAAAAGCGTCTTCGCTATCGTTTGATAGCGGAGACGCTTTTTCTTTTATCTTAATTTTTCAAAAAACATTAAAAGTTGAGACGAAATGAGACATTCTGGTATTTTTTGAGACACGGGTTTGCGTTAAAATATACGTGCACAGACAAAGAAGGAGGTAACACATGAACATAACGGAGGACGAAAGTCCTCTCTGCAAAGCTTTTCGCGAAGGCACTACCGACGCATTGCTTGAAGATTATATTGATTCTTGCATACTAAAAAGCGACTCAAGCGAAGGTAATGAAAAAAGATCCGCAAAGAAAAAAGAAAACGGTTATTGCCGTTTCCCGAATATAGCGGGGTTTTGCCGTTATCTCGGCACAGGCACGGACGATTTTCTTGAGCTGTCAGCACAGTTTCCGCGTGAAGCCGATCGGCTTCGTTCAGCTCTTGAGGACGAAGCTTTGAACGCATCATTATCGCCCACGGTCATCGCCGCATATTTCAAAAAGAGGCTCGGATATGAAAAAGAAGCTTCCCGCATCGATATTGCCTCTCCTGAGATACGTTTTGAGCACGATATTTGGGAGGACGGAGAATAATGCCCGCTTCCGCTCCCACTTCCTTGCTCATATCAGGCGTTCCTAACGAAAGACAAAAACAGTTTTTCGCATCTCGCGCACGCTTTACCGCATACGGCGGTGCGCGAGGAGGAGGTAAATCCTGGGCTCTCCGAAGAAAGCTCATCGCTATGTGCTTACGCTACCCAGGACTTCGTTGCTTACTTGTCAGAAGGAGTATGCCTGAGCTTCGCTCAAACCACGTTATACCGTTTTTGAAGGAATACGGAGCGATCGTTACATTTTGCGAATCCGAAAAATCCCTTCATTTAAAAAACGGAAGCAGGATCGATCTCGGATACTGCTCTAACGACCGTGATGTGCTAAGATATCAAGGTCAGGAATACGACGTTGTTGCTATTGATGAAGCAACTCAGCTAAGCGAATTCAGGTTCTCTATCTTCAAGGCTTGCTTGCGAGGCTCGTCAAAATTCCCAAGGCGAATGTATCTTACCTGTAACCCAGGTGGTATCGGACACGCATGGGTAAAGCGATTATTCATAGACCGTGAATTCAGAAAAGGAGAAAACGAACAGGATTACGCATTTATTCCCGCACGTGTTTTCGATAACACCGTTCTCATAAAAGCGGATCCCGACTACGTAAGCTCTCTCGAATCACTTCCCGATCGTTTACGTGATGCATGGCTCTATGGAAGATGGGACATCTTCGAGGGACAGTTCTTCCCCGAATTTGACCAATCAATACACGTTTGCAGTGCATCGGACATTCCAAAAAAGCTTACTATTTTTGCTGCCGTTGACTACGGCTTCGATATGCTTGCCGTTCTTATTATCGGCGTAGACTGTGACGGAAACTATTACGTTTTGCGCGAACACTGCGAACCCGGCCTTACACTCTCCGAGGCTGCCGAGCGTATTGCCGCTCTTTGCCGTAACGAATGTGAATACGCAGTCGCTTCTCCAGATCTTTGGAACAGAAGGCAGGATAGTGGAAAAAGCGGATTTGAGATCATGCAATCCGTTTACGGAATGCCGCCTATGATCTCTGCTGACGATCGAAGGATACCCGGTTGGCGAATACTTCGGGAATACTTAGCCGCAAAAGATACGCATCCCACTCTGCGAATCTGCGGCTGCTGCCAGGAGCTTATTCGAACACTGCCCGCGCTCCTCACCGATCCAACACGCTGTGAAGATGCATCAAGTGAGCCTCATTCAGTAACTCACGCCCCTGAGGCGCTGCGCTATGGATTAATGAGCCGAGTCGCTTTACCAAAAGATCCGCAACATGAGTTTACTTTCCGCAAAAAGAAAGCTCTCTCGCCATTTGATTAAAAAAGCTTGTCTGTGCTTTGGCAAGAGAAAACTAAAAATACGTTCGCAAAATAAAAAAAAGGAAGGCAACTATTATGTCATATCTAAAAACAAAAGTACCTGAAAATGCAATATTTGAAAGCTTTTCGGGTATCGATACACGCTTTTCACACTCAAAATCCCCGAATTCCTCGGACATCTGTAACTTTCGTATCGGTGATACTGGAGCTTTGAAAAAGCGTTGTGGTTTTCGCCATCTGATAAAGCTGAACGAGGAAATAAGAGCGGTATGGACAGGTATGCTTGACGGCGAAGAAAAATGTTTTCTGCTACACGAAAACAAAGTATCCTTATACGACAAAGAATCAAACTCTATTTCAACACTTGGATTTGTAGAAACCTATTCGGGCAGAGCGTGCTTCTTCTATTACCGAGACCGCCTCTATATAGCGGACGGGCAGAAGATATATGAATTACTACCCCAAAACCTTATAATATCAACGACTATCGGATATATTCCGCTTATCGGAAAGGATTGGCCTACAGGAAAACGCGGGGAGATATACGAAAAAAGAAATCTGTTATGCAATTATGCACGAATAAGCTATAAGGTAGAAAGCTATCCCACCATTTATCTGCATACAGGCTGGAGTGCAAAAAGCATCATCGCTGTATATCTGAACGGAAATCTTTTAGATCCTACCGATTATGTTTACAACACTATCTTCAAATGCGTTGAGCTTGAGGGGCTTGTTGAAAACGACGAGGTTCTTATTTATGTCGACTACGATACTTATGAGGACGAGGAGGTCTCACAAGGATTTTTCACTTGTGTAGCCGCAACAAACTTCGGCGGTCTTGACGGAGACAGAATATTCATGTGGGGCGGCTCAAAAAAGAACACCTTGTATTGCTCGGAATTCGTATCCCGTGAATCAATGGAAGGCTCTCAAAAGTTCAGTACAAAAAGTACTTCTCTTTATTTTCCATTCGGGTATGAATTTGCAGCGGGTGACGGAAGACACGATGTCCGTGCCGCCATACGCCACTATGATCGTCTGTTAGTTTTCACAGATGGAGATGCCTGGAATGCAGATCCGACTGCCAACGGCTTGGAAAACATTCCGCTTCTGTCGATCAACCAAGGAGCAGGCTGCTCCTCTATGTGCGCCGTAGCAACAGCGGATAATTCACCTGTATCTGTCGGCAATCATACCATCTTCTCGTGGAACACCGATACAGATGAATACAACGAATGCAACGCAAAAAGCATTTCAAGTCCTATCGATTCCCTACTGTCACCATATTTTTACAAAAACGCAACGGTCTTCAACGAAAAAAAGCATGGAGAATTTTGGTTTCATGCATTCGGAGAAGAAAACACCTGGATATATAACATCAAAAGCAAAAAGTGGTACAGATTCACAGGCTTTGATGCCAAGGGTTTCTTTGAATTCGAAGGATCCATATTCTTCTTTGACAGTGACAACATATACTGCTTTGACGATTCGCTGAATTACGATATTTTAAATGATTCGTCAACAGTAAATATCTGTGCCGTTTTTTCAAGCGACATTCTCGAATTTTCTACACCAGAGAAGAAACGCTTGGATCATCTGTTGATACGTGCTGACACAGACGGCGGGACGTTGGGCATACAGTTCAGTTTTGATTGCATACAGAACATAAACACTAATTTCAAAGAGTCCTTGTCAAATCAAATACATTCTGTATTCAATAAAAGATTACATTCAGGACGTTTCAAATACGCCGTATTAAAGCTGTATTCCTCAGATAGCTGTATTCCCACAGTGCATTCGCTTGAGATCGGCGTAAGATAACCAAAGGAAAGGAAAAACAAATGAACAAATCAACAACTAAGGCGTGGCGTCAATATGAAGCCGGCAAGGAATATAAACGCCGTATAGGTCTTTATGAAACGATCCGCCAAAATGAACGCTTTTACCGCGGAGACCAATGGCAGAACGGTGAAAGCTCCGAAATACCTCACCCAGTATTCAACATAATTCGAAGAGTTATGGATTATCTGATCTCTTCGGTATGCTCCGCGGATCTTTCCGTTCACTTTTCGGATGAAAATCTCCCTTACGCCAAGGACGACGCGCAAAAGGCTATTTTAAGGCAAGGCCTTGAAATACTTGACTCTAACAGCGCTTACCGTTGGGAAAAGTGCGGAATGAATTCAAAGATGCTTAATCTTGTGACCGATGCAGCAATTACGGGAGACGGTGTACTTTATTGCTATTGGGATCCCCAGATAAAAAGCCCCCAAGCCTTTGAGGGTGATATCGTTACCGAAGTCATCGACAACGTAAATCTTTTCGTCGCGGACGTAAACTCATCGGATATCCAATCTCAAGAATATATTATACTTGCAGGACGAGCTTCTGTAGCCTCGCTTCGAAGAGAAGCTGAAGAGGCAGGAGTCAGTGACGAGGACATTAAAAAAATACTCCCCGACAATGATACTGTTTCTCAATCGGGAGTTATGGCTAAATACGAGCTCGAAGATCCCGATTCCGAAAAGGCGACCTATATTATTCGCTTTTTCCGTGAAAAAGGAAAAGTCGTTTTTGAAAAATCCACCCGTGAGTGCATAATAAAACGCGCTCGTACCGACTGCCGTTTGTATCCCGTTGCATATTTCAGTTGGATGCCTACAAAAAACAGCTTTCACGGAACATCTCCGATCACATATCTTATCCCCAACCAGAAATATATAAACAGAGCCTACGCTATGGCTATGAAGCATATGACCGACACCGCTTTTTCAAAGGTCGTCTATGACAAATCAAAGATCCCGGAATGGACCAATGAGGTCGGTCAGGCTATTGCGGCTGTCGGCGGAGGAAATATTGCAGATGCTGTTTCGGTCGTTGGAGTAGGTGAGATGCAGAGTGGATACATGGAGATCGTCGAAAGCGCGGTATCCTTGACTAAGGAGCTTATGGGTGCTACAGAATCTGCGCTTGGCAATCTTGAGGCAAGTAATACAAGCGCGATACTTGCCCTTCAGGAGACCTCTCGTCTCCCGCTCGAGCAGGTACGCTCCTCTTATTACCGTTGTATCGAGGAGCTTGCAAATATCTGGGCTGACATGATGTGCGCGTACTATCCGTCTGACCGTCTAGTTCCCTGCTCAGACAAAAACGGAGTATACGTTCTCCCTGCTGATCTGTCGGCTTTCAAAAAAGGTTTTCTCAGTGCCAGAGTCGACATAACAGAGAACACACGCTATACCGCCGCGGGAACACAAAATCTTCTCGACAAGCTTCTTGACAGCGGTTACATAACACCCGCAGAATACGTTTCAAGATTACCCGCGGGAGTAATTGGAGCAAGACAGACTTTAATCGAAAGATTAACTAACGACGAAAAGAAGGAGACTTACAATGGACAAGAATAACGATCTTATCCCAAACGAAGCAGAACCCGAAAACACTGCAACACTTCCCAAAGCGACCTTGGAGATACCGCAAGAATTAAAAAATGAAGATCCTGTGGAAGAAAAAAACGCAGAAAGTGTTGAATCTTTAAAAGCCGAGCTCGAGCGCCTTCGCGCTGAGCTTGAAGAAAGCCGTATGGCAAATCAGAAGATCACAGACGATATAAGTGAATTTCACCGTCTGTTCCCAAGCATAGAGCTTGGCTCTCTTCCCGAAGAAGTACGCGACGGCGTACGATCGGGGATACCTCTCGCCGCTTCCTACGCGCTTTACGAAAAAAGGCTCGCGATTGAGCAAGAGAGAATAGAAACTATAAACCGCCGCAACGCTCAAAGATCATCGGGGGCTGCCGGTAAAAACACTCCAAAAGAATATTTTTCACCCGAAGAAGTCCGCGCGATGTCACAGAGCGAGGTGCGCGAAAATTACAAAAAAATAATCGATTCCATGAAAAAATGGAACTGATCCAAATATCAACATTAATAACAAAAATTTAATTTTTATGAAAAAGAAAGGAAACAAGAAATGGCTATTACCAATTTTATTCCCACTGTATGGAGCGAAAGTCTCTACAGAGCACTCGACAAACAATATATCGGAGTTGCAAACTGCAACCGTGAATTTGAAGGAGATATTAAGAACTGCGGTTCTTCCGTTAATATCTGCGGAGTAGGCTGGGTCAAAGTAAATGATTACACAAAAAACACCGATATGTCAACCCCTCAGGATCTTAGCGATACCTCCACAACGCTTTTGATCAATCATGCTAAATACTTTAATTTTCAGATCGACGACGTTGACAAGGCTCAATCCAATCCCAAGCTTATGGATGCCGCTATGAGCATAGCCGCAAGCGCACTTGCAAATGAAGCAGATATCCAGGTATACGGAGTTTATAATGATACCGAAAATGTTATTTCCGCCACGTGTACCCCTGATAATATCCTCTCTCTCATCATCAAAGCACGTGAGATGCTTTATCAGGCGAATGTCGGAAGCTCTGAGGAAGTCGTTCTTGAGGTTTCACCCTACATTGCATCTATTATCCTCCAAGCAAAGATCGACCTTTCCACCGACAATAAAGATGCTATCGATAACGGATATCTCGGAAGCATTGCAGGCTGTAAGATCTATGTCTCCAACAATATCCATTTAATAGAAGAAGACATAAATATTTATTCCAACAAATGCATAATGCGTACAAAACGTGCAATAGCTTTCGCTGAACAGCTCTCCGAAATAGAGGCTTACCGTCCCGAAAAGCGCTTTGCCGATGCCGTTAAGGGTCTCCACCTCTACGGTATTAAGGTCGTATATCCAAATGAAATGGTTCTTCTTGATCTTTGCACAGATCTGAATACTTAAATTTACTCCATATGTATTGTGAAGAGATATATGAATCCGCTCTCGCCCTTTTGGGCGAGAGCCTGATCCGAGATGATAATGCCGATTACGAGGAACGAGCTCCTTATATCCTAGCCACATTTTGCTCACAGGCTATAGATAAGCACGAAGCTTTGAGTAACGCCTCAGGAATTTTAGTACATTGGAGTTTTAATCCCGTGTGTATTCCGCTCAACACGGTTTTTCCTCTCAACGACCGCTTTGCATCAGCCGCTACGCTTTATCTTGCCTCAATGCTTGTCATCGATAGCGATGAGGAACTGTCAGATAAGCTTTACCACCGCTTTTGTGAGGCTATGGTAAATATCCCCTCTGTACTCGAATCCATAGAAAATAAATATTTTTGATATATTCCCCGTCGAAGCTCGCTTCGGCGGGGAGTTTTTTAAGCAGAACCTAAAAATTTTTATTTCTCTTGAAAAACGCAGAGATATGTTGTATAATTATTATAATGTATATTAGGGGAGATGCGTATGAAAATATGCCTTTTATCGACCGACATATTATCAAGGTCGGACAAAGATCTTAAACAGGCTCTAACCTCGCTTCCCTTTGGAGAGCAGGATAAAGAATATTTGCTAAAAAAGAAAAACCTCGTTGCCGCGTATGAAAGTCTCGGCGCGAGAATCGCACTGATGAATCTTTGCGGCGGGTACGATTTTGGAACACTTGAGACGACCGAGAACGGAAAGCCTTATTTTTCAAAGGCTGACGCTCCTTTTTTCAGTCTTTCTCATACAAAAGGCTTAGCGGCGGCGGCTATTTGTGACAACTCCTACGGACTTATCGGAATTGACGTTGAGATAATAAATACCGACAGAGATCTCTCAAGAATAGCCAACCGCTTTTTTGATCCCGACGAGCTGTTGCGCTATGAAAGTCACACCACGCCCGAAAGCTTTTATTCTATATGGACAGAAAAAGAAGCTCGTGTAAAGCTATTCGGCAAAAGCCTGTCTTCCGAGCTTTCAGAAAAAGGAAAAACGAAAAAAAATCTGTTTTTTTACAAATACAAGGTAAAGTTTGCACAGAATTATGCTATTCTTTGCATAGCCTCGGAGCAAGAGCAAAAGGAAATAAATTTTATTAACAGCGAGAATTTTGACATCTATGAATTACAGGATCAAACGCGATCTTAAAGTTCTAAAAATCATATAACAAATCGAAAGGAAAAACAAAAATGGCAAAGCTTTACAAATGGGAAATAAACGAGCCCGCTATAGAAGATGGCGGCGAGGACGTGATTCACACGGTCACACTCAAATGCTCATATCTCACGGGAAAGGCGATAGTTACGATCGACGGTACAGAGTTCGACATAAGCGTCCGTCCGCTCGCGCTCAAAGGAACGAGCCAGATGTTCCGTCTTGGCGAATTGCCTGCGCTCCTTGAATTTTCAAAAAAGGGCGCGCCCGCGATCGTCATTGACAACGAAAGAATATTAGGAAAATAAAATAAAGATCGAGAGTGAAAAATTCACTCTCGATCTTTATTTTGACTTATTAAATTTTCTATCAAACTATCTTTCAGTGTCGGTTGGGGATCTGAAAAGTCGTACAGTATTATCATTTGGAAACCGTTACGCTCTTCCGGATTATCCAAAAAAGTTATACTTGAACAAAACATAGCAATATTACTCAAATAATACAATGCTTTTCCTATCATCTGAAGGTCTTGATCCTTAATTGTTATCGCAACACAACCCTCACCCTCCAGTACGGAAATAACCAGTTCTCCCGATATAAGAATAGCCATTTTCAAGCATAGATCCATAAGCTTTTCTATATCGTCTATATTCTTTTCGGAATGAGAATAAATATATTTATTTTTCTTGACCGCCTCAAACATTTCTTTTGAATATTTGTCTTTAAGCTTATCAAAGGATAAAAACAAAGTCCAATCAAAATATTTTTTATAAATTATCTCATCTGTATTACGCCTTTCAATTTTCTTCTTCCGTTTCATTTTTGCCCCCTAAAAACAAAAGTGCGCCAACCGAAATCAGCGCACAAAAACGCAAATTCCGATAGTCGCCAAACCAACTGAAGAAGCAAGAACTAATCTACACCACACCCAGTAGGAACTTGCATTTTTACAAATTCATTATAGGTATGGCAATAAAAGGCTATACGTATCACATAAAGATAAACATAGCTCTTGCTGATATATTCAGTTGATTTGGCAAGTTAATTATATCATTATTGACGATATTTGTCAATAGATGCTTAAATAAAAAGTGCGGCAACCGAAGTCACCGCACGAAAAACGCAAACTCCGATTGTCGCCAAACAAATCGAAAATAGTAATAGGAATTTTAATTCACGTAAAACTAAGCCCGTGGAATTTGCATTTTTGCTAAATTCATTTAGACTTTATTTTACGCAAAAAAGGGCATAGTATCCCTTACTTAGAAAATTTCTCAGCTTTATTCGATTTGTTTGGCAAATTTATTATACCATTATTGACGATGTTTGTCAATATATGCTTAAATAAAAATTTAGTGATAAACATTTTGTTTTTGGAACGGCGTCCTCGACGGTCCGTCCAACCAACCATGAAAAAACTCCCGCCGAATGAACCACGGCGGGAGATAATTTTTTATTTTGTTTCAGCCTTTTTTGCCTTTGCTTCGGCTTTTTCATGTTTTCTCATCGTTGTATAATCCTTCAAGGAACGCATCGCTTGATTTGACATAGGCAAGAGCGCGATCATATTGAATACCGTCATGAGCGCGATACCGATATCTCCGATATCCCATACGAACGTATATGCCGCAAGTCCGCCGATAAAGAGCATAACGAGAGCTACTATCTTATATACCGTCTGCGAAGCCCAATTATCACCGAAAATATACGCGACGTTGGAACGGGCATAGTACAGTATTCCGATAAACGTAGAGAAGCAGAAAAGTCCGAGCGTTATCGTTACGAGCCATACTCCGAATACTCCGAAATGGTGACCCATAGCAGACACGAGCATACCCATACTGGGCGCTCCGTCAAGTATCTCCTCAGGAGCTAAAAGCATTATCATAGCGGTACACGTACAAATAACTATCGTATCGATTATAACGCCGAACGCCTGTGTAAGTCCCGCTTTTGCGGGGTGGCTTACGTTTGCGGCAGCAGCCGCGCAAGGTGCTGAGCCCGAGCCCGCCTCGTTCGAAAACAGTCCGCGCTTTACACCCATAACAAGAGCCGCGCCAACGCCTCCGCCCGCAACAGCACGGAAATCAAACGCCGAGTCGATTATACGCTTAAATACGCCGGGAAGCGCACCCACGTTCATTATAATGATAACGATAGCGGCTACGAAATACACGCCCGCCATTATCGGAACCATAATATCGAGAACCTTTACGGTCATATTTTTACGCAAAACTATGACTGCCGCAAGAGCGACTATTAAAATTGTCGTTACGATAGGCGGAACGTTAAACGCGCTCTTGAACGCATCTGTTACAGAGTTGCTGACGACCTGACTTACTCCGCACCAGCAGATAAGTCCCGAAATCGCAAACAGTATCGGAATTATGCGTCTTGCAACGCTCTTTTTGTTATTCTTCCCTGAGAACAGGGCATGAAGATAATATGCGGGACCTCCGCGGTATCCGCCGTAAAGCGGATCTTTTTCCTTATACATCTGAGCAAGCGTTGCTTCAACAAACGCTGTAGCCGCACCGATAAGAGCGGTTATCCACATCCAGAACACCGCGCCCGCGCCGCCGATAGCTACCGCCGCAACGACACCGACCATATTTCCCATACCTACTCGCGTAGCTGTCGAAACTATGAGTGCCTGAAATCCCGACAGAGCGCCTCCCTTTTTATCACCTTTCTCAAGTGTAAGGTGAAGCATCTCGGGGAACATTCGTATCGGCAAGAATTTTGTGCGTATCGTAAAGTAAATACCTACGGGAATAAGTATTACAACGAGCAATGATATATTCAGCGATGCTCCGTTTGGAAGCGGAATATGTATCCAATCCCCCCAAAAAACGTTATAGATAGCTGAAACTATTGCTAAAAAAATTTCAGACATTTTAATTTACCTCTTGATTTTTCATTGCATCTATTATATAATAATCACAAGCATTTGTCAAATTGATAGTTTTTATAAATACGATCAGTATTTTTTATGGAGGTTTTCTATGGATCTGCGCAGTTTAAATACATTTATTCAAGTCTCCGAGCTTGCAAGCTTTACAAAAGCCGCCGAGCGTCTTGGGTACTCTCAGCCAACAGTCTCTTTTCAGATACGTCAGCTTGAGGAAGAGCTTGGCGTACGTCTGTTTGACAGAATAGGACACACAGTGTCACTAACAGAGGAAGGACGTGAGGCGCTTAATTATGCGCATAGCATCTGCCGTATCGCGAACGAGATGTCCTCCGAAGCGATAAAAAGCAAACGAAACAAGAGTGTTATACGCATCGCTATGGCTGATTCGCTTTGCGGACCATTGATAGTTGAAAAATTCACCGAATTCCGCCGAACGCATAAAAACATTTCACTTAAGATAATGACCGCGGGAACAGACGAGCTTTTCAGTCTGCTCGATCACAACGACGCGGATATAGTTTGTACTCTCGATACCCATATCTACAATATGTCTTACATAGTTTCAAGCGAGGAAAAACTTGGAGCGCATTTTGTTTGCGCGGCTTCCTCTCCCCTTACAGAAGCGACTTATCTTGAGATAAACGATCTTTTGTCTTTCCCTTTCATTCTCACCGAGAAAGGTATGAGTTATCGCAGAATGCTTGACGAAAGACTCGCGCAGATGTCTCTCGAGATATCTCCCGTTCTTGAAATAGGAAGCGCTGACCTCATTTGCGATCTTGTAAAAGAGGGGGCGGGATTGTCTTTCCTACCCGATTACGTCACCGAAAAAGGAGTTCGCGACGGAGAGCTTGCGCGCCTTTCCGTCAAAAATTTTGATATCGAATTGTGGAAACAGGTTCTCTATCACCGCGACAAATGGGTGACCCCCGAAATGCAAACGGTAGTTGATTATTTGAGCGAATAACAAATAAGGAGTTGGATCTTAAAAGTTCCAACTCCCCATTTGTTTATTTTCCGACGCAGAATTTTGAGAATATCTCCGAAACGACCTCTTCGCCTATCTCTCTGCCGTCAACCTCACCGAGAGCCGACATAGCGCTCTCAAGTCCTACAGACACAAGATCAAGCGGAAGCCCTGCCTCAATATCCGACAAAGACTGCTCGATAGCCTCCGCGGCGCAGACCAAAGATGCGTACTGGCGCGCGCCCGTAACTATCGCGTCGTTGCTTATGTCAATGCTTCCGTCAATAAACAGTCCGTCTATCGTTTCCGAAAGCGTATCAAAGCCCTCTCCCGTAAGTGCCGAGATGCGAATGACCCTTGCAAATATCTTTTCATCTAGTAAAACGATCCCGTCTGCCTCGCTATCCGTCTTATTAAGAAGAGCTATTGCTGTTTTTTCAGAGTTTGCTATTCTTTCTATAAGCGCTCTGTCCTCATCAGTAAGCGGTGAAGACACGTCAAATACAGCAAGAACAAGCTCGGCTTCATCAAGCGCGTCCAATGTGCGCTCTATTCCTATACTCTCGACCACATCCTCTGTCTTGCGAAGACCTGCCGTATCACAGAGCAAAAGTGTTACGCTTCCGAGCGTTGCTTTTTCGCGCAAAACGTCGCGTGTCGTTCCCTCTATATCGGTAACGATAGCCGCATCATAGCCGAGTATCCTGTTATACACCGAGCTTTTACCCGCGTTTGCTCTGCCGCAGATAACGGTTGTTATGCCCTCGTTTACCGCACGACCGGTTCGGTAAGTATTCGATATCTTAACGATAGCCTCTCTTGCCTTGCAAAGAGCTTCCGCGATATCTTCCCTGCTCATCTCGGCAAGGTCCTCATCGGGGAAATCTATCGCGGCGTACATCGAAGCCATAACGCTTCGCAAAGAAACGTATATCTCATCCGCCGCCTTGGCAAGATTTCCGTGCATACCATTACGCGCAAGTGTAAGACGGCTCTCACTATCGGCTTCGAGTAGATCCCCGAGCGCTTCGGCTTGAGTAAGCTTCATTTTCCCCGAAATATACGCTCTGCGAGTAAACTCGCCCGCCTCCGCGTGTCTCGCTCCCGCAGTCAAAGCGGCAGACAGGACCTTTCTTGTTACAAGTATTCCTCCGTGACAGGTGATCTCGACAGTATCCTCTCCCGTAAAAGAGCGCGGCGCGCAAAATCTTACTGCCATTCCATCGTCAACGGAAACAGCCTCGTTCGGCATAAATATCTCGCCGTATACCATTTTTCCATGCTCGGTCTCGGATAGCTTCTTTCCGTTTGCCGATCTGAATATTTTATCCGCAACCAAAAAAGCGTCCGCGCCCGAAATTCGTATCATAGCAACACCGCCCTTGCCGTAGGGCGTACTGACGGCGGCTATCGTATCAAGGAGCTTCATTTTTTACCTCCGTAATAATCAAGAAAAAGGAAAGGCTGTCCCATTGATTTGGAACAGCCTGACCGTAAATGCGGAATTACTCAGCAATCTCCTCAGCCTCTTCAGCCTCAGCCTCATCAAGCACGAGTTCGCAATCGCCGCACTCGTCATCGAGAAGATCGTCGCAATCGCAAACGAGATCCTCGGTGTACTTTTTAACCAGCTTATAAATTACGAAAGCAATAGCGCTTGCAGCCGCAACACAAGCAACGGTTATAGCAATGATCTTACCATAGTTGGTAGATTTCTTCTGAAAGAATTTCATGATAGTTCCTCCTCTTTTATGGATATTTGCAATCCTGCTATTTATAGTATACCATATTTTTTT
>JAZSIP010000085.1:0-11133 GCA_045533915.1 Eubacteriales bacterium
ATATACTGTTTCACCAATCCCTCCGTCATTTTTCTTGCGAAAATGCCACCTCCCTTTACACAAGGGAGGCTCTTTGTTTCTTTGCGTTTGTATATTTTGCTACCTGAAGTTTTTTTAAGCCACTTTGTCAGCAAGCTGAGGTGTGAACTTTTAGTTCACACCTCGTTTTTTACTTTGAAAAATATTTTTCCGCCGCTTTCATTTCCTCGTCTGTCGGAATGACTTCGGGCAGAGTTGACTCCATGCCGAGCGCTTTATATTTCGACTCGGCAAAATTGTGATAGGGAAGAACGCGCACCTTCGTGAGATTTTTGATTTCCGAAAGAAAATCCGCGATCTTTTCTATCTGTCCGCTGTTGTAGTTCGGAACGTAGGGGATACGCACCTCTATCTTACAGCCCTTTTCATCAAGATACTTGATATTTTCAAGTATCTTTTTGTTTGAATGACCCGTACACGCGATATGTACGTCCTCATCTATTGCCTTGATATCGTAAAGGAAAATATCGGTAAACGGAATGACCTTGTCAAGCGTTTCATGCGAGACGTATCCACAGGTGTCTACCGCCGTGCTTACACCGTTTTCTTTGAGCTTTTTGAGAAGCTCCGCGCAGAAATCCGCCTGCATAAGGCACTCGCCACCCGAAAGAGTAACACCGCCGTTTGAGGAGTCATAAAAATCCTTGTCCTCAAGCAAGGTGGGCAAAAGCTCGTCGACCGTGACCTCTTTTCCGTAAAAGCCCAATGCGTCACCAAGGCAAGCGTCCTTGCATTTTCCGCAGCCTATACACTTTTCGCGGTCAAACATATGCATACCGCCCTTGATTGTATGAGCGGCCGACGGACAGACCGTCACACATTCACCGCAACCGATGCACTTGTGATGATAATATGCTATTTCGGACTTGAATCCTATGCCCTCGGGATTGTGACACCACACGCACTTCAATGGACAGCCCTTGAAAAACACTGTCGTGCGTATTCCGTCGCCGTCGTGTACGGCAAAGCGCTTTATTTCAAATATTTTTGCTTTCATGAGATTCTCCTTTGGGAGTCAAATATCAATGATTATATTATAATGCAATAGGCGTTGCTTGTCAATCTCCTAAATCGTTTTTGGGAGATTTCATGTTTACGTTGCTTATGAGGATCGATGCAAGGATTATAATGAACGCGAACAGATAGTTAAGCCTGAAGATGCTTTCTCCAAGCAAAAGTCCTGAGAATATTACGGCGAAAAGCGGCTCTGTGAACTTGATTATAGAGAGCTTTGAGAGACTGTTGTATTTTATAAGCACGTTCCAAATTACGTACGCGCTGATCGAAGCAAAGCAGATGTAAGCGAGAGAGCCGATAGATTTGATATCAACGTGAGGTATTCTTCCGCCCAAAGTCAATCCCAAAATGACAAGGAAGATCCCGCCGAAGAACTGCGAATAAGCCACGAGTGTCAACGGGTCGGTCTTTTTGACCGCCTTTTTAGTCACTATCGTACCTGCAACAGAGCAGAACGACGCTATTATAAGCAAAGCGTCGCCAAGCGCGAAGGTAAACGCACCTCCGTTGAGGTTAGTAACGATGATACCCAAAAATCCGAGGATTCCGCATATAATATTTTTCCAAGTAAATCGGTCAGTTTTTATAAAGAGAAACGAAAAACAGCTCAAAAACAGAAAGCCTATCTGCTTTATTATCGCGGTCTTAGAGCCTTCTCCTATCGCGAGAGCCATATAGGTAAAGAAATAGTGAAGGATTATCGTGAATGCCGCAACGGCCAGTATCGGCAAAATATCGCTCTTTTTAGGCTTTAGAAATTTACGTTTTGTTGCCGAAAAGAGAGCTATCATTATAATTCCCGATACTGTAAAACGTGTTCCAGCAAAGAGAATTATCGATGGTATATTGTTGCTGCTTATGTGAAACGTCGAGTAGCCTATCTTTATGAAAGGGAATAGCGTGCCCCAAAGCGCGCAAACTATCAGCGCAAGAATTACGCTTGAAACTCGTCCCGAAAACAATTTTTTAACGTTCATTTTTTAGCTTCCTTTTATTAAAATTTTTATCCAAACAAATACGGAAGTCTGCCACATACAGACATTTCTTTTTTGAAGGTATATCCCGCATATTCGTCGGTGGCAGATGCGTTTTTGTAGTCTGCCGTAACGACTACAAGCTCGTTCATGCCTTTGCCAGCAAAGGCGCAGCTTGCGGGGATCTTTGCGGGAACGTCTATGTGGTCAATGACGGTCATATCGCGCGTGTCAACGACGGCAATATGTCCTTGCCCCCAGCAAGCGACGTACAAAAGGTCGTTTTCGTCTATCGTAAAGCCGTCAACGCCTTGAACGTATACGCTTTTGCCCGTAAATTCAATGTCTCCCGTGACTTTGTCAAACAAATATTCTTTGATAATACGCGTTGCGCTGTCTGTGTGATAAAAGCGTGTTTCGTCCATAGACCAATCCATTCCGTTCGATAACAGCAATGCGTCAAGAAGTGTGCGGACATTTCCGTCTTTGTCTATGGAATACAGCTTTCCGTCGACGTTGTTCGATAATCCAAGTCTTTTGCTGCTTTGCGTCCCAACGTATATTCTTCCGTCAGGACCGACCTTCGTATCATTTCCGTGAAGAATTTGATGTTTGTTTGTGTCGTATAAGGGGGTTGCGATATTATCTTCAAGGTAGAATATCCCGTCTCTGCGCGATACGATCATACGGTTGCTTTTGTCAAAGGCTATGGCGACACCGCCGACTTCGGTCGGTATTATCTTAAGCTCCTTTGTATAAATATCAAGGACACATATTTCTTGTTCGCGGGAATTTGTAAAGTACAGTACCCCTTCTTTTTCGTTCCAAATCGGTCCTTCGCCGATAATACATCTTTTTTTCGATATGATCTCCATTATATCAACGTCTCTGCCTGACGGATAAATCCGTCCTGTTCAACCTTGTTTATGTTGTTCCAAAGCACGTTCCAACCGCAGACACGTATCTGCAGGTCTTGATATTTTTCGGGATATTTTTGCGCATCGCGAAGCGTATCCGCGTCAAATACGTTTATTTGCAAAGCGTGCCCGCCTCTGTTGCAGAAGGTCATGAGCAGACCGTACATAGCTTCAAGCCCGTCATCGCCCTTGACGGCAGAGGGGAGAAGTCCCAAGTCAAGCGAAGCGTCGCTCGTAATTGCCGTCGCGTCAAGCTTTGTTACAGAGAGGATAGCGGCGGTCGCGCCCTCGCGGTTTTGTCCCATAGATGCCGAGACGTTTTTGGAAAGTTCTTCGCCAAGTCGTCTGCCGTTAGGAGACGCGGCGGTCTTGCTGCCTTGCGAGTAGGATTGTCTTGCTACGTGGTACGAGCAGTTCCATTTACCTGTGCGAAGCTTTGCGTTCGGTTTGCCGACAACGTTTTTGTTTACGAAGTCGTACAGCTCGGTCGCAATGGCATCGGGACGTTCCTTGTTGTTGCCGTATTTTTCTTTATCCGTGATAAGCTTTCTTCTGAAAAGCTCCTCACCGTCATAGTTTTTATCCAAAATGTCACGGAATCTTCCAAGAGAAAGTTCGCGTTTTTCAAACACGTATTTCTTTATCATCAACAAAGAGTCTGCCGCGTCGGCAAGAAATCCTACGTTGAGATAAGTGGCGTTTTTAGCGCATCCGCCCTTTAGTGCGTCAAGACCTTTTTCAAGGCAGGATGGAGAAGTTGCGGATATCATAGACTGCGGATTGATGTGCGCAAGATAGTCCTCAAAACTGTTTACAGTATCTATGGTCAGGTTAATAATGTTTAAAAGCTGACGCTTGTATTCTTCGAAAATTTCTTCAAAGCTGTCATATTTGTCAAGGCTGCGGCATTCAAGACCGTCAAAAGCACCCGTTACTCCGTCGCGTCCTTCATGAAGGGCATATTCAAGAGGCTTTAAGAGATTGAGATAGTTCATTCCGCAGCTCATTCCGTCTTGAACAGAGTATTCATAGCAGCCCTTGATATCGCAAAGCCGAGCCTGTTCCTCGGTCGCTCCCGCCCTGACGAGAGCCTTGCGTATAGTCTCATCGCAGACGAATACTATTGAATTATGTCCGCGGCGTATCATATCGAGAGCCTTCAGCAAAAATTTCTTCGGAGTGCTCTTTGATACCTTTATCTGTATCTTGGGGCTGTATATGTTCATTTTGTCGTATGTGTCGAGAAAGAGATAAGAAAGCTCGTTTATAACGGTAGAACCGTCAGCGTTTTCACCTCCGAGATATACGGGCTGATTCCAATAGTTGCCTATAGCGGTGAACTGCAAGAAAAAGTACGCAAGGTCGGTGCGTATCTGTTCCTCGGAAATACCGTTTTCAATATCGTGCTTGTAGAATTTAAAGAAAAGTCTGTCAAAGTTTGAGAGGGAACGAACCTGTAAGCCCTCAATGTGTTCGCAGAGTATGAAATAGAGATAATCTACAAGAAGTGCCTCGTAAAAGGTAGTGGGTGCGTTCCTTTGAATGTTTTTCAATGCTTTTGCTAACTTTTCCGAGCCCTCGGTGGTGTCCGCAAGGTCCGCAAGTCTGCCGATAAAGGTAATTATTGCCTCGTAGGTTATCCTGATACCCTCAAAAAAGGCGTCTTGCTCGTCGGTGAGTTCCCGACTCTTTCGTGAGTTTTCACTCTCGCGCAATATCCCACTAAATCCGAGCGAGAAGATTCTGTCCCATACGGGAACGCTGTGATCGTAATCGGGCCAAATAGTTACGATGCCCGATCTTTCAAAATGATTTTTTCTGTCATTTACTTCTGGTATGATCTCTTCAAAGACCTCTTTTTTCCAATTTCCTACAACAGTCGCATTGAGAGGACGGTCTAACATATTTATCGCGGGAAATATATCACGCGCATCACAGGATATTCTTGTGTTTTTCAGTACGTATTCAAAAGCCCTTGCCTTGCGAATTGGGTGGGGAAGAGGCTCATATGTTTTATCGTTATCAAGGATACCCGAAAGTATTTTGTCACCCTCCATTCCCGTGTATGCGGAAAAGATCTCATCTCTGCGGATAAAGCGCTTGTGCGGATCAAAGGGCTTGCTTTGATCGTGATATTTGTTCATGATGTATTCGTAACTTTCTTTAGTTAAGTATTGCATGACATTACCTCCAAAAAAGTTTTTAATATTATTACGAAAGCATTATATCACTAAAAAAATTTTTTGTAAATAGATAAAACAAAACACTTGACGAAATCGATACAAAATGATATAATAAACCGAGGTGATCGGATTGAATAATGAATGGAATAATATAGTGATCAAAAAAATAGCCCTCGCTATATACGTTGCAAACGGCGCGGGAAGGAGCATACATACAGATCGTCCATATCACGGACTTGTGCTTAATGATGCGGACGCCGTCAAGGATTATATATTTTCGGACGGAAGGGTTCTGAAGACGTGCGAAAACGAGCTTTTTTATCTTCCAAAGGGTTCGACCTATCGAGTAAAGGTTATAAAAGGCGGAGGTTGTTACGCTATAAACTTTGATGCAGAGCTTTGTGATCAACCGTTTGCAATGATTTTCCGCAATGTAGATGCCGTAAGACGAGCATTTAAAAATGCACAGAAAAAATGGAGAAGCGGTAGCGAGGAACGTTCTTTGGTTGCAATGAGATCGTTGTACGAAATAATACTTTTGGCACTTGAGGAATCGAATCGAGCGTATATCCCCGACAAAAAGACCGAGCTTATAGCATCTGCCGTTGAAAATATAAAAGAGAGCTTTTGCGATAACAGTCTTTCGGTAGCCTCGTTAGCTTCAATGTGTAACATAAGTGAAGCGTATTTCAGACGAATATTTACCGAAAAATACGGTATAAGCCCTAAAGAATATATTATAAATATGCGTATAGATTACGCAAAGCAGTTGTTGGAATCTGGGCAGTTATCCGTAAGTGATACGGCAAGGGCGTGCGGATACTTTGAAGAGAGTCATTTTTCGCGCGAATTTTCGAAGCGTGTCGGCATAACGCCGAGAGAATATAAAAATTGATATTTTGTAAAACAAAAAGCTTTTACCTCGATAAAACGCGGTAAAAGCTTTTTTTGTTTTATTTTTCATTAAAGGTTTTTTTTTCCAGTTGAGCCTTAGCTTCGGAGGCAAGATTGTCTTCTATTTGCGCGTTGTAGGTAGTTCCTTCAATAACCGCGTCCATACCGCCTTTCCCAAGATCAACGCATATTGTTTCGCGAAGCACGTGAACGGCAACCTCAACGAGCGTTGTTAAAACGAGAGATATAAAGGCAATTACAAGATTTGCGATCTCGCCTTTATAAAATACAAGCTCAGCTTGAGAGCCTAAAAGTAAGCAGAAGACAAGTATTGTAAGGTTGGGGCGAATACAAGATACGATATACGAATCACCAAACGAAAAATCTTTTTTCTTAAGTCTTGTAGTAGTAAAACCTATTCGGCAAAAATTGTTGGCAAGAGGCTTGCAGATGCCGAATAACGCGAAGAAAAACACGAATCCCGCAAGAAGAGAAAGTATTTCGTTGATATCGAAATTTCCTCCCTCGAATATGGATACAAGGTCGGTGAGGTTACGTCCGTCGAATAGTGTTATAGCTTTGGATATGAGCTTTGACGCGTTTACGGTAATGCAGAAAAATACAAAAACAAGCATTCCCGCAATTGATGTGAGCTGTAACATCGTTCGGTATTTGCGTTGTGCTTTGGTATAATCCTTGAAATAAGATGCGGCGGCGTTTATGCCAGTACCTATGATGCACAAAAAAATTATAGCAAAAGAGGAAAAACCGAATTTGGTTTTAGGGACGAGAACGTTCAGCAATAATATAAACGGAACACGGGAGATAGCTATTCTGAACATATTGAGCGTACCCTTATATATAGTGTGCTCGGTCTTTCTGAATTTCGGCTTGAAATATTTTTTTAGAATTATGATAAGTAAAACGAGGAGAAGTATGGGTGTACCTATCGATACCAGAAGAAGCATTACGTAATACACACCGACGGTGAAATCGGAATCAAAGGCTTCGAGTACGAGATAAGCTATACCTGCCGCTCTTGTAGAGAGAGACATTCGTTCGCTTTCTATTACGTTGTAGTAAGCGTCTTGGTGTTCTTGATAAGAGGCATTATACAGAGAGATCGCTTTGAATACTGAGAGTGTCGAGCCTAAAAAGTCAAATGATATATATCGTTCTTCCGTCTGTTCCTTTAAGTTATCTTTGTCTTCTGTTTCATAAAAAACAGTAAAGTCATCGTTAAAAGGTACTCTGAAAAAGCTTCCGAATACGCTGCAAAGAAGCATGACAGCTATCAATGCCGTACAAGTGAGTCTTTGAAACAATATGATCTTATTGTGCGGAATCTTCGTGGTAAAATTTATCATCATATACTCCGTGTTCAAAAATTCGATATTATAATTAATTATAACACATAAGGAAGATGTTGTAAATAAAAAATTGTTTTTTTATGATTTTTTCAGTGCGATTTTTATATAAAAGCTTGACACTTTCTGTAAGGCATGGTATACTATTAACGTAATTAAGAGATCGATCTGAAAGGATAATATATTATGAAAAAATATATTTGTTTGACTGTCGTAGTACTTTTGTTGTTGGTATTGGTGTTAGTTGGATGCGCCCCCGAAGAAGATAAAGGTGACATTGCTAATACCGATAAGCAGACCACTGCTTCGACGACCGATGAAACAACTGAGGAAACAACCGAGGAAAACGACAAGGAGAGTACCACAACGGCAGTTACAACGGAAACTGAAGCTTCTACCACAGGTTCGGGAAATAACGGTGACGGATATACTAAAATGTATTGATGGTGAAAAAAGCATAAAATTACTGCAAAAAAGATATGATAAGGATAATTCCGTGTCATATCTTTTTTTGTGCTTGAGTTGAGTTTCAATGTCGGCAAAAAAGGACCCGCGTATAGCGCGGGTCCAAAGTTTTTGATTTTAGAAATCAGAAGATATCTTCTGCTGTGTCGTCGTTTGTGAAGAGAGCGTTGTTGCCGTCCCATTCACCGGAGGTAGCAAGAATATCTGCCGGATTCACGTAAGTCAAATTGATCGTAGGGTTTTTATATTGCTTTTTCATGATCTTTTCCTCCTTAATTATTTACCAAGATACTTGTTGAGCACCTCGCGTTGTGCGGAGGTGTAGGGGCTGTAAACAGCGGTATCGCTTTCTCTGCGGGTCTTCTTGGTGTAGGTACCGTCACCGTTGTCGATGTAATAGGTCTCTCCAACCCTAACCGCTATGTTGTACTTGTAGCCGTTCTCTTCATAACCTTCGGTTGCATTGGTATCAGCAAGAGCCTTGGTAGCAACTTCGGTGATGTTACGCACGTGCTTTTCAGCGTCAAATTCGGAGTAGACAATGACACCGTCGGCTGTCTTGATATAGGATACTGCGCCGAAGTCGGTTTCGTAGTTATTTATTTTAACGAGAGCCGCATAGATGGTCATATCACCGGTTTCCTTATCTACGACCTTACCCGTGTCAGCCACGATATTAACTAGCTTGAGATCGTCTTCGTTATCGTTAGAAGGATTTGCGTTTGCAGCCGCGATAAAGTCAGCCATTGTCTTGCCTGGGTTTGTAGCCATCCAAGTGGTGTAATCGGAGTGACGGAAGATAACAGTACCGTAGGTAGTGTTTGCGCCTGCTGCTTTAATAGCTGCTGCGGAAACGGTAGACATAAAGCGGAGACCGCTGTTGGTAAGCTCGGAGTCACCTTCGATCGCACGTACTGCCGCACCCTCAAGAACAGTATTTCCAAAGAGGTCAGCGCTGTAAGCAATGCCTTCAGCAGCTTCGGTAGTTACGGTGTAGCCGTTGATAACATTTGTGCCCTTGAGGATATCTGCCTTGATGTCAGCAGACTTGGTTGCTACAACAGAATTTTCAAGCGTGACAGTAGGGGTAAAGTTGTTGTTAAGCAATGTACCTGACGAAACAGCAGAAACGTCTATCGTACTGTTAGAAATGGCAATGATATTGTCGGCATTGTTTGCGTCGGTTGCACGAACAAGATTAAGAGCGGTTTGATCACCTGTTACACCTGTGATCGTGCTGTTCTCGATAGTAACCGATTGCCCCGTATAATCCTTCAATTCTATCAATGCATAATTGCAGTTATAGGTCAGGTCAACATTGTCTAAAGTCAGGGAAGCATTATTACCATGCAAACGGAAAATTGTACCCAAGCTTGCGTTGGGAGCAATTTCAAGGTTGAGGTCCTTTATGGTAAAAGATGTTTCATTAAAGCTGGCAAAACGGACACTGGTATAGTAGGTGGGATCGTTGATACCGATTATTGTTGTATTTCCGGTGAAAGGAACCTTCAAATTGTTGGTCTCGACCTTGCCTGATTCTACTTTAGAGGTATTATGCGTATAATCTGCAATCTGATAGAAGGTTCCGCCCGTATAGGGAATTTCTCTGTAGTAACCTGTAAAAGCGCCGTCCGCATAAGCTTCGGTCGCATTTTCAGTGTTACGGAATTTAAAGCCCAATTTTATTGCCAGCTCATCAACTGTGATATTGCCGAATACGTTAGCGATCGCATCGTGAGAGGAGGTGGTCACATAGGCTGTATTTGTGTGTTTATATGCAGTAGCCGTGTCGTTCTTGTTCTTGAGGTTCTCGGCTTTAACACCGCGGAAAATCGTACCGCTTTCGCGATCACCGCCGCCTGCAAAAACCACGTTGTCCATTACTTTGACGGAAGATCTCTCGTTTAACTGCATAATGTCAAAAGTGTAAATAGAACCGATGATCGCGCTGTCTTCGAGCGTTACATTAATTACGTTGGTGTTATAGGTAGCATGGGTGTGGCTTTTTGTACAGTCTGTGTTACAGTTCATATCATAGACAATACGGTATCCGCACGTGTTGGATACGTCAAGGATACTGCCTGTTATATTGATCGTAGAGGATTTGCCAACTGTGTATATAAGACCGAGTCCGGAAGTTATTGCAGAGCAGTCCATGGAGATATGAGAATCGATTATATCAAGCTCAACTCCGTTGCCGCCGCATATGATAAGACCATACGTGAAGCCATCGGACGTTATGATCATATCTTCGAGAACTAACTTTCCTTGGTTTACTTGAAATGCTCCCGCAGTACCGTCGGTTACTTCTACGTTTTGCACGGTTACGGTTTGAGCCTTGTTTACCGTAAACCAACGATAGTCGTCTGACGTTACCTTTGGTTTGCTGCCGTCAGCCTGTGTTACGCCTATGATGGTAACGGCTGCATTGGGATTAAGGTATAATCCGCAAGTGTTGTCTGTTGCTTTACAGTTACAAATTTCTTCGGTAGTGTCTGTCAGCAGATAGACTGTGGTTGCCTCGGCGGCTTCCGCTACTGCGGTGGATACTTCTTTCCAATCTGCATAGTAGGTATTTCCTATCTTCCATTCTTTTTTTTCCGCGATAGCGGCTTTATCGTCTTCTGTCAACGAAGCATAAGTGGGATAGGTGTTTTCCGCACTTACTACGAACATTCCGCTGAACACGGAAAGTATCATGACAAACGCAAGAAAGAGGGATAAACGCTTGGTCTTCATTTTGGATTTTCTCCTTAAAATAATATAATTTATAACATTCGCAAATGTCTTTCGCAAAAATTATACAGTGTTGATCCGCAACGCGCGGGGAAAATGAAGATGTTATTTGTAAAAAATCTAATTTTTTGTGAATTTTTATAAATTTATTAATACATTATAACATATTTTTTAAGCCTTGTAAATATATTAAAGAAATCATATTGTTTTTATTTGCGATTTTTTATGATCTTAATTCGAATGAAATCTGAAAAACTATCCGAGAAGAAACGACGAAACCTGAATGAACGGCAAAAACCGAACTAAACTGCTAAAACGTAGGTTCGCACAACGTCATAGTGCAGAGGATATATCCTGCCGATTTTTCTTAAATATGTTTTTCAAAGTTTCCATGTCGGCAAAAAAGGGGCTGAGTCATTAACTTAGTCCAAAAAGAAGAAAAAGCGGATGTTCTTTACCGAAAGGTATTGAGCATCCGCTTGCTTTGTTGTATAATTTAATTGCTACAAAAAACCAACAAGAAAGCGAGATAATTATACAA
>JAZSIP010000080.1:0-27019 GCA_045533915.1 Eubacteriales bacterium
ATATACTGTTTCACCAATCCCTCCGTCATTTTTCTTGCGAAAATGCCACCTCCCTTTACACAAGGGAGGCTCTTTGTTTCTTTGCGTTTGTATATTTTGCTACCTGAAGTTTTTTTAAGCCACTTTGTCAGCAAGCTGAGGACAGATTTTCTGTCCTGTCTTTTAGTATAAATACATATTATTGAGAAATTCTTTTTAAAAACCGTATAAATCCTTTGAAAGAGTGATTGATAAAGTTTCCAAATGTATCCCCCTCTCCTAACGAAACAAGAGTATTTTTTCTGATTACAGTTTTCGATATGGGATTTGAATGCACAATTATAATGTGTTTCTCAGAGGAATCATCTATATTTGGAAACTTCTTTATCCAATCTTTACCACGAGTACTGCTTTTTATTGCTGAACGATATATATTATACCATGATCTACCATCAACAATAGTTGCTCCATAAGTGCGTAATTCATCCGGTATGACTTCTGTAACGGCATAAGTGGTATCATCTAATACTATAAATTCTCTTCTGTATTTCAATATTACATCGATAAAGTGAACTATATAGCTTTGCTTTCCTACAACTATTTTTAGATCTCCTTTTTTGTTCAGACCTCGCAATGAGGAAAAAGGAACCCTCGATATACGCAACTTGCATTTTTTGAATAAACAAAATATTATAATATGGATATAGTATATAAGTCTTTCTAAAATATAAGATAAGGAAAAGATAATTACTTTAATAAAACAGATCAATATAAAAAAGCATATCGCAAAAATTACAAAGCCGAGTAATCGTAATTGAACTTCTTTATCAACAAAAAGCAGAATAAAAAAGCGAATAAAATCATTTACCGTTTCCCTGATAACAGAAGAATAGCTTATACCGAAAATTGCAGCAGCAAAAATAACAAACGTTATTATGACCGTTTTATAAAATGCCTTGCTTGCAAAGCAATTTCGCAGTTTTTTGATTTTGTTTGTTATAAAGATCTGAAGCTTATTATTATGTATTTCCGAAAGCAAAAACTTAACTTTATTTACGTCTCCCATATCTCCGCAAGCTTTAATCAAAGCTTCTTTTTCACCAAGTCCTTGAAGTGTGTATCTATATACCGAATCTTCAATATGATCGGCATATTCCTGTTTTACTTGCTTTTTAATTCGCGGAGAGATAATATTTGCTGTCAATTTAGAAGTGTATTTTTCAATTTCATTTTTCAAATTGAAGCTTTTAGACATATTATTCACCGTTTAAAACTTTATTAACAGATGATGAAAACACTTCCCATTCCTGTATTTGTCCTGCCAAATGCATAGTTCCCAAAGTGGTTATGCGATAATATTTTCGCTCTCTGCCTGTTTCACTTGCCTTTTTGTACGATTCTATATACCCTTCTTTTTCCATTGAATGAAGAATCGGATAAAGTGTTCCCTCATTGAGCTTTAAAAACTCATTTGATCTTTTGTAAAGTATCTGAGTTATCTGATATCCGTAACTGTCCTGCTCGGAAATTATCTTTAGGATCATTATAGATGTGCTTCCTTTTAATAATTCTTTACTTATTTTCATTTTTTCTCCTTAACATGGTTTTATAATGCATTGTATATCTATGTATAGATAATAGTATATATTTCCTCGTTTGTCAAGTGGTTTTTGGAAAAAATTATATAACTGTTTTTGACATCATTTTGGGGAGAGATTTGAAGCGGCGTTGCCGCCCACTCGTCGAAATAGTCGTCTCTCTCCCTGTCGGTCGCGATACTCCTTTTCTCCTCCAATCTCACCCTCGCTTTATCGCCCACTGGGCGCGCTCGGGCTCGATGCCCTTGCCGGTAAACCGTCGCGAAAGAGTTCAAAGCACACACTACATACGAAAAACAAGGGATATCCCCTCGGGATATCCCTTGTTTTTGGCGGAGAAGGAGAGATTTGAACTCTCGTGCCGGTTAAATCCGACCTACACCCTTAGCAGGGGCGCCTCTTCGGCCTCTTGAGTACTTCTCCGTATTATATACGTGCAAGTCGCCGTTTCAAACTTGCCTAATTATTATACTCCATTTTGATGGATTTGTCAATATCTTTTTGTTATCTTTCGCCGCATTTTTCATTTTTTTATCTTTTTTGTATATGTTTGCGGCGAAAGATATATATTTTGTCGTTTTTTGTACTGTTATTTATTTGCTTAATTCTTTTGTCGCTTGATTTTTCTTTCGAAATACAACAAGCTTACTGATATAGTAATTTGTTATCACGACTATGATCGATGATATCACCTTTGCCCATATTCTTGAGCTTAATTCAAAATCCATAAATCCAAGCGGGATCGTGAGGGAGTTATATTTTAAGAGGTCGTCCAAAAGCGCAATGATTGCAAGGTTTATGATCCATTCGATAAAAAAAGTGCCGACACGCGAACTTGAAAATACCAATAATTGCTTAAAAGTCGCACGCGCGCCCGTTTCTGCGTTCTTAAACACCCAAAGCTTATTGGTAAAGAATGCGACGAGCACACCGACGATCCACTGCGTTATGCTTCCAAGTGAATCTGCGATAGCGTTCGGGTCTCCGTTTTTATCATGCCACACAAGCGCCGCGGATTTTACGGTTATATAACACGCCGCCAAAGAAAGGACAGTCGTGATAAGTCCGAAAAACAGATATCGAATTATCAGCTCGTGCTTTTTATATATTTCTTTTAATTTTTTCACCATTGAGTACCTCAACGTTTTTTATTCACCCTTTATTTTTTGAGCAAACTGCTTTGCGGCTTGCTCCATTTTGTTATCGCCCCAATCGTAATAATGCTTTCCTTTGAGATCGTCGGGGAGATACTGTTGGCGAACGTAATGATTCGGATAGTCGTGAGGATATTTATATCCTTTGAACAAAGGGCTTTGCAGATGAGTGGGTATATTTACTCCCATTCCCTTTTCAATGTCCTCCATCGCGGAATTTACTGCCATATACGCCGAATTTGATTTTGGTGATGTAGCAAGTAATATCGCCGCGTGAGCAAGAGGCAGTCTTGCCTCGGGCATTCCAAGCTCCTTTGCCGATTCACAGCAAGCGCGCGTTACTACCGCTGCCATAGGGTAAGCAAGTCCCACGTCCTCATTGGCTATTACCTGAAGTCTGCGGCAAACCGAAATCAGCTCTCCGAGCGACAAGAGTTTTGCTACGTAAAAAGCCGCCGCGTCGGGATCTGATCCGCGGATAGACTTTTGCAAACACGAAAGCAGGTCGTAGTGCGTATCGGTATCAAAGTTACCTATCGGAACGTGAAATGAATCCACTGATTCACGAGTTATGGTATCATCTGATGAAAAATAAGCATTTTCAAGCAGCACGAGTGCGTGGCGCACGTCTCCGCGGGTCGACCGTGCGATATAATCGAGAACTCCGTCCTCTAAAGATTTGCTCTTCCCTTCACTCTCGTTCAAATATTCTACCGCACGCGTGAGCGCTTTCTGACAAGCCGCTGACGGTACGGGCTTGAATTCAAAAAGAGAGGAGCGAGAGATTATCGCGTTATAGATATAAAAATGCGGGTTTTCTGTGGTCGAGGTTATCAAAGTAACTCGTCCGTCCTCGATATATTCAAGGAGTGCCTGCTGTTGCTTTTTGTTGAAATACTGTATCTCATCGATATAAAGGAGTATTCCGCCCGTTGAAAATATATTGTTTGTTGAACTTAAGATATCTTTAACGTCGGACAGCGATGCCGTAGTTGCGTTGAGTCTGTGAAATACCATATCGGATTCACGGGCGATTATTTCCGCGGCGGTAGTCTTTCCCGTACCAGGAGGGCCGTAGAAGATCATATTCGTGATCCTGCCCGACGATATCATACGGCGTATAACTCCGCGTTCCCCAAAAAGATGCTCTTGCCCTACGATCTCGTCAAAGGTCTTGGGGCGAAGCTTTTCTGCGATTCTTGTACTGTTCATAAGAATTCCTGTTTTTAAAGAATATTGTCCTTACCCATACTCGAAAATCCGCCGACGAAGTTGTCAAGCATCTGGAATATATCGGGTAAGAATATAATGAGCGCAACGAATACGATCGCCATAATGATAACGAAGAGTATTGCACCGAGCCACGTAGTGCCGCGGCTTTCGAATTTAACGTCCGCCATATATTTCATATCCTCGGGTATGTAAAAATGGTCGTTTGCGGTATCGATCTCGAATTTTTCCTCGCGGAATGAAGCTTTTTTGGTTTCGCTTGAGGATTTCTCAAATTCGAGCCGCGATTTTTCCTGCTCGGCTAAAAACTCTTCCTCTTCCCTGCACCGAACGACGCGGCGCAGATTCACGCTTTTTCGAACGGCATTTCTGATTGCATAATTTTGCATAACTCCGAGTTGAGAGAGCGTTTTTGCGCTCTCTTTTGAGAGACACTCTTCACGGAGAAGCGTTCTTACGAATTTTCCGAGTATACGTTTGTTATAAACCATTCCGAAAGCGGCTATACAGAGACCTATAAAAATGCCCAGAATCAGATTTTTCACGGTTATCATCGTTGAAGTATCCATATCGAGATTTGGATAATAAACGTTATTATTGTAATAGGTATCGTAAAAGTATGCCAATAGCTCTTTCCAAAGCGGCATTTCAGCTTCTGCGGAAGCTTTTAAAACGGTTAATAGAGGTTTCATTGGATCTCCTTTTGGAAAATGTAAATCATACTATATGCGATATACGGTAATATTTGCAATGATTTACGAAGCTGTCCACGTATATTCCGAATATTGATTGTATTTTGAGGCGTTTGACGGCGCACTGTCGGAAAAGGTTATTGATTGACCCATTGAACTGTTAGGACTTGTTTGGTAGCTGGCGGACCAATTTTTCTTTCCTTTAACAATAAGGTTTGACAAATTTTCTGCATTTAACGCCCACGCTTCAAGTCTGGAAACGTTTTTGCCAAGTGTGATAGATGTGAGTGCGGGACAATCCGTAAATGCCGCCATTTCTATTTTTGTAACGCTATTACCGATGTCTACCTTTTTTAGAGAGCGACAGCTCTCGAACGCAAATTGACAGATCTTAGGGCAATTGCCGCTTATAACAACAGAGATTATCTTGCTTTTGTAAGCAGCGTATTCCGACAAGTCGCTCATTGAAGTGCTGACTGTGAAAACCCCGTTTGTGTCGAGCGTCCAGAAGCTCCCTTTTATTGCGGTTGCGGTGTATTTGACGTTTTTTGACGGCATTACCGAGGGAACGGAAGTATCCCACACGTATTTTAATTTTGTGTTGCTCGGCGTAGGGATAGTAAGGCTTTCGCCTGCTTTTAGCGTGTAGGTCTTGGTATTGCCCTCATACGAAAAAGTTACCGTATATTTGGTATTAATATTTGCAGTTGTTTCGGTGCTTTCCGACGAAGGTTTTGAGGACTCGCTACCTGTTTTTGCTTTCGTATCCTTGGTGATTTCACGCTCGGTGCTTTTTTCGTCCGTAGGTCCCGATAATGTGGTGGATGTTTGCGTATCTCTGTTATTGAGGGGGTCTTCGTAACAACCCGATAGAGCGAGCGTGAAGACCGCAAGTAACAGACAAATTAATTTTTTCATTTTTATTTTTTAATAATTTCAACTCCGATATACTTGCGGAGTACCTCGGGAACGACAACAGAGCCGTCCGCGAGCTGATTCTGCTCAACGAGAGCGGGCAAAATACGGCTTGTAGCAAGTCCCGAACCGTTAAGCGTGTGTACGAATTCGGTCTTTCCGTTTTCTCTGCGGACACGGATCATACCTCTGCGTGCCTGATAATCTCTTGCGTTGGATACCGAAGAGACCTCCTTATATCCGTTCATGGAAGGAATGTTGATCTCGATATCATAGGTGCGCGCCATAGACGCCGAGCAGTCCTCTGCCGCAAGCTTTACTGTACGGAAGTGGAAGCCGAGTCCCTTTACGAGATTTTCTGCTTTCATTACAAGCTCGTCAAATGCCTCGTCACTCTTTTCGGGAAGCGTGTACTGGAACATTTCGACCTTATTGAACTGATGTCCGCGAACCATTCCGCGCTCATCGGAGCGGTAAGAGCCTGCCTCACGTCTGAAGCAAGGCGTGTAGCTTACGAGCTTCTTGGGAAGATCTGCCTCGGTGAGGATCTCGTTTCTGTAAAGAGATGCGAGAGCAGCCTCTGCCGTAGGAAGCATATAGCGCCTGCGGTTGTCGGTATTGTTTTCTATTTTGAATACCTCGTCGGCAAACTTCGGGAACTGACCTGCGGTAACGCCGCACTCATACTCAAGCATATGAGGCGGCAGGATCAATTCATAGCCGTCTCCAAGGTGAGTGTCAATAAAGTAGTTCAGGAGCGCCCACTCAAGTCTTGCGCCCATTCCTCGATATATCCAGAATCCCGAGCCCGAGAGCTTCGTTCCTCTGTCGTAATCGACAAGTCCGAGGTCTGTGCAAAGATCTACGTGGTTCTTCGGTTCAAAATCGAACTTTTTAGGCTCACCGAAGTAACGGAGAGGCTCATTGTTCTCTTTACCGCCCGCTAAGAGATCCTCGTCGGGAAGATTCGGAAGACCGAGCATTACAGACGTGAGCTGAGTTTCGATCTCCTTGAGCTTTTCGTCTATAGCCTTTGTCTTTGCTCCAAGCTCCTTCATCTGTGCGAAAATAACGCTTACGTCTTTTCCTTCTTTCTTATATTGGGGAATGAGCTTGTTTACCTTGTTTTGTTCAGCTTTTATTGCCTCTGTTTCAGAGATAAGCGCTCTTCTTTCGCCATCAAGCGCAAGGATCTGCTCTATCTCGTCCTTTGCGTCCTTCCCTTTCTTTGCAAGTCTGGCTATTACTTCTTCGGGCTTTTCTTTAATGTATTTGATATCAAGCATGGTGTTTTACCTCGTTATTTTTTTGTTGATGTAAATTTATGGAAATAATTGTAAAAATATGTAAATTAAGAAGATCACTCCACTGTTTCCGCGAAGATGCTTTCGCCGCAAAGTGACAAAAGCAAGGCTTCGAGGTCCTCGTCGTTGTCGTAAGTCAACTCAACGACCCTTTTTCTTGAAGATCGGGAGATGCGGACTTTTCTTCCGAGAGTTGACATAGCTCTGCGCTCAAGCTCCTTCATATGAGTCTTGACCTGAGGGTTTGTCTTTTCCTCTTCGATCTCGGACTCTTCTGCTGCTTCGTTTATGCGTTTAACAGCGCTTTCTGTGTCTCGCACCGATAGTCCCTTTTCGATTATCTTATTTGCAAGATCTATCATATCCTGCTCGTCTTCAAGACTGAGCAATGCTCGTGCGTGTCCCGTTGAGATCTCCCCGCTCTTGAGAAGCTCGAGAATTTCCTTGGGGAGCTCTAAAAGTCGGAGCATATTTGTGATGGTCGAACGGTTCTTTCCTACCTGCTTTGCAACCTGATCCTGAGTAAGACCGAAGCGTTCGATAAGCGCGCCGTATCCAAGTGCTTCTTCTACGGGATTCAGGTCTTCTCTTTGAATGTTTTCAATTAAGGATACTTGCGCGGCTTTTAATTCATCTCCGTCAAAAACGATTGCGGGGATCTCTGAAAGTCCAGCCATTTTTGATGCGCGCCAACCTCGCTCACCCGCGATTATTTCATACGTTCCGGGCGTGTGCTCGTTTTCGCGTACAATTATAGGCTGAAGAACTCCGTATGACGCAATAGAGTCCGCAAGTGTTTGAAGAGCTTCACGCTCGAATGTTTTTCTCGGCTGATCGCGTCTCGGCTCTACGTCCGTGATGCGAAGCATCTCGCCTGCGCCCTTTTTGGTTTCGAGGGAGTTGTCGTCAAAAATATCGTAAAAGCCTCTGCCGAGGCCTCTCGGTGATTTTGCCATTATTATTACCTACCTTATGGTTTTATATTATAGATTTTATATTTATGTTTGCGGTTATTTCAAGCTTTTGTTCTTTGGCTTGGACTCGAACAGAGGCTTTGGGGTGGTATCGTACAGTCTGTTGTTGATCACGGGTTTGGGTTGGGTATTTGATTCCCCGTTTCTGATGATAACAGACGGATTTTGAGAGCGGATCGAGGGACTGTTGTCGTCAAGAAGGTCGCCAAGTCCTCTTCCAAGTCTTGAAGGCTTCTCTGCCATAATTGCCTCCTACGTTAAATTCGGGTAACGAGTTCTTTTGCAACTTCAAGATATTCTTTTGCGCCTTTTGAGTTGCGATCGTGATAAAACGCGGGCTTGCCGAAGCCGGGAGCTTCCGTAAGCTTTACGTTTCTGGATATCTTGGTGTCAAAAAGCTTGTCCGAATAATGCTTTTGCAGCTCTGCTATTACCTGCATAGACAGTAAAAGTCTGCCGTTATACATTGTAATAAGTATTCCGCATACGTTAAGATCGGGATTGTATTTTCTCTTGATACCGTTAATGGTTATCATAAGCTGAGAAAGTCCCTCAAGAGCATAGAATTCGCACTGCATAGGCACTATGATTCCATCACTTGCGGTAAAGGCGTTACCTGTAAGCTGTCCAAGTGAGGGAGGACAGTCAATGAGAATATAGTCAAATTCGTCCTTTATGGAAGCAAGAACGGTTTTCATTCGGTATTCACTGTCGTCGAAATCAAGCAGGTCGAACTCAGCACCTGCCAACGTTGTATTGGTGGGAATGACCCAAAGATTTTCAAACGGTGTTTCAAGCATTACTTCTTTTGCGGAAAGCTCTCCGTTTAAAAGCTCACGAGTAGTTCCCTTTAACCCTCTTTTTGAAACCCCGACTCCGCTTGTGGTATTTCCCTGAGGGTCAAGATCTATAATAAGGACTTTATGTCCGAGAATGCCAAGCGATGCGGCAATATTTACACAGGAAGTGGTTTTTCCGACGCCGCCTTTTTGATTGGCAAAGGATATGATTTTGCCCATTTATATCAAATTCCTTTCGAAAATAAACTATTTATAATATTATATCATAAAAAAATTCTCAATGCAAGAGATTGAGGAAGATTTTTTGCGTTTTTTATATTTTTTTGCGAAACAAACACCCTCCGCAATGTTTCACGTGAAACATTGCGGAGGGGTACTTCTTGAAGATCATTTTGCGATCCGAATGGTTATATCCACGGTGTGAACGTTTTGAACTATGTTCACAGAAGCTCTTTTTCCTTGTTTTTTCAGTCTGTCTATATGTTGCTGGAGTTTTTGCATTATTATATCCGCTTCGTTGATTACGCTTTTGAATTCATGGCGCTCCTCATCTTTTTCTTGCTCTGCGTTATGTAAAACATTTTGTTTGTTAAAAATCAGACAATCCACGTATTCCTCTGCTTGTCTTACGTTTAGTTTGTTTGTTGCTATGTGTCTTATTGTATCAATGCGCGCTTTTTCGTCGTCGAGACGTAAAAGTGTTCTTGCGTGGCGCTCGGTGAGGTTCGTTTCGAGTATTAATTTTTGTTCTTCGAATGTGAGTTTTAGTAATCTTAATTTGTTTGCCACGGCGGATTGGCTTAAGGACATTCGCCGTGCGACCTCATCTTGCGTTAATGAATGGTTTTCTATGAGCTTTTTAAAGCCGTATGCTTGTTCAAACATATTCAAGTCTTCGCGTAAAAGGTTTTCTATTATAGCCATTTCTGCCGAGGTTGATTCATCTACGCTAAGTATTACGCACGGAACTGTGAAATATCCTAACATTTTTGCGGCTCTTAGTCTGCGTTCGCCTGCAATTAGCTCGTAGGAATACAGATCATCGTCTTCTGCGGGACGCACGGTCAAAGGTTGAAGTATCCCGTATCGCCTGATAGAATCAGCGAGTCTGATTATCGCGTTGTTATCGAAGGTCGCTCTTGGCTGAGCTCGGTTGGGGCGAATACTGTCCGCTCGAATCTGATATATCTCCGATGGAAATGCCTCGTCGGTTTTTTGCTTTTTCGAAAATTTTAATTCGTTCATATGTTTTTCTCCTTCCTTTTTTGCACAAATGTTTCACGTGAAACATTTGTGCGCTTACTGATATAATTATAGCATCAAGCTAAGGAGAAAATGCTCTCATTGTGTAGGTCGAATGGCGCTATGTTGCGTTGGAATATAGGAGCAAAAGATGGAAAATGAAAAATAATTGTGTTTGGCATAAAGAAAAAACCGCTTTTAAAGCGGTTTTTTTGATATTTTGGAGAAATGTCTTGGATAATTTTGGGGAGTGGCGGATAATTTATCAATTTGTATCAAATATCTTGTTTCATACGAATTGTCTTGATTTACTAACGAAGCTTGACAGATGTCGCGTGTTTTTCCGCCGCATATTTGTATCGCTTTTTGAGAAGCTGCTAATTCCTCGTCCGCTTTTGAACCCTTCATTGCTATAAACGTTCCACCTAATTTTGTCATTGGTAAACACAATTCGGTCAAAACAGGCAAGGAGGCGACTGCTCTTGCGGTTACAATGCCAAAGGCTTCTCTGAAACTTGGTGTATGCGCTATATCTTCGGCTCTTGCCGAAATTGCGGTAACGTTGCTTAAATCCAGAGTTTTGGCGGTATTGTTTACGTAGTCTATTCTTTTTGCGGTGGAATCGATCGCGGTTATTGAGAGATCGGCGCGGAATATTGCCAAAGGCAATGTTGGGAAGCCCGCTCCGCAACCAACGTCGAGCAGCTTTGAATTTTTTGGTATTAAGCTTGAAATCAACAGGGAATCGATGTAATGCCGCAAAATTATGGAATTTTCTTCCTTTATTGCGGTTAAGTTCATAACTTTGTTAGTTTCTAACATGATTTTTGTTAGTTCAAACAGTTTTAATGCTTCTTCACGCGAGGGCTCGGGAAGAGAATTGAGTTCAAAAAGCTTCTTGCAGTTATCGAAAAATGTTTCAAAATTCATTTTGTTTGATCCTTTTAAATATTGAATGTTTCACGTGAAACATTATTTCATACCGAGGTATATTAAAAGCACGGATATATCGGCAGGACTAACTCCACTGATTCTAGATGCTTGTCCTATTGTCAAGGGTTTTACTTTGTTTAATTTTTGCGCTGCTTCTATGCGCAATCCCTTTATGCTTTCGTAATCGATATCTTTTGAGAGCGAACGATTTTCGAGTTTTTCGCGGCGCTTTACCTCGGCTATCTGACGTTTGATGTATCCTTCGTATTTAACGGTGGTTTCTACGGTTAATATAACTCTTAAGGGCAAAGAAGTCCGCTCGGGGTCTATCTCCTTGAGATCTTTATAGGTTATTTGCGGTCTTCTTAGGAGATCTGCTAATGAATATCCCGAATTTACTTCGGGCATGTCGTATTTTTTAAGGAAATCGTTTAAGATAAGCGGGGAAATATGCGTCGTGTTCAGGCGTTCGACTTCTGCTTCTATAAGCTTTTTCTTTTTGGAAAACAACTCATATTGACCGTCTGTTACGAGACCTGCTTCGTATCCTTTTGGGGTAAGGCGCTCGTCTGCGTTGTCCTGACGCAACAAAAGTCTGTATTCTGAGCGCGAGGTCATCATTCTGTAAGGCTCGTTTGTTCCTTTGGTTACAAGATCGTCGATCAATGTACCGATGTAGCTTTCGGAACGGGCAAGTATTAGTGGGTCTTTTCCGCGCAGCTTGAGAGAGGCATTTAATCCTGCTATTAAGCCTTGCGCGGCTGCCTCTTCATATCCCGAAGTTCCGTTGAACTGACCCGCTCCGTATAGACCCTTGATCTCTTTGAATTCAAGCGTTGGCAGAAGCTGCGTAGGATCAGCGCAATCGTACTCTATGGCATATGCGTTTCGCATTATTTGCGCGTTTTCAAAGCCTTTTAGAGAGGTAAGCATCTTGTGTTGCACATCAAGAGGAAGGGAAGTGGAAAAGCCCTGTATATACATTTCTTCCGTGTCGGCGCCTACCGGCTCAACAAATAGCTGATGGCGTTCTTTTTCGGCAAATCGCACCAATTTATCTTCTATTGACGGACAATAACGCGGTCCTGTTCCGTGTATTTGCCCTGAATACATTGCCGATCGAGTGATATTATCGCGAATTATTTTGTGAGTTTCGGCGTTTGTATATACGATATGGCAGGGGATCTGCTCTATATCTTTGAAATAATCGTCGCTTGTTGATGAAGAATAGGGAATTATTGGAAATTCTCCGTCTTGGCGCTCGAGCTTTTCGAAGTTTATTGAGCTCTTGTTAACTCGCGCGGGAGTTCCTGTCTTGAATCTCATCAAGTGTATTCCGAGCGATTCAAGGCAAGCGGAAAGTCCTTTTGAAGCAAGAAAACCGTCAGGACCGCTTTCATAGTTGACGTCTCCTACAAAGATACGGCTCTCGAGATAAGTTCCCGAACAGATTATTGCGGCTTTGCAACTCCAAACCTCGCCGAGATGCGTTGTTACCGAGCAAACGCTTCCGTTTTCTACGCCAACGGATACTATCTCCGCTTGAACGAGTCTGAGATTTTTTGTTGTTTCGAGAGTATGCTTCATTATGCGGTGGTATTCTTTTCGGTCGGCTTGTATTCTTTTTGAATGTACTGCCGCGCCTTTTCCGAGATTCAGTGTGCGAGACTGTAGAGTTACCTTGTCAGCCGCGCGTCCCATTTCTCCGCCTAACGCGTCTATTTCATATACGAGGTGACCTTTTCCTGTGCCGCCTATTGATGGATTGCAGGGCATATTTGCGATCGATTCGAGAGACATAGTGAATAGAACGGTATCTATTCCTGTTCTCGCTGCGGCTAAAGCCGCCTCTATTCCCGCGTGACCTGCACCTATTATGGCAATTTGTGTAAATTCTGACATTTATTGGCGCCTTTCATAGCGATTTATATTTTAATATATTGTAACAGAAATTCACTATAAAGTCAAGTAAAAAAGAATGTTTGGACAGGAATTACTTCCTATAAAATAAAAAACATTTTTTGCTGATCTTCTTAATATCTTGCTTTTTCTGTTTTGTTGATAATACTTCCGAAAAACAGAATTGTTATATATTGTAAAAATCACCATCTATTGTTTCTTGAAAAAATTGCGGAAATACAGTATAATTAAGTATCGCAGGGCAATATTTCACTGCGAATAAAAGCAAAAGGAGGTATAAAATTTGCTGACAAAGAAAAAGACCGTGAGCAGAATAATGGTATTTTTCCTCATCGTATGTATGCTTATTATGACTTTCGCGCCCGCCATAGCGGCGGCAGAAAGGGAAGTATACGTATTTCCCGAAGGCTCTGCTTCGGTGAACGTTACGCTGGACGGAAAAGCGATCCTTGAGGGAAAGGCGGCTATCATTAATTCGGTAACGTACGTTCCGCTGAGAGATTTTTCCGTGATTACGGGTGCGGAAAGCGTAAAATGGAATGACCAGACGCGTACCGCTACGGTAAAAAGCGGAGCGGTTACTCTCTACGTGACCGACGGGGGATACTACATATCTGCTCTTGACCGCTATTTCTACACGGGGGAAAAGGTCCTTAATATAAACGGCAGACTTTTTGTGCCGATAAGGACGTTATCCAAGGTGTTTTCGCTGAACGTTGACTGGAACGCTCAGACGAGAACTGCGGTTTTGACAAGCACAGGAAAGACGCTTAAAAGCGCATCGTCGTATTACAACGCAAACGATCTGTATTGGCTTTCTCGCATCATTTACGCCGAGGCGGGCGGAGAATCGCTTGAGGGACAGATAGCTGTTGGAAACGTGGTGCTTAACAGAAAGGCGCACCCGTCTTATCCGAACACGGTTTACGGCGTTATTTTTGACCGAAAGGGAGGAACGCAGTTTACTCCCGTTGCCATAGGAACTATCTACAAAACGCCGAGCAATGTTGCCGTTATTGCGGCAAAGATCTGTCTTGAGGGTACGACGGTCTCTACCAAAGCGCTTTTCTTTATGAATCCCAGAATAGCGACGAGTAATTGGATATCGAGAAATTGCAAGTTCCTGTTTACCATTGGGAATCACGACTTTTACGGACTTTGGAAATAAAAAGCGCAAGTGTTTTTTTCTCCCTCCGACTTTTCGGAGGGAGTTTTTTGCTTTTTCATTGAATATTCACATAAAAATCAATTTAAAATTTGAGAAAAAAGATAAACATTCACAAAATGTTTATAATTATATGTTATAATATATTCTGTATTAGTGTAAAAATCGCTGATTTGACAAAACTTTAAGGAAAGGAATTCCTCATTATGATAAAAATCGAACATCTGGTAAAGAATTACGGTTCAAACTGTGCCGTAGACGATATCAGCTTTGAGGTAAAAAAAGGAGAGATCGTCGGTTTTCTCGGTCCTAACGGAGCGGGAAAAAGTACGACGATGAATATTTTAACGGGATATCTTTCGTCAACGTCGGGAAGCGTATCGATAGCGGGTCTTGATGTTCTGGACAACCCTCTTGAAGCGAAAAAACATATAGGATATCTTCCGGAGCAACCCCCGCTGTATCTCGATATGACGGTCGAAGAGTATCTCATATTCAATTACAACCTTAAGGGCTGTAAGCTTAACCGAGACAAGCATTTGATGGAGATATGCGACGTTGTTAAAATAAGAGACGTATATAAGCGTGTTATCAAGAATCTTTCAAAAGGTTATCGCCAGAGAGTAGGTATCGCGCAAGCTCTTATCGGAAGCCCCGAGGTCATTATCTTCGACGAGCCTACGGTAGGACTTGACCCTAAGCAGATAATCGAGGTAAGAAATCTTCTTCGAAATCTCGGAAAAGACCATACGGTCATTCTTTCGACGCATATTTTGCAAGAAGTACAGGCGGTATGCGACAGAATAATTATCATCAATAAGGGTAAGATCGTTGCGGACGAGCTTACCGAGAATATAACCCGCGCGGTAGAGAATAACCGCCGCTTTAACGCAAAGATTTGCGGACCTCAGAAGGAAGTCCTTGCAATGCTTCGTTCTCGTCCGGGTGTCGTATATGCCGAGCTGCTTCCGCAGAGAGACGGCGACGCGTACTCGTATATGATCGAGAGTGAGGTAGGCGTGGATATCAGAAAGAGCCTTTTCTATACGCTTGCGGAGAAGAAATGGGCGCTTATAGGACTTGAAGCTATGGGTATGAGCCTTGAGGAGATATTTATCGCTATCGTTGATCAGGCGAACCCCGCTAATAAGAATAAGCACGATCGCAAGAACCGCCGCGCAGGCGTTGAGCGTGAGATCGCAAAAAATATCGTACAGAACACCGAAAAGACACGGGGCGGAGAATATTCCGCGCTCTTCGGTGAAGATGATAAATAATAACGCGTCTAACAAATGAAGATGAAAGGAGCTTGACCGTATATAAACGGTCCGAATATAAAATGTTTGCTATTTTCAAAAAAGAATTGCGTTCATATTTCATAAACGCAATAGGATATGTCTTTGTAGGCGTGTTCTTGGCGGTTGCGGCGCTTCTTTGCTGCTACACTACCCTTGGAGCGAGAACCTATGATACGTCTTCTTACTTCCAGATGATGATCTTTTCGTTCATTATCCTTATTCCTCTGCTTACCATGAAGCTTTTCGCGGAGGAAAAAAAGCTGCGCACGGAACAGCTTTTGCTTACAGCCCCCGTTTCTATCCCCGGTATGATATTGGGAAAATATTTTGCGGCGTTTGCGCTTTTCCTTGGAAGCGTTCTTGTTTCTTGTATCAATTTCTTCCCGCTTTATTCGTACGCGAATATTGAAGCGGCAGGGAAGAGCTACGCGGAGGAGCACGTCGGTCCTGCTACGGCGGAGATAATATCCTGCCTTGTCGGAATCATACTTATAGGCGCTGCGTTTATAGCTATAGGCATATTTGTTTCGTCGCTTACAGAGAATCAGCTTGCGGCGGCAGTTATTACAGTAGCTATTATTTTTGTGATGCTCGTTCTTGATATACTCAATCAGTATATCGACGTGTATGCTATCCGCTTTGTTATAAGCTGGTTCTGTGTTATCAGCAGATTTTCGTATTTTACGTCGGGAATTCTCGATTTCGCGTCGATAATATATTATATTTCAATCACGGCAGTATTCCTGCTTTTGACGGTGCGCGTTTATGACAAACGCCGCTGGGGTTGATAGAAAGGCAGGTGCGAAAAATGAAAATGAAAACATCAACGGGCAAAAAGCTCCGTTACGGCGGTATTTCTGCTGTTGTTACGGCAGTTATTATTGTAGCCATCATTCTTTTTAACGTTATCTTTTCTGCGCTTTCACATAAATTTACATGGTATGCGGATCTTACTCCCGATCTCCTTTTTACCCTGTCGGATGAGTGCATAGATCTCTTGCGCAACGGCGATGATGAGTTTGAAAACAGCTCTTCTCCCATCGAGATGGTCGATAAGATAAGAGCAGAGAACAAGCAATACAATGCGGATAACGGTCTCTCTGCGGGTATGGAGGGGTATCGAGACGAAAATATTATGATAAACCTTATATTCTGCGACGATCCCGATGTTTGGGAGAACAATACGTCAATGAATTACGTTTATAATACAGCTAAGGAATTGCAGTCGGAATTTCCCGATCACATTTCGATCAAAAACCCGAATATCGTTCACAATCCTTCGTCTGTGACGAAGTATAAGGTCAACTCACTTACAACAATCGCTCCGACGAGCGTTATTGTAGAGTTCGGTACAGAGTACCGTATACGCTCTGTGGAGAGCTTTTTCACCTCGAATCCCGATGACGGTGAGATATGGGCGTATAGCGGAGAAAAGGCGTTTGCGGCTTCGATCCTTTCGGTCACCAGAGTTGAATCTCCTCTTGCGTGTATCACTATAAATCACAGAGAGGGCTTGTCGGATACGTCACTTCTTCAAACGCTTAGCGATGCGGGATATAAGATCGATGATATAGACCTTAAAAACGAAGAGATCCCCGAGGATTGCAGACTTCTCGTTATATTCGACCCCAAAGACGATTTTCTTGTCAAGGACGGAACTACAAAGACGGATGTTGATGAGATAGAGAAAATAGATAAATTCCTCGATGAGACCAATTCTATGATGGTATTTGTATCTCCCGACACTCCCGTGCTTAAAAATCTTGAGGAATATCTTGCGGAGTGGGGAATCAAGTTTGACAGGCATACGGATGCGGCGGGAACAACTCATCCTTATATGATCAAGGATAGTGAAAATTCGCTCACCTCTAACGGCTTTACCGTTGTCGCTGATTATGTTACGAACAACCCCGTGTCTTCTATTACCAAGGATATGAGAAGCCGTGCGGTTCCTCAAAGCGTTGTATTCCCGAACGTTATGTCGATATCTCCTTCGGATATCTACTCTCCTCAGCGTTACGTAGATGAAGAGGATTCTTCGATCGCGTATAATTACGCGTCTTATAGCGCGGACGGAATTTCACGCGCTATGTATAACCTCTTTACCACAAGCGCGACCGCGTCTGCTTTTGCAAACGGAAGCGAGGTAGAAAAGGCATCTGAGCAGAATAGACTTGCTCTTATGACGGTGTCGGTTGAGGACAGAACGGTTCAGGAGTCCAACTACACGACTGTAAACGAAGCGTCTTACGTTGTAGCGTGCGGTTCTACTGAGTTCGCAAGCGAAGCGTTCCTTCAGTCAAATGCTTACGGTAACACCGACCTTTTGCTGTCTGTATGCCGTTCGATCGGACGTGAGCCTGTTCCCGTAGGACTTGGCTTTAAGGCTTTTGCCGATTTTACTATAGATACCGTGACCTCAAAGGAAGCAACTCAGTATACTGTGGTTCTTACGGTAGTACCCGTTCTGGTTGCAACTGTTGCGGGAATAGTTGTTCTCGTTAGGAGAAAGCACAGATGATGAATGCCGAAGAAAAAAAGCGTATGACTACGATGAAACGGCGCAAGGTAACCGTAATAATCGCGGCAATACTTGTAGTGATTATGTCTGTTGCGCTCGTATTCATCTATGATTACGTAAGAACGACAACTGTTATAGATCCGGCGGATAACGCGGAATATTATATCAGATATAAGAATAAAGAATACGGTTTATATTATTCTGACAAAGAAACCAAGCTTCCAACGGATTCGCAATACGGTTATTACGTTACCAAGGCGCAGACCTTGATAGAGGTGGATTCAAAAACGGGTGAGTATACTATTCAAGCCGTGCTTGCGGATCTTGCTACCGAAGGTACCGAAAAGCTTGATTATGGCTTCAGACGTCTTCTTTTCCCTCATATCGAAAAAGCTAACATACGCTCTCTCGAGGTCCACAATGAAACGGGCACTTATACCTTTGCCCGAGTCAACGAAAAAGGAGAGGTAAGTGATAGCGGAGATTTCGTTATCTGGGGTTCGCCTCTGACGACCTTTAACCAAGAGCTCTTTACAGAGCTTCACGTTTCCGCGGGATATACTATATCTACTCAGAAGATACAAGATCCCATTAAGGATGCTGACGGAAAGTTTACGGAATACGGACTTGTTCCGATAGCGAACAGAGAGCGTATTCTTGAGGACGGAACGGTCGAGATATATGATTATGAGCCGGCTTATTATATCCTCACGGATACGAGCGGAAACAAGTATAAGGTGCTCGTTGGCGACCGTCTTGTTACGGGCGGAGGATATTACGTTCAATACGTGGATATGACGGACGGCAAAGAAACTCCGAGAGATGCGGTGTACGTTCTCAGCTCGGCGATAGAAGATTCACTTTTAGCGCCTATTGAGGATTATGTAACTCCGCTTATAAGCTATCCTATGTCTATGAATACGTATTTTGATGTTGAGGACTTTATAGTTCTTAAACGCGATGGAGCGGATTCTGACAAGTACAAGGAGATGGTGTCCTTTACCTATATTGATATTGCAGACCGACAGAACACCATTGAAGCGTCTGTTCCGTACGTTTTCAATCCAAACAGCGATTCTCCCGCTGCGGCACTCGACGGATATCAGCCTTCCTCAAACAATATCAGTGAGGTTCTTTCATCTATTTATTCTCCTACTTACGTGGGAGTTCATAAATTCTCGCCGACGGACGAGGATCTCGCGGAGGTTGGACTTTCGAGACTTGTCGTTGACGAAAACGGTGAGCCTGTTCTCGATAAGGACGGCAATAAGACCTATGATCTAAGCGCCGAATATTCTATCAGCTTTAAATACGACATCGTCGACGATAACGGAAATTTCGTTGAGACGATCCAACAGATCATACTTGTAAGTAAGAAAAACGAAAACGGAAATTATTACGTTTTTACTACGGTATATTCTCCCGCTAAAGAAGAGGGTAAAAAGGCAGAATATCTGTATGATTATAATATGATCGTGGAGATCGAAGGACATTCTCTCGGATTTCTTGAGTGGGACTCTTACGATTGGATAAGCAGTAATTACGTTAACTTCAATATTGCTTTTGTTGAGGGCATCAAGCTCGAAAGCCCCGAATATAGCGCGGAATTCAAGCTTGACAACTCTTTGTCGGATCAGAGCACTCAGATAAGCTCCAGCCTTATTCAGATAACGGGAAGCGATTCGAACGGAAAGTCGACAACGACCTTCGCGCAAAAGATCGTGACCGACGTAAACGGAGTAACATGGGTCATCACAGCGACCGACATCAAGGCGTATAACTCTATGGGAACAGAGCTCAGTATTACTTCAAGCCGCTTTGAGTATAACAAGCTTGGAACACAAGCAAAGGTAGATACGGGCGGTATCAAGGATAAGAACGGAGACATAGTTTACGTTGAAGCGGATTATATAAAGGTTGAGCATCCCAACGGAACGACCGATCAGATATGCCGCTTTGATTCGTCTCTCTTCCGTAAATTCTATCAGACACTTCTTGCGGCTACGATCATAGATTCGTATCCCACCACGGACGCAGAGCGTGAAGAAATAATTTCGGGCACACCTTTGCTGACGCTTACCGTGAAAACGAGCGACGGCAAGGAATACGTATACCGTTTTTATTCGCTTACCAGCAGAAAAGCTTATATTACTATCAACGGTAATGGCGGATTTTACGTTTTGCCTAACCGCGTTCAGAAATTTGTGACAGATGCTCAACGATTCTTTAACCTTGAATTGATAGATGCTTCGGATAAATTCTAAAAAGAGTTGTCACACCCAAAAAAGCATCGCAAAGCCGTTTGGCTTTGCGATGCTTTTTTCTATGCTGTTTATTCTAATTCAAGACTGTCCGCGTTCAGAAATTCGTGGGCACTGATAAGGGAGTTCGCGGGGATAAGCTTAGTTGCTCCGCAACGTCGACAGGTGACCCTTACGCCGTCCTCAAGGATCTCGGCATCATATTCGCTTTCTTCGGGAGAGCGGGGCGTACAACGGCAGGTGATCTTGCCTTCTTCGTCAAGCTCACGTATAACGTAGGTTATTATATCAAGAACCTGTGGGTCAGTAAGGAATGAATCCGTATGAAACGATTCAAAGCTGTCTACACCTGCTTTTTCAAGCATATCGAGAAGCTCAAGCTCTGAGCGCGAAAGCTCTGCCTTTACGTGATCCTCGTTCCCCATGACCGCAATGTTTATGTCGGAATAAGGGCAGGGAAGAAGGAAAAGCTCCTTTGAAAATACGATAGAAGAGTTTACCGTAAAGGTGTGCGGGTTGGGACAAATGAGGCAAGGCACAGTAAAGCGTATCTTTCCGTCAGAAGAACGTACCATTGACATTTCACTGTGTCCGCAAGAGCATTTAAGCTTCATCATCTCCGCGGAAAGAGTGAAAACGCCGACGACACTCATAACACCCGCGCCGCAATGGGGGCAACGGTAAGCTACTGTTGTTTGTTTTGTATCAAGTACCATAATATGATCCTTTTTTCAATATATTTAACGAACGCCGCGGAGTTTCCGCGGCGTTTTGGTTTGTTAGGAATTATCAGTTAGCTGCCTTGGAGCAAACCTTATCGTTTACTTTTATGGTGGAAGAATAGGTCGTTTCTATGTTCGCGGTAAATTCTGCGAAATCTGCTTCAAGGATAGCGGTCTTAACGTTTACACGCCATGCTTCCTCGCCGTCGGAAACGTTAAGGAATACGCCGTAAGTTCCGTCACTGACTTTAATGGGAGAGGTCGTATACGCGCCAAAAGCGGTTGCGCTGTCAAAGAGCCATTTGTCGAATTCATTGCTTCCGAGATCGCCCTTGAGGTAGTTCTCATAGTCGCCGTGCGAGGAAGAACCTGCCTCAGCCGCTATGCGCTCAAACACCTCTGCTGTTACGGAGCTTTCTGCCTTCAACAAGTCAATAGCCGCTCTTGCCTCTTCTGCGCTTGAGAAGAACATATACGATACGTTACGTGCCTTAGCGGAGTCGATATACTGAGTTTTGCGGAGCAGATAAACACTTGCGTAGAAATATTTATCACTTGCAGTGATCTCTTTTCCTTCCTCAGAGCCGTCACCTGTATATATCGTGTTAGTTTCGTTTGCGTTGCGCGAATCATCAAATGCCCAGATAGAGAACTTGTCATTTTCAACGTAAGCCGCGCCGTCCTTAACGTAAGTAGACTGACCTGAAACAAGGGTATCAAAAACAGCTTCCTTTACGGTGTCGAAGATATCAGCCCAAGCTTTGCTTACCGAAACTTCGTAAACTGTGTATTTGTTGTCCGTCTTAACGCCAACAGTCGCTGTTTTTTCTTTGTCTTCCATAACTTCCTTAACAAGCTCTGCTACCATTTTTTCTTTGATCTTATCAAGGTCGGCTGCTTCGGGCTTGCCCTCGGTCACATCTTTGCTTGCTTCCTCAAGCTCGGTGTCAAATTCGTCATTTGCAACGTAATTGAGATAATATTTTTCAAATTCATTTGAATCTGTTTTTGAACCAAGCTCTGAAGCCATCGTCTTTGTATCTGCGATAGCCTGTTTATATGCATTGAGGATATCGTCGTCGGTTGCGTTAGCGTTAGATTTCTTAACATCAGATTCAATGTCGGAGTAATTTATACGGAAAGTGTAATAAGTATAGTCGACAAGATCGAATATCTTTTTGTTTTCGTTGTATTTTGCCTCGATTCTATCTGAGGTGATCTTGCCGTCAAGCTCCTCTGCAACAACGGTCATGACCTTAGATGAAAGCGAGGATATCTCCATAGCCTTGCGTACATCATTCTCAGAGATGCCCTTTCCAAAGGCATTTGTGAGGTAAGCGTTAACGGTGTATCCATACGCGTCTGCGGTTGCGCGGATGGTATCGATAGAAGAATCTATGACCTTTTTATCTTCATCTCCGAGAGTTATATTGCGCTTATCTGCTTCTTCGCAGTAATAGAGCATATTTCTTACTTCGGATTGAGTCTTATCCATAAAATAATCGTACCAAGTCTTACCTTCATATTCGCTTCCGACAATAGCGGTGTCGATAGCGTTTGCATTAACGGAGGTATCACCGATAACCTGATTCTTAAGAGATTTTGAGGTGTCAAGGCTTAAGTAACTCATGTAGCTTTCGTAATTTGTAGTGAAATTCTGGTAGGTCGTCTGGAAATAATACTTCATCATATTTCCGTTGACTCTGTAATTTTCAGAGGACATTGCTGTGCGCATACGCATAACAAGACCTGTCGAAGAAAGAGAGATAACAGCTACTGACATAATGATAGCAACTGTAACAACTATGGAAATAAGGTTTACAGCCCAGTTAGGCATATCTTTCTTTTTAGTCTTGCTGTAATCGTTGAGAGACATCGCTTTTGCGTTCTGTTTGTTTTGTTTGATTCTGTTTGATTTTCCCATGAGGGTATCCACCTTTGTTTTTTATTTGAGTTCGGTACTGTCCGAAAATAATAACTATATTATTATACCTGTATACCGTGATAAGAAATTGAACTACATATGAACAATTTTTGAATTTGAACGAATTTTGTTATAATTAAAGAATTTTATATATTCATAATGACGGGTAGTACCATTGGCTTGCGCTTTGTCTTTGCGTAAAGATACTTTGAAAGGTCATCGCGCACGCGTGTTTTTAATTCCATACGGTCAACGTGATCTCCTCGCATAAGGCACTCATTTATAGCGTCGGAAGCTATCTGACGAACCTCTTCCATAAGCTCTTCGGATTCACGGACGTATACAAAGCCTCTTGATACTATATCAGGTCCCGAGAGCAACAGACGGGCGTCGGTATCGACAGATGCCACAACAACAATAAGACCGTCCTGAGAGAGATGCTTTCTGTCTCGGAGCACTATATTTCCAACGTCTCCGACACCGTAACCGTCGACAAGTATCTTGCCCGCGGGAACAGTTCCCGCAAAGCGAGCGCCCTTGCTGTCTATCTCAAGGATCTTTCCAACGTCGGATATAAAGACGTTTCTGTCCTCAATGCCCATATCTATAGCAAGCTCACGGTTTGCCGCAAGATGACGGTATTCACCGTGTATAGGCATATAATATTTGGGCTTTGTAAGAGCCTGCATAAGCTTTATCTCTTCTTGACACGCGTGTCCGGAGACGTGTACCTCGACTACCGCGTCGTGAAGAACGCTTACACCGTTTTTGGAAAGCTCATTTATAACTCGGCTAACCAATTTTTCGTTACCAGGTATTGCGCTTGCGGAAAGTATAACGAGATCGTTGTGACCGAGAGATACCTGAGAATGATCCGAAAACGCCATGCGGTAAAGTGCCGACATAGGCTCACCCTGTGTTCCTGTGGTGATGAGCGTTATTTGCTCGGGCTTGTATCGTTTGATATCATTTATATCTATAAGAAGCCCCTCGGGAACTGTCATATATCCGAGCTCAACGGCAGCACCTACGATATTCAGCATACTTCTTCCCGTTATGGCGACCTTTCTGCCGTGCTTAGCGCTTATATCGATTATCTGTTGAACTCTGTGCACGTTTGATGAGAAGGTTGCTATAACGATTCTCTTTTCGGGATTTGCGGTGAAAATATATTCAAGCGATTTTCCAACGTTCTTTTCAGACGGTGTATATCCGGGACGTTCCGCGTTCGTTGATTCGCACATTAAAAGCAAAACGCCCTTCTTTCCGAGCTCGCCAAGACGTGTAATGTCCATCATATCTCCGTCTATGGGGGAAACGTCAAGCTTAAAATCTCCCGTGTGTATAACTATTCCAAGAGGGGTAGTTATGGCGATCGAGCAAGCATCTGCGATAGAGTGATTTGCGTGAATGAATTCTACCGAAAGATTTCCAAGACGGACCGACTGTCCTGCTTCGACGCAAACAAATTCGGGTTCGTATGGAAGGATATGCTCCTCAAGCTTGTTTTTTATAATACCGAGCGTTAATTTCGTACCGTAAATTTTTGGATTTATCTGACGCAACACATAAGGGATAGCGCCTATATGGTCCTCGTGTCCGTGAGTTAAAACTATTCCGCGGATCTTATCCTTATTCGCTTCGAGATAAGAAATATCAGGAATTACGAGATCTACTCCTGGCATATCCTCGTCGGGAAAACCAAGACCGCAGTCGATTATAATGATATCCTCTCCGTATTCCAGAACGGTCATATTCTTTCCGATCTCATTGAGTCCGCCGAGAGGAATTATATGAAGTTTTCCTTTTTCTTTTTTGGGCATATATTCTCCTGTTCTTCTTTAAAAATTATGTAATTTGGTATAATGGGAAAGGCAAAAAAGCCTATTGAGTCTTTGAACGTCAAAATTTGAAGTCCTGCAAAATAAGCGCATAGAAATCGACCTTTTAAAAAACGCGATCCCGCTCCTCGCGTTTCCATCAAAGGTCAGTATGAAGTTTAACCTTATTATATTATATCACACAAAGCACACTGTGTCAAGCGTTTCTTTACAGTCTATCCGACGATAAGCCACAGTATGCCGATAGTGGCAGCTCCGCAAAATATTCCTATTATAAGAGATAGAGTTGCGGCGGCAACGGCACTTGCGCTCTTAGGCTGTTTTGATTTCTTTTTGGCGCGATCGCTTTCGGCTATTATTTTTTGCGCTTCGATCAGCATAGCGTCATCATTTGTTGCTTTGGGAAGATCGTTACGGAGAACGAAAAAGGCGCTCTCAAAATAAGAACATTGTTGAGTTTGTATAACGATTATTTTTTTTTGAATTCCTTTCGGCACGCAGGATTCTCCTTAAATGAATGTACTTGAAATTATTATATCCTTATTTTTTTCAATAAACCACTCAAAAAAGAAAAACAATACCAAAAAATGTAAACATTTAATGAATTACAAAAAAACATCATTGACATTTTTTTACAATTCTTGTATAATAAAAATGTCGAAAAAGAACAACAAAAGAAGAAAAAGCAAAAAATAAAAAGAATAATCAAGAAAAAGGAGGAAATTTATGAAATCCACAGGTGTTGTAAGAAAGGTTGACGAGCTGGGAAGAATAGTGCTTCCTATAGAGATACGAAAAGTTCTTGACATTAACCAAAAGGACGCAATAGAGATCTTTACAGATGACGATAAGATAATTCTTCAAAAGTATCAGCCTGCGTGCGTATTTTGTAACAATGTAGAAAATATCGTTTATTTTAACGGAAAGCGTATCTGCGCTGATTGCGTAGCCAAAATGAAGGAACAGCTTTGATTAAAATAAAAAAGGATCGCGTCAATAAAGTGACGCGATCCTTTTTTGCGTATATTATTCTCCGAGATAAGCCTTTTTAATACTTTCGTCATTTATAAGGTCGGAGGCTTTGCCTTCCATAGAAACGTTACCCGTTTCGAGAACGTAAACTCTATCGGAGATAGACATAGCTTTCTTAGCGTTCTGCTCAACGAGAAGGACTGTCTTACCCGCTTCTCTGATAGATTTTATGATCTCAAAGACCTCTGAAACGAGGAGAGGGGAAAGACCCATAGAGGGTTCGTCCATAACGATCATTTCGCCGCCCGAAAGGAGCGCGCGTCCCATAGCAAGCATCTGCTGCTCACCGCCCGAAAGCGTTCCCGCCATCTGAGTTTTACGCTCTTCAAGTCTTGGAAAAAGCTCATAAACGTGTTTAAGATCCTTTGCGATATCCGCTTTATCTTTTCTCGTATAAGAGCCCATCATCAAGTTTTCGGCAACGGTAAGGTTTTGGAAGATTCGTCTGCCCTCGGGAACATGGACCAGACCTTTTGTAACTATCTTGTGCGCGGGGATCTTGGCAATGTCCTCGCCTTTGAAAACGATAGAGCCTTCTTTTGCGCGTATAAGACCCGTAACAGTATGAAGAGTGGTGGTCTTGCCTGCGCCGTTTGCACCGATCAAAGAGACGATCTCTTCTTTTTCTACTCTGAAGGATATTCCTTTAAGAGCACGGATCATGCCGTAGTTGACTACGAGGTTATTAACTTCAAGTAACGAAGCCATAGTATCATTCCTTTCTGATATCTTGATCTTACGTATCAATCGCCAAGATAAGCCTTAATAACGGCGGGCTGATTGAGGACTTGCGAGGTCTCTCCACTTGCAAGAGCAGTACCGAAATTAAGTACGGTAACGCGTTCGCAAATACCGCTGACCAATCGCATATCGTGCTCGATCAGAAGAATGGTGATCCCGAATTCCTTACGTATGAATGTGATATCGTCCATAAGCTCCTGAGTCTCGTTGGGGTTCATTCCCGCAGCGGGCTCGTCAAGAAGAAGGAGCTTGGGGTTTGTAGCCATAGCGCGCGCTATTTCAAGTTTTCTCTGCTTACCGTATGGAAGATTTGCCGCCTTGTAATCCTTGAACTCATCAAGCTTGAATATCTTGAGCAGTTCAAGAGCGCGGTCATAGTATTCCTTTTCGCTCTTCTTATGTCTTGGCAGACGCAATACGGAGCTTACAACGGAGCAAGGAATCTGATTTGACAGACCTATCATAACGTTCTCAATTACCGTGAGGTTATTGAAAAGTCGAATGTTCTGGAAGGTACGCGCAATACCGTTTCGGTTTACTTCAATGGGAGATCTGCCCGTAAGCTCTTTGCCGCAGAGATAAAATCTTCCCGAGGTTGGCTTGTAAACGCCCGTCAAGAGATTGAATACGGTAGTCTTACCCGCGCCGTTAGGTCCGATAAGACCGTAAAGCTCGCCTTCCTTGGTTTCAAGATTTACGTCGTCAACGGCTTTAAGACCGCCGAACTGTATGCAGAGATGCTCTGTTTTCAGAACGATCTCGCGTCCGTCATC
>JAZSIP010000103.1:0-5176 GCA_045533915.1 Eubacteriales bacterium
AATATACTGTTTCACCAATCCCTCCGTCATTTTCTTGCGAAAATGCCACCTCCCTTTACACAAGGGAGGCTCTTTGTTTCTTTGCGTTTGTATATTTTGCTACCTGAAGTTTTTTTAAGCCACTTTGTCAGCAAGCTGAACGGCGGGAAAATCCCCGCCGTTCGTTTTTTAGATCAATATTTATAAAATTACTGTTCTCTGAAATTGATTTTTCCTGTCTCGTGATCCATTGACTCTACTATTGCCAATGATTCGAGCCTATATCCGAGGTTGCGGATAACCCGTCCGCCGATTTGGAAGCCTTTTTCGATCGCGATACCGATACCTACGACCTCCGCTCCCGATTCCTCCGTAATGGAGATAAGTCCTTGAAGCGCGCAACCGTTTGCTAAAAAGTCGTCTATTATAAGGATCTTGTCCTCAGAATTCAGAAATTTTTTCGATACGATAACGTTGTTCTTGTTCTTATGCGTAAAGGATTCGACCTCGGCAACGTATACGTCACCGTCGATATTTACGCTCTTCGCCTTCTTAGCAAACACGAACGGAACGTTAAAATACTTAGCCGCAAACGCAGCTATCGCTATTCCCGACGCCTCTATCGTCAATATCTTCGTGACGCCCGCATCTTTAAATCTTCTGTAAAATTCAGCTCCGATCTCATCGAGAAGCTCAACGTCCATCTGATGATTCAAAAAGTTGTCAACCTTTAGCACGTTGCCTTCCTTGACTGTGCCGTCACGTGTTATGCGTTCCTCAAGAAAATTCATAAAAAAGTCCTCCAAAATTATTTTATCGGTTCAAAATCAGCTACGCCGTGTTTACAGAGTGGGCATATGAAGTCATCGGGAAGTGTGTCTCCCTCGTATATATATCCGCAGATAGTACATACGTAGCCTTTCTTTCCCTCAGTCTCGGGCTTGGGCTTTACGTTCGCGTGGTAGTAGGAATAGGTCATCGTCTCCGCGTTGGAGATAACTCTCGCCTCGGTAACCGAGCAGATGAACATTCCGTGCGTGTCAAGGTCAACGTACTGCTCGACCTTGAGCGACATAAATGAGTTGATATATCGGGGGAGGAAAACGAGCCCGTTATCCGAGCGAAGCGGCTCGCAATTCGCAAACTTATCGACGTTTCGTCCGCTTCTGAATCCGAACGCCTCGAAGACCTTAAAGGGAGCGTCAACCGTGAGGCAGTTAATATTCATTTTGCCCGTCTGCTTGATAACGTGGTGAGAATAGTTCTCCTTATTTATCGTTACGGCGATCCTATTAGGCGTACTTGTGACCTGCGTTACCGTGTTTACGATAAGACCGTTGTCCTTTTTGCCGTCGTTGGAGGTAACGACGTAGAGACCGTAGCCTATCTTAAAGAGGGCGGTAAGGTCGTTTTTGTTAGCCGTGGAGTCCTGCTTTGCAAGGTAGTCACGGCAAAGCTCCTCGACGAGAGCATCTATCTGCTTTGAGCTTTCGTCGTTGAGGGCAGAGAGTATCTTGACCGTCGTATCTGTATAGGTAATATTTTTGCATTTTTCAAGCATTCCTCTCATGACCTTTGCGGCAAGAGGAGCCCAGCTTCCGTTCTCTATGAGAGCAACTGTACGGTTTGAGAAGTTTCTCTCCGTGAGGTGATTGATAAACTCACGCATAAAGGGGAATATCTCCGCATTGTATGTCGTGGTCGCGAGTACGATCTTACTGTATCTGAACGCGTCCTCGACAGCCTCAGCCATATCGCATCGCGCGAGGTCGTTTACAACGACCTTGGGGCAGCCGTTTGCGCGAAGCTTATCAGCGAGGATATTTACCGCCTTTTTTGTATTTCCGTAGACCGAGGTGTAGGCGATCACTATGCCGTCCTCCTCGGGTTCATAGCTAGACCACGTGTTGTAAAGACCGAGATAATATCCAAGATTTTCGCTAAGAACAGGGCCGTGGAGAGGGCAGATGACCGAAATATCGAGTCCTGCCGCCTTTTTGAGAAGCGCCTGAACCTGCGAACCGTATTTTCCTACGATCCCAAAGTAGTAGCGTCGAGCCTCGCACGCCCAATCCTCTTGGGCATCAAGCGCGCCGAATTTTCCAAATCCGTCGGCGGAGAAGAGGACCTTGTCGGTAGAATCATAAGTCACGATTACCTCGGGCCAGTGCACCATAGGAGCGGTCACGAATGTGAGCGTATGCTTCCCGAGAGTCAGTGTGTCACCCTCGCCGACAATGATACGGCAGTCCTCAAAATCTGTTCCAAAGAAATTTTTCATCATATTGAAGGCTTTTGCCGATGAAACGACGATAGCATCAGGATATACCTTTTTAAAATTCATGATGTTTGCCGAATGGTCGGGCTCCATATGCTGAACGATAAGATAGTCGGGAGATCTGCCGTCAAGAACGTTTTGAATGTTGTCGAGCCATTCGTGAGTGAACGATGCATCTACCGTGTCCATTATAGCGATCTTTTCGTCTATGATCGCATAGGAGTTATAAGCCATTCCATTCGGAACGGCGTACTGTCCTTCGAAAAGGTCGATATTATGGTCGTTGACACCGATGTATTTGATATCGTTTGTTATAGTCATTTTTTGTATTACCTCTTCTTTAAATTTACTTACACTATAATTATACCACGTTTTAGTAAAAATTCAATGGGATTTTTAAATTAGTCAAGTATTTTTCCGTCGGTTGAGATCGTAATGACCTGCCAAGGAATAAATTTTCCGCTCGCCTGAAGCGCGCGCTTTGCCGCGTTTTCGATCCCGCTGCAGCAGGGAACTTCCATGCGGACTATTTTGATGCTCTTTATATTGTTATTTGCAATGATCTGCGTGAGCTTTTCTGCGTAATCGCCCTCATCGAGCTTCGGACAACCGATAAGCGTTATGTGATTTCGAATAAATTCGTTGTGGAAGTTTCCATAGGCGTAAGCGGTGCAGTCGGCGGCGATGAGAAGATTAGCACCGTCAAAATATGGCGCGTTTACGGGAACGAGCTTTATCTGGCAAGGCCATTGCATAAGCTGACTTGATATCGAAGAGCTTTTTACACTCGGTACGGACTGTGGAGCGTCACGCTTTATTGCCTTTGACTGCGTTCCTGGACAGCCGCAGGGAAGCTTTACACCGAATTTTTGCATCTTTGCCTGTCTTACGGCATCTTCGTTGTAGGCGGGGGCTTCTCTTTCTTCAAATGTGATAGCGTTTGTTGGACAAGCGGGAAGACAGTCTCCAAGACCGTCGCAGTAGTCCTCGCGTGTGAGCTTTGCCTTTCCGTTTATCATTTCTATAGCGCCCTCGTGGCAAGCGGATGCACAAGCTCCGCAGCCGTTACATTTTTCTTCGTCTATTTTGATTATTTTTCTAAGCATTTTTAAGATCCTCCTTGATTTTCTGACACTATTATAGTATAATTAACAAAGAAAGTCTGTTGAATTTTCAACAAAAAGGAGAATGCTTTGAAAAAGTATTTAAAAATTTTAAAAAATTGCCCGCTTTTTGCCCAGATCGATGACGATGATCTTTTAAGGATGCTCGCATGTCTTGGGGCAAAGGTCGCACCGTTCGATAAAAAATATACTATATTTGCCGAGGGAACGCCCGCTAAATACATAGGAATAGTTTTGTCGGGAAGCGTGCAGATCGTTCAGGTCGATTATTATGGAAATCGCAGTATACTCTCGGAGATGTGCGAGAGCGAGGTCTTTGCCGAGGCGTTTGCTTGCGCGGAGTCAAAGGCTTTGCCTGTTACGGTTATTGCGAATGAGCCGTGTGAGGTCATGCTTATAGATTGCAGCCATATATTGCACACCTGCTCGAATAATTGCGGATTCCATCAACAGCTGATTTTTAACTTGATGAGAGACCTTGCAACGAAAACGATACTGTTTCACCAAAGGATAGAGATAACCTCAAAGCGCTCAACGAGGGAAAAGCTGATGGCGTATCTTATGCTCCAATCAAAGAAAACGGGGCGTAGTAGCTTTGAGATATCTTTTGACAGACAAGAGCTTGCCGATTATCTTGAGGTCGAGCGAAGCGGTCTTTCAGCCGAGATAAGCAAGCTGAAAAAAGAGGGAATTATTAATAACCAAAAAAATCATTTTGAGTTGCTGTAATGCAAAAAAAGCAGACCAATTGGGGTGTACCCTAAAGGACAGTTTTGCCTACCGACAGAAAAAATAGAAACCGCAGATTGATTTTCTGCGGTTTTTGTGTTATAATAAAAATAATAATCTTGAAGAGGACAAGGAAGATGCTTATGAGAGATCTGATTGAACATTATAACAAGCTAATTGATGAAAACAATGATCCTGCTCGTGATCCTAAACCTTTAAGAGATTATATGGATAAGTGGGACGGAGAGAAGTTTATCGAGAGTATGCAACTTGATAAAAGCAAATCCGCTTTGGAAATAGGAATCGGAACAGGGCGACTTGCCATAAAAGTTGCACCAATTTGTAAAAGCTTGTGTGGAATAGATATTTCCGAAAAGACAATTCAAAGAGCTACTGAAAATTTATCAATGCATAAAAACATAAATCTCTTTTGCGGAGATTTTACGTCTTTTGAATTTGAAGAGCAGTTCGATGTAATATACTCGTCATTAACCTTTATGCATATACAAGATAAATTATCAGCTATACAAAAAATTTCTACTTTGCTGACAGATAACGGATTTTTCGTTTTATCAATCGATAAAAGTCAGAATGAGTATATCGATATGGGTGATAGAAAGATAAAAATATATCCCGATAACCCTCACGATATACGCAGCTATCTTTCAATATCAAAGCTTAAAATCATAAATGAATTTGAAACAGATCACGCATACGTAACGGTCAGCACAAAAGCCTCCCTTGTGTAAAGGGAGGTGGCACGCGGGGCGTGACGTAGGGATTGTAATGCAGCGAAAACATAATAAAGGTATCTGAACTCAGTTTTGCGCCGTATGTGGGAGGGAGCTCCATTGTGCGGTGCAGCGCAAAACGTTCAAAGCACCGAGGTGCTTTGAGTGAGTTCGATTCGGTTAGAAGTACGAAGAAGGGGAGGAGAAATGCTCTGCATTTCTCCTCGCCTTCTTGGCACCCGCAGCGAGAATCGAACTCACAACTACCCCTTAGGAGGGGGTTATTATATCCATTTAACTATGCAGGCGTATTCGATTTGGGGAAATCGTTCAAT
>JAZSIP010000121.1:0-32531 GCA_045533915.1 Eubacteriales bacterium
CATTCCGAACACAGAAGTTAAGCTCTGCTGAGGTGACAATACTTGCTTGGAGACGAGCCGGGAAGATAGCTCATTGCTGATACAAGTTTTCCGCAAGCGGAAAACACGTGTTTTCTGGCGAAAACACTCTTTAAAGATGAGATATTCACAGAAAATACGAAAAGTTGGTGATATTACCGCAGAGGGTCCACCTGTTCCCATTCCGAACACAGAAGGGAAGCTCTGCGGAGGCGACAATACTTGCTTGGAGACGAGCCGGGAAGATAGCTCAAGGCCAACACCATCCAATACAGCTAACAGCTCAGGCGTTAGCTGTATTGGTCTATATACCTCCTCGGCCCTTCGCCGATCGAGGACCTGTATTCCTCCTTAGCTCAGTCGGTAGAGCACCTGACTGTTAATCAGGGAGTCGTTGGTTCAAGTCCAACAGGGGGAGCCAAAAAGAAGGGTACGGCCAACGGCCGTGCCCTTCTTTTTGATTCCTTCTCTTGAATCTGACCAAAGACCCCCTATACTTAACAGGTAGCAGCCCGCAGGGCGGCTGACCGCAACGTTTGTCCCTCGGAGCCTGCGGAGAGGGCAAACTTGCGCAACTGACGAAGCGTAGCGGAGTCAGTTGGGTTATTACAGGGAGTCGTTGGTTCAAGTCCAACAGGGGGAGCCATCCTCATAGGTCAAACATGTCACCTATGCCAATAATCCTTGTTTTACAAGGCTTTTTCGGTTTTTTAGGGCAAAATTTTTGACCTTTTGTTTTTTGCAACCTTTTCCGAACCTTATGGACTTGAATCTGCGACACGGTGAAAGTAAACTATTGAAATATTATAAACAGTATGTTATAATATTGAGTAAATAAAACGGAGGTTCAATATTATGAAAAGGCAAAATTATATAACGTGGGACGAATATTTTATGGGGGTAGCATTACTTGCATCCATGCGATCGAAAGACCCTTGCACACAAGTTGGGGCTTGTATTGTTGATCGTGAAAATCATATACTTTCTACAGGGTATAATGGCTTTCCGTGCGGTTGTTCGGACGATGAATTTCCGTGGGAGAGAGAAGGAGCCTATTCCGAAACAAAATATCCGTTTGTCGTTCACGCTGAGCTGAATGCAATTTTAAACGCTCACGGTAAAAGTTTGGTTGACGCAAAAATATATATTTCACTATTTCCTTGTAACGAGTGTGCAAAGGCAATAATTCAATCGGGAATTAAAGAGATTATTTATTTGTCAGATAAATATGCCGAAACGGACAGCACAATAGCCTCAAAAAGAATGTTGACTTCGGCAGGGGTAAAGTTTACTCAACTTGTTTCCCGAAACACGTCGTTAACTATTGATTATAATGTGGGAAAATAGGTTCGAAATTGTTGGGGTAACTCATCTTCATAGGTCAAAAATACAACCTATGCCAAAAAGCCTTGTTTTACAAGGCTTTTTTGTCGTTTTGGGGCAAAAAACTGAGCGAAAAAAATAATCCAACTCTTTGCGAACCATCGGGGCTTGAACCCTCGACAATAACAAAGAGATTGATTCACTATTTTTAATAGTTTCTATCAACTAACGTGATATTGCAAAAATATTGTCAGTTTGTTATAATATCATTAGAAGGGCGCCACTTCAAATTTTTGAATAGAGGTATTTTGCATGAATTTGAATTTTTCTGAAAATTTTAAGCAACTGAGAAAGGAAAAGGGATATACCCAGGAAAAAATTGCTGAAGTTCTCGGTGTAACGGGGCAAACTATTTCCCGCTGGGAGCTGGGAATGTGTTATCCTGACATCGAACTCTTGCCGTCTATTGCAAATTATTTTGGGGTTACGGTAGATATTTTGCTTTCCAATGATAATAATTCCAAGGAGAAGAATCGCGAGCTTTTTTATGAAAAATTGGATACGCTTGAGTGCTCAAACAGCACGGAACGAATTGATTTTGTTAAGGAGTATTGTCGCAAATACCCCGAAAATGACGAATATGCATTTCAACTGATTCGTTCTATTGATTATTATGCGTGTGGCAACGAGGAAAGATGTGCAAGATTTATGCCGATTTTGTTGAAAACGGCAGAGAAATTGATGGATACGCAGTACCGTCATGCTGTGATTCAAGAAATGGCAAAGCTTTGTGCAGAGGAAGAGCTGGATACGTGGCTGAATATGGTGCCGTACGCGGGAGGCTTTAGCAGACGCGACTGTCTGATCTCAAGAGTCGCGGCGCGCGGAGATTTTCAAAATTCCTATGTCCAGAAAGGCTTGAACATGATAGAGACCCTGGCGAGCCAATTGGATGAGCGCTGTCCCGATCAACTTGGTTCAAAGAAGAAAGCGATCTATCAAAGGGAAGTGTTGCAAGTCATTGAATCTTTCGGTTGCAACGGAGAAGTGCCCGACGGCTGGAAAATGTTCTATGCCTATAAGCAGCTCGTTCTTGCCGCGTGCTTGTTCGGTCAGAAAAGACATGACGAGGCGTGGGCAGAATTCGATTCCGCTATTGAAAAATGCAAATATATTTTTTCGCTTGATGCAGAATGGTTGCCGATCGGCGGAATGCTTTTTTCAAATTTGAAAGTGAGCAAGGATTGGAACTATGCCGTGGATGAGGAAGGACGTAAGCATAAGCTTTTCAGAATGATCCGACTGTCATTTTATCACATTTCGACGATTTGTGATCTTTTGACAAATGAAAGATGGGCATGGTTCAATTCGGTTCGAGACACCGAAAAATTCCAAGCCGCTGTAGAATGGGCAAGGGAAATGGAAAAGACGCAAGAAATTGAGTTGTAATTTTGTTCTGTAACCACATTCAAGAATTATCCGAAACTTTTGCCTGTAGGCAATGGTTTCGGATTTCTTGTTTATATATACAATTGATTTAAGTCACGGGATTTTATAGGTCGCGTGACTTTTCTGTTTTACAGAAGCAGTGAAACATCTTGAAAAAAACCTAAAAATATGTTAGTTGGCAATTTTGATTTTATCAAATCGAATCAAATGAAGCTTATGGACTTAATTCTTAAGAAAAGTTAAGAATTATCCCATATATATGTTAAGAATTTTATTGTATAATATACGCGGAGGTGAAAAGCTATGAATGTATTGGTCGTTGATGACGACAGAGAGATCGTTGAGAGTATAGGTATTTTCCTTTCGGGCGAAGGTTACACGGCACTCAAAGCATATGATGGGATCGAAGCGCTAGAGATGCTGTCTGAAAACGAGGTGCATTTGATCATTCTTGATATTATGATGCCCAAGCTAGACGGAATCAAAACTTTGATGAAATTGCGGGAATCAAGGAACGTTCCTGTTATACTTCTTTCCGCTAAATCTGAGGATACGGATAAAATATTCGGACTAATTGCGGGAGCTGATGATTATGTTACCAAGCCCTTTAATCCTTCCGAACTGATGGCAAGGGTGAGATCGCAGCTCAGAAGATATACCGCTCTTGGTTCGATAGGAAAGCAGAACGGCGAGATATTAATTGACGGGTTATGTGTCAATACCGAGAGCAAGACTGTAAAGGTTGACGGCGAAAACGTTAGACTTACTCCCGTAGAGTATAAAATACTCGAATTATTGGTCAGAAACAGAGGGCGTGTTTTCTCAGCAGAGGATATTTATTCTAACGTATGGAATGAGCATACCGTAGTGGGTGACAACACTATCGCGGTACACGTTCGCCATATCAGAGAAAAAATAGAGATCAATCCCAAAGATCCTAAATATCTCAAGGTCGTTTGGGGAATTGGCTACAAAATTGATTAAGGGAGAATTATTAATGAGAAAAATAGTATATTCGGTGATTCTTAAGATCGTCGCGTTGATCTTATTTATTTCAAATATTGTGTGTGGAGTGTTGATCGTTACAGATGGAATAGTCAGGTATTTTAATGAGGATAAAGACATATATGCCTTTGAAAGTGATTTTTCTAAATCATGGTTTATTTCTGACTTGCTTGACAGTCCCGAAGGAGCAGTGTTCGATGCCTATCATAGTTCTTTTGATAAGCAAGATAACGATAATGACATAGTGGTGGACAGTGAAGAAATAGAAAAAAACATAAAACAAAGCCTAAATGATTTCTATTATTCCGACAAGGTAAATTATTTTGTTTTGTGGAATGATGTTGTGATCACAAACTGCGGAGCAAAAAATGCGGAAGAGCTCATGCAGGGCGAGTATTTCTCCTACTTTAAGAGAGATAGGGAGGGAAAGATTGAAAGGTCTACGACAAATGAAGCTCGCCGCGCATACTTGCTCGAAGATATAGCGCAATACGATAAAACGAGTACAATTATCATAAGCTGTAACGTAAAGCAAAACGTTGCCGATGAATATAAAGCAATTTGGGAAACCCAGGAAAGCATATTGATCGACACCTTTAGTAAAGTTCTTGTATGCGTTGTTGCCGCGTTGCTTCTGCTTATTTATCTTATTTGTGTATGCGGAAAGAATAAAGACGGCGAATATAAGAATATGTGGATCGATAATGTTTGGCTCGAGGTACATCTGGTCGCGATCATCGGGGGAGTTATAGGTACGGTTGCGGTCTGTATTTATTCATTTGAAGAATATATGTACGGTTATTTATCGGATAATTTAATTTATTTGGTTATCGAAACTGTATCTGCGTTCGGAAGCCTAGTTATTATTACGTCCTTGCTTTCGGTAATACGAAATATTAAAACTCGAAGATTGATCGAGACAAGTATTATACTTCATATTGTAAGGTGGATTTGTAAACAGACAAAAGCAGTTTTTGCGACACTATTTAGATTGCTCTCTAAAAAGACAGGTGTGATACTCATAAGTATGCTTTTCGTATATACAGTCATTATCGGCGCTTTGGGAATAGGCACGGCTTTTTCTCCGATTTGGTTGATTTTGGGTGTTCTTGCTTTCGGATCTGCGAGTTTTGTCATAGCTTACAGGGCTAAAGATCTCGACGAGGTCAAAAAAGGAGTCAGTGAGGTACGTGGAGGAAACTTGGCTTATAAAATACCTGAGTTAAAATGTGACGATATGAGGTTGTTGGCGGCTAACGTTAACGATATCGCCAAAGGTCTTGATGAATCTGTATCTGCAAAAGTAAAAGCGGAAAGATTAAAGACAGAGCTGATCACGAATGTTTCGCACGATCTGAAAACTCCTATCACATCTATTATCAGTTATACCGAACTGTTATCAAAAACAGAAGATCTTTCGGAAGAAGCAAGAGATTATGTGTCTGTGATCGCAAAAAAAAGCGACAGGCTAAAAAAACTTACTCAAGATCTGTTCGATATTTCAAAAGCCCAGAGCGGTAACGACGATGCGGTTTTTGAAAAGCTCGACGTATCTCTTCTCGTAAATCAAGCGCTCGGCGAGTACGATAGTGAGATTTTAAGTTCAGGGCTGCCATTCTGCGTAGAAGCTCCCAAGGAATTATACATTTTTGCGGATGGTCGAAAGATGTCGCGTGTTGTCGGCAATTTGATAAATAATATACTCAAATATACTATGAAAAATACACGTGTATTCATTATTGCGTCCGAAAAGGACGGGGATGTTCGGATAGAATTCAAGAACATTTCTGCATATCCGTTAGATTTTGACGCAGATGAAATAACGGGAAGATTTGTTCGCGGTGATGAATCAAGAACGACCGAGGGCAACGGTCTCGGTCTTGCGATCGCCAAAAGTTATACCGAAATATGTAACGGAAGATTTGAAATCGTAGTTGACGGAGATATGTTTAAAGCAATTTTGAAATTTAAAAAGTATAGTTGAGCTTACTAAATTAAAAAATAATGATAAAAACAGCAGATTATAAGCAATTCCGTCTACTTGACACTTCTTTGCGCATATGGTATAATATTTTCGATGATGTGAAACGTTTTTATAAACAAAAAGAGGTCAATTATGAGAGAAGAAACGAAGATCATAGCGGGGAAGACTTTGCGCGAATGGATCGACGAAGTTCCCGTTATTTGCGATATTATAGAGAAAAAAGAAACGGTGTGGCTCAATCCCAATGTTTTGCCTTTTGACTTGGCTATATTGAGATCCAAGCTTCAAGCGGAGGATATAAAGGACGCGTCCGACCGTTTATCAAGATTTGCAAGTTATCTGAAAAAAGTTTTTCCCGAGACGGAAGCGAATGACGGCATAATTGAGTCGCCGTTTTGTGCCATACCCGAAATGAAAGCGGGCTTGGAAGAGAAATACGGAGAAAAGATAAACGGAAAACTTTTGATAAAGCTTGACAGTCATCTGGCGGTTTCGGGCTCTATAAAGGCCCGCGGAGGAATTTACGAGGTCCTTTACGTTGCCGAAAAGATCGCTATGCAAGAGGGCGGACTCAAGGAGACTGACGATTATTCCGTTTTGGCAGACGAAAAGTATAGAAAGATCTTTTCAAAATATTCGATAGCTGTAGGTTCTACGGGAAATCTGGGACTTTCTATCGGAATTATGAGCGCAAAGCTTGGATTTAACGTGACCGTACATATGTCTGCTGACGCGAGACAGTGGAAAAAGGATATGCTGAGGTCAAAGGGTGTCGTCGTCAAGGAGTACGAGAACGATTACAGCGTTGCCGTTGAAAACGGTCGAAAGGAAGCCGAAAAGGACGAATTTTGCCACTTTGTTGACGATGAAAATTCAAGAACGTTGTTTTTGGGATATTCGGTTGCCGCGGAGAGATTGAAAAAGCAATTTGACGAGGCTGGAATAATTATAAATGAAGAAGATCCGCTGTACGTTTATCTGCCCTGCGGTGTAGGTGGCGGTCCGGGCGGAGTTGCCTTTGGACTCAAGATGCAGTTTGGCGACAATGTGCACTGCTTTTTTGCGGAACCGACCGAATCCTGCTGTATGATGCTCGGTATGGCTACGGGAAAACACAATGAGATATCGGTAAACGATTTCGGAGTGGAGAATAAAACTATCGCGGACGGTCTTGCGGTTGGCAGAGCGAGCGGTTTTGTCGGAAAGCAGATGTTTGATTTTATGGACGGTTGTTATTCGGTTTCTGACGAAAGAATGAGCGCTCTTTTGAAAATGCTCGCGGATAGGGAAAATATAAAATTAGAGCCGAGCGCATTGGCGGGAATGTTCGGTCCTATTATTCTTTCGAAAAAACTTGGAAAATTGCCAAGGGGTTGGCATTTGGTATGGGCAACAGGAGGCAGTATGGTGCCCTCTGAAGAATATAAAAAATATTACGAACAGGGCGAAAAGGTACACAATGAATTTTAAAAAGAGGAGCAAATTGCTCCTCTTTTTTTGTAAATAAATATTTTTTTACAAAATATGTATTTTGAAAAGAATTTTGAGATAAAAATAACGGAAAATATTGCAGTAGCTTATGCTAATTGCTATATATTTGCGTGAAAATATATGTGAATTAACTAAAGATTTCACAAAAAATAGCTTTTTGCTGATATTGTATTGACTTATAACCTAAAATAGGTTATAATAATATCCCAAAACAAAATACTCGGCGTTTGGAAAAGATCAAAAGTTAGATGTAAATTTGGAGTAGGGAAACGATTTAGATAAAAATGTTTTTAAAGATAACGTTTGGGATTATTTGTCTCTCCTAAAAGGTAGTCTATGCTTGTTCCGTAGTAGCGAGCTAATTTTATCAAAATATGTGTAGGTATATCATTTTCTCCTGTTTCATATTTTGAGTATCCTGTTTGTGACATTCCTAAAATTTTTGCGATTTGAGTTTGGTTCATATCACGGTCTTCGCGTAAGTCACGAATTCTTCTATACATTTTCCTCTCCTTAAATAAATTATTTTTTATAAATTATTATAAACAATAAAATTATATAATAATCTCTTTTATGGCACGGAAATTTAACCTGAAACAGGTTACGATGGCTCGGAAGAATGCATAAAATATTAACTGATTAAAATCGTGTAAATTCAAAAGCAAAATATAATCAAAGATTCGACAAATTCGCTTACAAAAAACCTCGGCAAATGTAATAAAATCAATGTCTTTGAGGAAAAGACAATTTTTTAAGGGAAAATTGTAGTAAACACTACTAAAATGAGTTTTGGGGTGAAAAAATGAAAAACGGAAACGTGATCAGAGAGGCTTTACTCGAAAATACTATCCATTTGATAGGAGACTGCGGCTTTGAGAAGGCGACCACGAAGGCAATAGTTGATCTTGGAATAGCCGATCCGAATATTCGCTTGAACGAGGTGTATATCTATCGAGTATTCGGAAGCAAGGAGCTTTTATATGCGGAAGCTTTTTCTGTATTGGATAACGAACTGTTCGCTACGATTCGTGAATCGTTAAAAAATTTCTTTGACGATCCGTATCCGTTCCGTGATCGGATGAGGCATTTTTTTGATAAGCTTTGGCGTTTTTTGCTTGGTAACGAATGCCGTTGCCGTTGCTACGTCAGGTTTTATTATTCTTCATACTTTCGCGAACAATCTTTAAGAAAGCATAGAACTCTTTTGGTTTCCCAAGAGCCTGTATTTCGTCCTGTTTTCAAGGAAGAAAGCGACGTTATCTCTCTGATACATACGACCTTTATGACTATGATGGATTTTGCCATTCGAGTATATAACGGAGATATCGAGGATTCCGAGGAGAACGCATATCACATATTTAACCTATTGTATTATTCTTTGTCCAGCTATTTCGACCCTATTGTGGTAGAGAGCGGACGACCTAAAGGAAAGGTTTCGGAATAATACGCGACCAAAAAGGAGCGCTCATGGCGGCAAACAGAATTTCGAGACAAAAATTGAATAATAAGCTCAAAGAACTTCCTTTGCCTGTTCAGGAGCACTGCAAGAGATGTAAACTCATCGCAAACTTCTTGCTTGAGCGAATAAAAGGAGAGGATTGGTTCTTTGATCAGAAGCTGAACGCCGATCATATTTCTTCCGCGGTGTTCTTGCACGATATCGGAAAAGCCGATCTGCCGATAGATAATATATACGCCGAGCATAACGTTGTAAAAGCTAAGCAGGCTATATACCGCAGTCACGTTGAAAAGGGCGTGGAACTTGTCGAGGAGATGTGCGATCTTAAATTTGCGGATTTCGACGAACGCAAATTCGAGACATACGTATATCAAGCTATTACCGAGCATCACGAAAGCGCGGACGGCTGCGGATTTCCAAGCAAGAAAAAAGGGAAAGACTTATCGGTAACGGGAAAGATCACGGCGATCGCGGATACGATAGATAATCTCTTCTTCGTGGGAAGCACGGGGACGGCGGATATAGCCGCTCTTACCGAAAAGCTTTCGCAGATGGCTGGCAAAGAGCTTGACGGAGAATTGCTTGACGTAATGCTGTTTGACAGAGAAGCCTTTGTTGGATTCATTGAATACATAGATTCCAGATACAAGAATAAGAGAAAGACCGATAATTACGGACTGCAGCTTCATTTCCATAAGATCAAAAACATCATTGAAAATGAAACGAGAGAATTTTACGTTAAAACCGTCATAAACGATCCGTTTTACGGAGTGGTCGACGCGAACGTATTTATTCCCGTTGCAAATATGACGTCTCAAACTGCCCGTCTTACACTTTTGATGGCGGAGCGTTTGTGTCAGACACTCGACCGATTGCAAGAACGCGGCGGAGAATCGTTGCCGATAATCCTTGACATAGACCCCGCATGCTTTTCCGCGAAAAAATTCGTGCCCGATATGATCAAGCTGATAAAAAAGTATTCTATCAAAAAAGATCTTATCTGTCTTGTAGTGAACGAGAAGGGGCTTGAATTACTTGAGGACGTTGATTACCGCGATCTGTTCGGTGTGCTTCGTAACGGAGGCTACCGCATGGCGCTCAAGAGCATGAGCGAGGGATCTACGCTGATAGGTTCGCTTGACAGCTTACCGCTTGACTATCTGGTCATTGATCAATCGTTTACAAAGCGAATGGCGTTAAATGCCAATACGTATGGATTGGCATCGGGATTGTTGGACATAGCCCGAAACATTCACCTGTCAGTTGTCTTTTTGGGAGCAGATTCACACTCGATAGAAAAGACACTGCTTAAGCTACACGTCAGATACGCTTGCGGAGAGCTTTACGGCGAGGCGCTGAAGGAGAAAGAGTTTATCTCGGCTCTTGCGGGCGGAGGTGATGCCGTATGAGAAAGATACTTGCCTTTTTTGAAGGTATTTACGACGTCATAATTATTTGGGTCAAGAGTGCTCAATGGTTAAAGATAGCCAAGATAACGGTCTGTACGCTCGTAGCGTTGCTTACTGTGTTTTATGGCGCGGCGATGCTTTTCAAAGAAGAAGGAGTATTTACCGTTAGCATTTTGCCAAAGGCAGATGATGAAGAGGCGGCTATCTCTCTGTCGGAAACGGCGGATTTTTCGCAGCCTGTCACCGTGCTTGGCGCAGACGGTATCGATCAGATGACCAATATATCGGTGGATTGGCTGCCCGATGATCTTGACGAGACCGACGGATCGCATAACGGAGCTCATTATATAGCGTATACCTTTTATTTAAGAAACGTAGGCGATATTACGTGTGACGTAACGGAGCGCTTTACTGTGGAATCCGCGGTTAAAGGCGCGGATGATGCGGTGCGTGTTCGCTTATATAAAAACGGCGAGATGACCACTTACGCAAAGCTTGGCGCAAACGGTGAGCCGGAATTTGAAACAGAGCCTTTCAAAGACGATGGCGTAGTATTTGAAAACGTCAACGAGCGTTTTAAGAAGGACGAAACAATTAAATATACACTTGTCATTTGGTTGGAGGGCGACGATCCCGAATGCCTCGATAACATCAGAGGAGGAAACGTAAAAATGTCGATGACGTTTACAACCGATTCGACGCAGGATAAATAGCCTCAATCTTGCGCGGAAAACGTTTTAGACTTTTTACCCTCGGTATGTACGCATTCTCAATCAAAAAATGACAAGTAAAGTATATATTAAAAATTTTTAAGGAGAAAAAACAATGAAAAAGACATTTAGAAAAGCTATGATATCTACCATCGCTATGTTGGTAGTTGGCGTTATGTCTCTTACAGGCGTAACTTACGCATGGTTTACTCAGGGTACAACCGGTCAAGTTACCGGTATGCAAATGACAGTTACATCTGCTGCTGGCGGCGTTCAGATTTCGGAAGATGAAACCTCTTGGGCAAGTATTCTTCCTCTTACCACTTCTGCAACACAGGTTAATCCTGTTTCTACAGTGGGAGGAAATGATACTGGCGCTGCGTGGAGTTTCTTTACAGCAGCTGTTAGTGAAACCAATAGTAAGATGATTATGACAGATACGTCTGTAGCAGGTAATTATATTAAGCAGAAGCTCTACATAAAGAATGATAATGCAGCTGAGCTTAAGCTTGCTCTTGGTAAAGCAGGTACTGAAGGAAAAATGACCTCTATCACTGAGAACAATACAGAGTATAACGGACATTTGGCTTCTCGTTTGGGTATTCAGCTTATTGGAGCTAAACAGGTTCCTGAACTCGGCGGTGCTGCTGTTACAACCGGAGCATCTGTTGCTGGAGGAAAATGGGGAATTCTTGAGCCTAACGCAGCTACGCATTTGGCAGGTGCCGGTGAAAAGGTTGCTTACAATGGAGTAAAGGCTGCATCTAAGGAGGATATTGTTACAGATGGAGAGACTACGTTTGACGGATATTTCGATATGACCAGTTCAAATGAAACATATCTTGCTGCGGTTACTACCAATGACAACGCTACCACTTTTGAGATTGTTATTCCTGCTCAAACGATTATCGAAATTGATGTTTATGTTTGGCTTGAAGGACAGGATAGTGATTGTACAAACGCAATCTCCAGCTCTGCTTTGAAAGTTGATCTTGTTTTTGAAGTTGTTGCATAATTAAAGTGGTTTTCGGACTACGTATTTTCTAATTTATCGAGGCTAAAGATTCGTTTCAACTAATTTGAAATGAGAAAGCTGGGTAACCCACGGCGGTGAAGACCGCCGTGGGCATTCGCCCGTAAAAAAGGACATTTTTTAAATTATATCTTATCAAGTTAAAAAATCCCCAAAAAATATAAAAAATGAGGACGTAACTATGAAAACGTTAAAAAAGATCGGCAGTATTGTTTTAGATATCCTTATAGTTCTAATATTTTTAATATCGGTGGTTTTAGTCGTTGCAAATATTACGGCAGACAAGGAGAACGGCGAGCAGGCTAACGTTTTCGGGTACGTTATCAACAGCGTTCAGTCCGACTCTATGTCGGGAACCTTCGAAAAAGACGCTATCGTCGTAGGTAAAATGGTGGACGAGAACACCGTGATCGAAAAGGATACGATCATTACCTTTACACAAAATGTAGGTACAAACACCATTCAGAATACTCACCGTGTCGTAGACGTACAGTCTGTAGGCGGCACAAATATTTATCAGACACAGGGTGACAACAGAGAACGTTGTCCCGCTCCCGATGCGGATTGGAAAACGATCCATGACGTGAACTCTGTGTACAAATTCCACATACCGCTCGTTGGCGGATTTATCGACTTTTTGAAAGAACCCGTCGGATTTATTATCTGTCTCGTTCTTCCTATGCTTGCGTTTATCGCATGGCAGGTATACAAGCTGATCTCTATTTATCTCCAAAATAAAAAAGAGCAGATGCTTGAGGAAGCAAAGGACAACGTTTCCGACGAAGCAAAGGACGCGATAATCCGCGAGTATCTCGCAAAGATGCAAGCTCAGACAGATGAGGCAGAGAAGGCTGCTTCTGTCGAGGAACAAATTAAAATTGAAAACAATGCCGATAACGGCGACAGCAATACATAAGCATATTTTACACTACATTAAGATAGGGGACGTATCATGGCATCTTACGTAGAATTTTTATATCAAATATTAAAGCAGTTTTTCGGGGGATTCTGGAGCATTTTAGCGGGGATCTTCGGAGGATTGTTTGCGCTGGTGGACGTTCCCGATTATATCGAGATCTTTGAGGAATTCAGCGGCGGCTTTAACGTTTTGGCGTGGATAATGGCAATTTTGACGGTGCTTATCGTTCTTGCTCTGCTTGCGGGCTTGATAATGCTTGTCGTTATTTTCGTAAAGCGCAGAATACACGCTTATCACGCTGTCAAAAACCAATTGGCTCTTGTCGGAGAGGTCAGCAAGCTGAATGCGCAGGTCATTCGCTTGACCAAGGAGAAGGACAGAATACTCGCTATCAAGGCGGGCGCGCCCGATCTTGGATATATTTCCGACGCTGCGGGAGGCGATACCTCTGGCAGAGGTGAGAGCGAAAGCGTACTCAAGGAAGGCGAGAGCCGATTCTATAAGCTTACTCAGGTAGACGCGCAGTACAAGGACTATGACAGAGAATCTGAGGTCTTTGATAACGAGATCTCTCTTGAGGGTATAGTTCAGAGATTCAGAAACTACGCTTGCTCGCGTATGGGACTTTATTACGAGGAAAGAGTTATCAGATTGTTCCTTGCCGCTTTCTCGTCCACGAGATTGATCATTCTTCAGGGTATTTCAGGTACAGGTAAGACCTCGTTGCCTTACGCATGGGGTAAATTCCTTGAAAACGACACTCAGATTGCATCTGTTCAGCCCTCGTGGCGTGACCGAAGCGAACTTTTCGGATACTTTAATGAATTTACAAAGAGATTCTCGGAGACCGAGGTCTTAAAGAGAATGTACGAGGCTACATACACAGACAAGGTATATCTTACCATTCTCGACGAGATGAACATCGCGCGAGTTGAGTATTACTTCGCGGAAATGCTCTCTATTCTCGAAATGCCTTCGCGTGACGAGTGGATAGTTGACCTCGTTCCAAGCGGTTGGCCCACAGACCCTAAGCACATTGAAAACGGACGCTTTGTTCTTCCCGAAAATATGTGGTACGTAGGAACGGCAAACAACGACGACTCGACCTTCGCTATCTCCGATAAGGTTTACGACCGTGCGATCCCGATCAATATCGACTCCAAGGGCGTGAAATTTGACGCTCCCTTTACCGAAAATTTGAATTTGTCGTATAAGCATCTTGAAAATATGTTCGCCGAAGCAAAGGAAAAATACAAGGTCGGCGATGAAACAATGGAAAAGGTAGCAAAGCTTGACGACTACGTAATCGAGCACTTCAGATTGGCATTTGGTAACCGTATCGTTAAACAGCTCCGAGATTTCGTTCCCGTTTACGTTGGCTGTGGCGGAACTGAGGTCGACGGACTTGACTACGTTTTGACTAATAAGATATTCAGAAAGTTCGAGGGCTTGAACCTCGCGTTTATCCGTGACGAAATAGACGGATTGATAAGCTACCTTTCCGAGCTCTTCGGAGAGGAAAATATGCAGGAAGCAAAGGCTTATTTGCGCAGACTTAAGAAGCTGGTTTAATTTTTTAGATTTTGAGAAACAGGAGGTGAGCTCACGGTGGCAGACATAGGAAGAACGCAGGTAGAGGAATATTATAATCAATTTACCCACGGGTTTATCAGTGAGCTTTCCTCTAATGGTTTTCACGAATATTTTCTGAATTCCGTGCGAAGCGGAGTTTGTAACGTATCTATTTATGAGAAATTCGTTGAGAGAAACATCGATCTGTCTTGGGTGGAAATGATCGAGGACAGCATAGTCGCTCTGGATACCATTATTCGTACACCTCAGCGTTATATAAAGAACGAAGAGGAGATAGTACCGATCGAAATGGTCCGTACTGTCAGCACGGAATCGATAAGACATCTTGCTCAGCATACGAATATGATCGCTATGGTCAAGGGCGATGAAGTTACGCCTCAGCGTATGCTTAACATAGTTAAGGAAGAGAGCTTCGATACATACGAAAACCGATTTATATATACCTTATTGCAGAAGCTTGAGTATTTTTTGGATAAAAGACTTCAAGCGCTTATAACGGGAAATGAAACGCAGGATCAGTTTGATTTGAAGCTTGACGGAAACTGTGAGGCGGGACACGATCAGTTTAAATACGATATCAATATTTCATGCATAACACCTCACGTTGAGCTTCAGGAAGATCAAATGAGGGTGGATGCAGACGTTACTCAGTTGAACTCTATGCAGAGAATAGAGCGTGTACGCAAAATACTGTATAGCTTTCAAGGTTCGGCTCTTATCAAGGCTCTGGCAGGGTGTACCCTCGTTCGCCCACCTTTGAATATGACAAATGTGCTCAAGAAAAACCCGAATTTCCGAAAGGCAGTAGACCTTTGGATGTTCGTCGAGCAATATAACGAGGTTGGATACAGCATCAGCCATATAGAGCGTCAGGCAACTCCGTCGGACGAATATCTGAACGATATTTTTTCGGTTTTGGCGCTTCAATACGTTATGATGAAGAGAAATTCGGGCTCTATGGAGGAGATCGGAGATTATAATGAAAGAAAGCAAGAGAGCGAGCTCAATATCGTAAAGAAGGATATCGATGATATTATCGAAAATTACGATATGGAGGTCGATGAAATAAAGCGAGTTTTTGTTGAACGTCTTGAACGTAAAAAGCAGAGGGAACGTACACAGTTCAATAAGATCAAGGACGTTATCGCAAGAACTATCTCTTTGGAGACCGAAAGGATCGCCGAGGAGAACAAGCAACGCGAGTTGAGAAAAAAAAGACGCGAGGAAAAACTGGCTCAGGAAAGAGCTCGTGCGGAAGCGTTGGAGAAAAAGAGACTTGCGGAAGAAGCGAGACTTGCCGAGGAGGCGCGGCTCGCCGAGGAAGCGAGACTTGCGGAAGAAGCACGACTTGCGGAGCAGGCAAGAATTGCGGAAGCGAATCGCATAGCCGAGGAGGCTCGACTTGCCGAAGAGGCGAGACTTGCCGAGGAAGCGAGAATCGCGGAGCAGCTTAGAATTGCAGAAGAAGAACGCATAGCCGAAGAAGCGAGACTTGCGGAAGAAGCACGACTCGCCGAGGAAACGAGACTTGCCGAAGAAGCACGACTCGCCGAGGAAGCGAGACTTGCGGAAGAAGCGCGGCTCGCAGAGGAAGCACGGCTTGCGGAAGAAGCACGACTTGCGGAAGAAATGCGACTTGCGGAAGAAGCGAGACTTGCCGAAGAAGTGAGACTTGCGGAGGAAGCGCGGCTCGCAGAAGAAAAACGCATAAGAGAAGAGGCACTCGCAAAGAGAAAAGCAATAAAAGACAATTTGCTTAAATGGAGCGGTGTTGGACTGATCATGCGAAAAGGAAATACGCCCAAACAAGATAAGAAGGCATCTGTTGAACCCCAAAAACAGGTTGTGGAAGCTCCGAAGCCTCCCGTTCAACCCGAACAACAAAAACCTGTTGTTCCTCAACCCGCAAAGCCTGTGAAGAAGCAGTATGATCCTTCAAGAAAGAAGCAACGAAATAAGCACAGATTACAAAAGAGGCAGAATGATGAAAATAAATCGTGAGAGGGCACTCAAACGAAAAAAAATAATATTCGGTTCCATGTTTGTAATTTCTTCGTTACTTATCATGATTGCCGTGAGCTTTTCTTGGTTCTATAACGGTAAGACCGCAACTGTTTCGGGAATTACTGTTGACGTAACCCCCGCGGATAATTTGATGGTCAAATTTTCATCGGATACCGATTGGAAAAAGAAGATACATCTGAATTTTCCCGATACGCCTATGAAACCCGTATCAGGAGACGGAAGTCAGTTTTTTGATTCGGTACTTGGCAGAAATTCCGCAACGGAGATATTAGAGGTCCAAGACTTTGAAGCCATTAAAGATATAGAATCTTACGGTATATTCGAAGCGCATTTTTCCATGCTGGTAGAAAACCAAAATCATTTAAAATTGGCAAAGACCTCGTCTCTTACACCCGCGGAGGGGGATATCGTCTATCCGTACGAGGGAGTAGATGCGGGACAGATATGCGCGGCTATGAGAGTGGCTTTTATGGTAAAGGAAGAAGACGCGTATCGTTTGGTAAGCGTTTGGATACCAAATGCTCAAACAGAGATAACTCCCAACGGCGAAGGCGGATTGATCATCAACGAAAGCGGAGCTGTAGAGGAAACTTACAAATTCAGATCTTCAACAGACGAAGAACCGATTTTAATAGAAACCGAGGGAAAAGCTTTCGGTGTTAAGGAGATCGAAGGAGTTCGTTACGTGTGGGGAAATCTTGAAGAAGATATTATAATTTGCGAGATGCAACCCAACACACCTATCGATCTTAAGCTGGTGATATGGTTAGACGGTGAAGACAGAGAGTGTCGTAACGAAATGATCGGAGGTCAGGTTGCGGCAATATTTGATTTTACCGTAGATGATGAAAAGGAGTCTGAGACAGAGTGAAACGCATTGAAAAGAAAAGGCGGTATTCCCGCTTAGTGATAATTGTGAATATCGTTTTGTTGTGCGCATTTGCGACGGCGACCTTTTCTTGGTTCATTTTTGACAAGAACGCATCGGTACACAGTGACGGAAATATGTCTATCATGTCGGGAAGCGGATTGGAGATATGCTATGACGGAAATTGGGATAACTATCACAACATCACGACAAAAATGATGACTTATCCCGATATTACGGGTGATGGAGTGGATTTTTACTGTCCTATCGTTCTTGATACACACGACGAGACATTGGATGACCCGTCTACGTTTACGTATATAAACGAGACCGAGGAACAAGATAAATATTATATTACGGTCAATCTGAAATTCAGAACATCTGATGCCGTAGAGGTATATTTGTCAAATGAATCCGCGGTGATCGGACCTAATATAAATACTCCCACAGATCAGCTCCCTGATGGAAATAAGTCGCTGAGCGGCGATCATAGCCGAGACGGTATCGCGGGCGCGGTTCGCGTTGCTTTTGTGGAAAACGCAGATTTAGCAAAGCCTTCCGCAAAAATATGGATACCGAATGACAAATATAAATTGTCGGAAACCGAATCGGGAACAAGCTTTTCTACAGATAGTGCGACCAGAGAGGTCTTTACGACGGTTGACAGCGTGATAGGTGAAGAAAAGACGGTCAAGACCGAATATCCTTACGGATATCAGCTGAAATCCGAAGATAAAATGAAATCTTTTTATTGGTCGGATCTTGATTATTGCAACGGAAAGATCACTGTCGGAAATAATCTTGCAAAGGTAGCCGATGAAAATTCTACCGCTATGATAAACGATGCCGTTCCGATATTGGATTTTACCGATAACGCAGACGGACGTGTGCAGGAAAAAAGCCTTAGCATACGCATATGGGTCGAGGGAACTGACCGTGAGGCAGACAAAGCTTTGATCGGCGGCTCGTTGCAATATAAATTTAAGTTTGTTTCCTTCAAGAAATCTGCCAATGAAAACGAGGGAAGACTCGAATCTATCAGCTATGATAAAGCGAACAGAACGTTTTCATCAACTGACGGAAACGCCCTTGACGGTTTGGAATATAGCTTCAACGGTATAGATTGGAGCGATTATACAGGAGCTATAGATCAGGCTCTTATAGATTCAACCGATGATATTCATATAAGATTCAAAGAAACGGAAGGTTATAAGCGAAGCTCGGTAAAGACTTTTTCTTTCGTAGCTGCGTCATAGCTTTACCAAAGATAAAAAATGCATCAATATAATCGGAACAATGGGAAAGGAGGTTATCATATGATTCGAAAAAGCGGATTTTGGAAAAAAGCGATACGTCCGATCGTTATGATCGCGATAATGATCGTAATATTTACATACGCCAGCTATTCCTGGATAAGGAGAGAATGGACTCCTTATATTGAACAGGAAAAGATCATGATCACTACCGGTGGCTCATTGATGTTTCAATTCGGAGAAGAAAACACCTCGGGAAAAACGATCAATGATATTCTTGGTGCCTCCTTCAATGATTTCAAGTTCCATCCCGTATCAAATATTACAGGAGAGACCGGAGATTTCTTTACAGTTGTTACGCAGGGAGCAGAGGGCGAAGAGTATTACCAGCATCTTGATCCAAATGATTATACGACCGCGACCATTATGGGAAACGCAAACGGATATCTTGAATTTGATTTTACGCTGTATGCTCCTGAGGACGAAACGAACAATCTTCGTTACGTTTATTTGGAAGAGGCATATATCAGGGACTCAAAGGAAAATGAATCTGATCCCGAAAGCAAGGAATACGCACAGGCGATCCGCGTATCTATAACATGTAAGGATCATACAATAATTTTTGCCGACACCAACGAGGCGTGGAATACTGATGGCAATAAGAAATATTTAGACAAAACCGCGGTAACCAATGCTACTGATCCCACAGATGCCAAGAAATATATAATGGACGGTCAGGACTTTTACAGAGAAACGTATGACGAGGATAACAATCTTGTATTGGTGGAGCGAACCAACTGGGACGATACATATGATCCTGAGACAAAGATCGTCAGATCTACAAGAGTAGAGCATTTTTCTAACTATGACGGAAAGAACAGCGATCCTAACAGAGCATTGTTCAACATCAGCGGAACAGAGCCTGTAAAGATAACCATTCGAATTTGGGTAGAAGGTACGGATCCCGCGTGTCAGTCCAGCATCGCGGGCGGCGAGATCGATCTTCTGCTGAAATTCAGCTCGTTTACGTTAACTAAGTAAAACAATATTTAATCAAATCAGCGTATACCTGAAAGGAAGGGAGGAAGAAGCGTATGGTAAAGAAAAGAATATTTATGATTTTTATTAGCTTGTTGTTGTGTATAACCGCTTCTTTTGCCTGGATTCTTGAAAAAGAGAAGATCATAGTAGACAGTGTCGTTCTTGATTACGATAAACAGGGAACTATTACGATCGCTCCTGAAAATATCATTATGGAGCTTTGGTTGCAAAAGGACGGCTCCGATGATGCGGAGCTTATCAGTACAACGAAGGATGAGCTTGAACCTCAGAGTCTTGTGTCTATAAAGAACGTTATACCAAACAAAAACGTATCTTTTATTATTCGTTTGCAAAACATTTCTAAAAACATGATACAAATATCTCTTTCGATCCCCGAGTTTCGTTGCAGCGAAAAGCTTATGCCCGAAAATAACGGAGTGATAGAGATGAGAACGTATCCCGGAACCTCGTATGCCAATTATCCCGCGGCAAAAAAGCCTGATGAGAAGTACGTTTCATTGACACGGTCATTGGCAACGGATCTTGGCGATGGGTCGTATTCCATATCTCTTTATGATAGCATTTTTGTTCCTCCGACAGGAAAATATGATTACGTGGATATAAGATGTTCATTCTATTTTAGTCCCAGTATGGATAATAGCTATCAGGGATTGGATTTTAAGATTATGAGTTTGAGGGCGTTAGAAATTTGATGAAAAAAAACAAGCTTCTAAAAAAAGCGGTTAGTATATTAAGCAGTGCGGTTATCGCGTTAGAGATAGTTATAATAATTTTTATTGTTATAACAAAGATCAGCGGAGGAGTTCCTTCACTGTTTGGATATCATATGTATGTTATAGTATCTCCCAGTATGAGCCCCGAGATCAACGTGGGCGATGTTATCGTTTCAAAGAAATATGAAAATGAAACGCTTGATGTTGACGACGTGGTGCAGTACGTGGGACGCGGCGGAGATATTGAAGGGAAGATCATTACCCATAAAATTATCAGCATTGACGGAGAGGGAAGTGATGCGACCATAGTTACCCAAGGTGTAGCAAATCCCTCGCCTGACCGTCCTATTAAGGGATCGGACGTTGTTGCCGTCATGAAATACAAGACGGTTCTTATCGGACCTCTTTATAAGATATTTAGCAGTACTGCGGGATTTATTTTTCTCGTAATGCTGCCCTTGGCGGGAATGATCATATTTGAGGTCGTGAATCTCGCGTTAGAATTAAAAAAAGAAAAAGAAAAAGAAAAGGAAGAGGAAGAGGAGGAGCAGCAGAATGATTAATTCAAAAAAGATCAAGCTACGCATCAGCAAAAAAGCGCTTGTCATATCGGCGCTTCTTTTGGCTCTTATGTTTGCTTTTTCCGCTTTTTCGTTTGCTTGGTTCAGACATAAGATCGCAATGAACGGCGTTGACGTTAGTACGGGAAAGATATCATACAGATTTATTGGATATCAAACATATGACTCGGGAGAAACGTCGGCAGTCAAGAAAAATTTTGCTTACAGTACCGATTCTAAGGATTATGAAAAGACATTCAATTTTGAAGAACAGACGGGTTATTATCCTATAGGTGTTGACGATGAAGGAAACACGGAGATATCTCAGTCTCCTGTAAGCGGTATTTCTTCTATCGTTTCGGATAGCAAGACGCCTAACGTTACTATGGAAAAAGACGGAGTTTTTTATTATGTGATAGAGCGTCTGTCGGATTCTGTGGATCTTGATGTTTCACTTACCTTTAATCCCCAGATAGAAAATCTTCGCGTTGCGGGAGGCTTCTGGTACAACGTTGATACGAGATCATCGGGAACTTTTTCAAATCCCGAGACGGTTTTCGAGAATTCAACCACAGATGCCAGAGATCCGTTAAGCAGTATTCAGAACACGACACATACCACGTCCTTGGAGGGCGGATCTAAATATTGGTATATCAAGCTGACGTTCGGACTTCAAGAAAGAGCTAAGTCGGCGGATTATACTGACCAGAATATCGAGCTTGCTCCTACCTTGTGCGTTGCGCAAAAGGGCGGACTTGAGGACTACAACCAGCAGGCAGAACGTCCTGTAACGACTCTTGAGGCGTTTGAAAGAGAACTTGCAAATTATACCCCTAATGAAACGATTGTAGTAAAAGGACCTATCGAGTACCTTGGAGACCTTATTATCAACCGTCCTTTAAATCTCAGAATAGAGGGCGCGACTCTGACAGTTCGAGGCGATTTGAGATACAATTATACCGGAGCGGGAAATTTTTCTGTAGACACGTCTATTAACGGAACTTTAAGAGTTTTGACTCACGAGTCCAGCGGCTCTGGCGGAAACGTTCATATCGAGACCCCCGCATCCTCGATTACCTTTACCGGAAAGGGAACTAACGATATCGAGGTTCAAGGAAACTTTACGGCGAGTGTTGCTTATCACGTTGACGGTATCGACGGTGACGGTAACGAAATGAACTACGGTATGATCATTGACCGAGCAAAGATCACTCATACTAATGCCGATTTGAAAACACTCAGATTCAGAGATATGCCGTCCTTGCTTGTTAAGAAATATACGGAGGTAGGAGAGCTCCGAGTATCGAGTAACTCGCACCTTTACCGTATGAAGATCAATAACGAAGGTACGATCAAGAAAATAGACCTTGCTCAGATGTCTGAGCAAAATGCGGCAAACAGCTTCTCGGGATTAAGTATTTCGATAGAAAATCAGAATACGATACGCGAAGCCATCATTTTACCGCAGTGGGCAACTCCTGTTACCGATACGATAACGGACGGAAATACCAGAATTTCAAAGCACTTGAGCGCATATGATACGACTGTTGACGAAAGCCGAAGCGCGTTTAAGAATGAGCATATTATGGTCATCACAAAGGAAGTTCTGGTGGAAAAAGACGATAACGATCCCAAGAAGTTGACACTCCACTATATGAAAACCAAGGAGCAACAGGAAATCGGCTTGTCGACCGATATCAATACTATTCTGACTAAGTACGTAAACGCGGATGACGAGACAAAAATACTTCCGTTGGATCAGATCACTCATCTTACTATCTTGTGTAACAACGAGCAGATGAGCGAGGCGGACTATATGTTTATCCGTCAGAATATGACGGGACTGACGTATCTTGACCTTACCGATGCTATATCGGTAAACAGTACCGTTCCTACTAACGCCTTTTTGGGTCTTAGTAACCTCAGGACCGTAAAAATGCCTTACTCCGATACTATCTGGGGATCTTACCTCTTCAGTCAGACATTGGTTGACGAGGTATCTATTCCCATTACTGTAAGAGAAGTAACCGCAAATACCTTTATCAAAAACAATCCGGATAATACAGCAGGATATATTAAATATATCTATGTTCAGGGCGACACAGCTCTTACTCTTGGAAATAACTCGTTGATATTTGTTCCAAACGAAGAAATCGTGGGCAAGTATTCGGCTAACGCGGGAAATGTTTTCATTAAAGCGGATCGTTTCGATACAGAATACGGAACGTTCTTCTTAAAGCTCACGACGACAGGCTGCGAGTTTGTTGTTTGGGATAATCTCAAGGCTAACTGGATAGATGCTTTTGCATCTAACGTTCAGCGTACACTTACCGTGGACGGTGTCGAACGAAGCTATTACGATATCGATATGTCGTCTATTAAGGTTGGATACGTAACGTACGATATTGAGTCGATCGGAAGATATGCCTTTTATAATACGGGCGCGAATACGGGAACGCGATTGAACGGAACTGCATCTCGTTACGTATTGAGATTCGGCGAAAAGATGAAGACCATAAGCAAAGAAGCGTTTAATAATTGTAACGATATTTATGCGATATATGGAGAAAACGTTACACATTGCGGAACGCGCGCGATAGCTAACTGTAATTCGCTTTATAGGTTGGTATTGCCGTCATTGACGTCGATAGGCGAGGCGGACAGTACGGTGTCTATCATCTATAAATGTGAAAACTTGAATTGGTTGGAAACGGGCATAGTAAACCGAAACCACACGACGACAAAGTGTGCAACCTTTGCCGAGACTTGTAAGTCGGTCAATCTTTTCATAATAAATCCGCCAACAGACGGAAGTAGCTATACGTCTGTTAGCTCGCCGACGAATCTTGTTTCGGGTAGCGGTAAAGTAAGATTAGTGATTACCGGCGAATATTATTCATATTATAGCGGAAATAAGGTAAGTATGTTTGAGGCGGCAAGAGCAGATCTTGAGTTTGCGCCTGCTCCCGCAGACTATGACGTATTTACTGTTCCTAAGTTTGTGGTATATGATGAAACGTTGTTGATAACTACGTATACTACCTGTGAAGCAGACAACGTTTTTGACGGACTTCCAGATGATGTGCATACTATAGGTGCTAATGCTTTTCGGTATATGGCTATTACAACTGCGACAAATTCGAATAGCGTTTTGAGACTTCCTGACCGTGTTACACAGATAGAGAGTTACGCGTTTTACGATTCTAATAAGGTTTATCATACGCTTGATCTTAATAACGTTGTCAATATAAAGAATCATGCTTTTCAAAGTAATAAAATGATAACGGTAAGTGGTCCTAATGTAAAGAGAATAGGAGCGCATGCTTTCTATGCCGCACAAATGTATAGTGTGGATCTTCCCGAGTGGAGATACGTTTATGCTAAACCGAGCGGAACCGACTATCCCGGATATTTCATATCATGTACCAATTTGAGATATGCAAATCTCGGACCTTTGGATAATCTCGGAACTGAAAAAACATGGGCTTTTTGGCTCTGTTCAAATCTTAAACTGATTACCATTGATGGTGTGCGAAGAGAAGACGGAAGCATAAAGATACCGGAGTTTGGATGGTATCATGATAGCACCGCAAAATTCCTTGCGATCGTTTCGGGCGAAAACAGTGTAATTGCGGAATCTGGCAATGCTAACTCGTATGAGATACTTATTGAAAGCTTGAACGATCTCGCGTACGTTGATTTTGAGACTACCGAAATCAGCATGAGCGGAATGACAGATTCTATAAGCATACCTACTGTCATTCTTACTCAAAACGGAGAGGATACTTACACATACCGAAAGTATAACAAATCTACTATTTCAGGCGATTTTGTTATGCCTTCCACTCTGCACATAACAGAAGATACGGTAGAGTTCTTGGGAGAAGCGGTTCACGTTTACGACTTTGATACAGGTAATTCTGAAACACAGATAGGTTATATAAACGAAATACAGAGCGGAGCATTCTCGAACGTAACGTTTACCGACTGTAAAAAGATAACTATCTCGTCTCAGGTAAAGACGATAGGCTCTTCGATCTTTACAAACTGCGCCGCAGAGGAATTTGACCTTGCAAACGTTGAGGTGATTGGAAGCGATGCGTTCTCGGGAGCGAAAATGAAAAAAATCACGGCTAAGCACGTAAAAACGATATCTGAAAATTCGTTCTATGGCTGCAGTAATCTGACTGAGATAGAGCTACCTGCGTTTGAAAAATCAACGGGTTACAGGAATGGTCCGTTCTGTGCTTCGGCATTGACAAAGATCACTCTTGGCCCGAATACAAAAGATCTCGGAACGTATATGTTCTATAACTTAAAGTCTTTGAATACTATTACGATTCAAAGTGCTACAGTGCCAAAAGCAAGTGACCCGTTTTATCTTAAAGGTGAAGAAACTGACGTAGAGAAGATCACTATGATCGTTCGTGAGCAAGCGGGATTCCTTGCAAACGGTGCGGCTTACTGGTGCGGCTTACCCAAGGATAACTTCGAATACTACGACAACAGTATTGAGATCAATAAGATCTTGTATTATTGGGATATTATTGACGGAACGCGGGAAGCAAAGATCACGGGTGCGCAGATGATAGAGGGTTGGAAAGAGGTAAACATCGATACTCTGACAATTCCGTCTAAGCTTAATTTCCCGACCACAGATGCTCTGCCGAGAATAGAGAGACTGCTTGAGAATATGGCGGAACTCTTTGGCGACACAAGTATTACCTATAGCGGATATCTTACCAAGCTTGGAATTACCGAATCGAGTACAGATCAAGACGTACTTAAAGCATTCATTGACGATTCTGCAAATTGGACGGTTCTTAAGGAATATTTCCTTGAGGTATTGACTACATCAAGCACTTCGGAAAATGAGGGTGACGGTGAAGAGACCGAGGGCGGAGAGACAGAAACCGCGGCAGAGGGTGAAGAGACCGAACCTTCGGGAGACCTCGTTTTGACTGAGGAAAAAGCAAATGCCTTGATCACGGAAGTGATGACGGCTATGAAGGAAACGCTTGATATTGCCAAGGATACCGCATTGAGCGTGGGCGATTATACTGTCGTTTACATCAACGGAGACGTTATAAAGAACATAGCTACCTTGTTTAAGTTCAGTGAGCTCAAGCTTCCTTACGGAATGCGCACACTTGACTTCGGATATGATGCTATTCCGTTAAATCTTATGAAATTCTCTATGACGGAAGCGCCTAATGGAGTAAGCGTTTATTTCACGACAGACGAAAGAGGAGCTCTTTACAACGGCGATGGCAGTATGCTCTTGCTTTACCCTGTGGGTAACAATGAAAAGAGCTACAAGGTAGCAGATACCGTAAAGGTCATCTCCTCCAGTGCGTTCAGAAATAATGGATTCTTGGAGACTGTCACATTCGAGGGAGACGTTACGATCTCCAGCAACGCTTTTGAGGGTTGCTTTAACCTCGCAAGCATTACTTTCCAGGACGACGAAAATGAAACGATCTCTATGTTTATAGGATACGAGATATTCTATAATTGCGGAAATCTGAAGAGTATTTTTGTTCCCGCAGATGAACTTGAAGATTTCAAGGATATGATAGTTTACGACAGAGTCATTATTGAAAGCTATCTGAAAGCGGCGGCTGCCGCGTGAAACGATCTTTGCGTTTGATTGATGCGATGATCAGATCTCCCATAAAAGACTATGGTCTTTTATGGGAGATCTTGTTGTTTTGAAAATGAAAATTTGCTGTTTTTTGTATTGACATAAAAGCAAATTGTGATATAATCTTTATATAAAAAAATAGATTAAGGATAGAAATATGAAAAACGTTGTTTTTGATTTTGGACAGGTTTTGGTGCGCTTTGAGCCGTCTTATATGGTAGGAAGATACGTTTTTGATCCCGAGGACGCGCGGCTTCTTGCGAACGTCGTCTTTGATCGGCTTTATTGGGATCAGCTTGACGCGGGAACGATATACGATGCACAGGTCGTTGAGGCGGTCAAAAAGAGAATTCCCGTGCGGCTCTGGGAGGCAGCGGAAAAGATACATTATAATTGGATATACAATATTCCCGAAATAGAGGGAATGAGGGAGCTTATTGTTCATATAAAGAATGAGTTTGGAGCTTCCGTGTTCCTCCTTTCGAATATATCGGTCTATTTTGCCGAGCACTCGAGCGAGATACCGATATTGAAGCTTGTGGACAAGTGTATCTTTTCGGCGGTGTGCGGAAAGGTAAAGCCTGATTTGGATATATACGAATATCTGTGTGAGGAATGTAATATAGACCCGCGCGAGACGGTATTTGTAGACGACCGAAAGGAAAATACGGAAGCGGCGGAGAAGATAGGTATTACAGGATACGTTTTTGACGGAAACGTATCTGAGCTTCGGACTTATTTAGACGGCGTTTTGAAGAGAGGGGACGCGGATCGCTTTTGAAAAAGCGGAAAACACGTCCCGAGTCTTCTGCAACATTACACTTTCTCAAAAACGAGAGTTGCCTGTATTCTGTCTCCGCCAAGGAATCCCTTTGTTCCCGACGATGCCGTTGAGATAGTGTGTAGGCGGTAGCCCTTTGCCGCCTGACCGTTTATGATCTCTTCAAGCTCGGAAAGGTTTTTCGACCCCGCACCTATAAATTTTTCTTTCAGGATCACCTGTAAAACCACGTATTGCATAATAAACACCTCATATTTCTTTTTTATAGTATGTCCGTTATGTACTATAAATAAAATAAAAATCGGTTCTCTTTTGAGAACCGATTTTTTGTTATTCGGGTTTTTTATGATGATGTATGATCCCTCTTGAACTTGTTTTGCCATCTGGTTTGATCTCTCCTGCTTTAAGGAGTGCCATTTTTGTGAGAGCAGGACCAACAAGCTCGTATACGAGAACTGCAAATAGCGTTATTTGCGCAACTATTGCGCCTGTTTCTCCAAGCTCCGCACCTGCTTTGTTTGCCATTCCGAGAGCAACTCCCGCTTGAGGAAGAAGAGTGATACCGAGATATTTTACGATATTCGGTTCGCTTTTTGAGGCTTTTGAACTAATAAATGCTCCTGTATATTTTCCGACGGAGCGCGAGATTATGTAAACGATACCGACTATTACGATAGATACGCTCGTAAAAACGCTGAGGTCAAGCTCTGCGCCGCTCAATACGAAGAATATAACGAAAAGGGGAGCTGTCCAGCGGTCGACTCTGTCCATGAGCTCCTCGGAGAAGTCACAGACGTTGCAGAATATAGTTCCGAGCATCATGCATACAAGCAGAGAAGAGAATCCCACGTGCACGCCGCCGATATCGAATTTTATCATCGCCAGAGCAACGGTAAGGAATACAAATGTGACCGACATGGTCAAACGCTTGGAGCGGGAATGGAAAAATCTTTCGAAAAATGAGAAGAGCAAGCCCATGACCGTTCCGAGAACGAGGGAAAGGATCACCTCGAGGATAGGTTCAACAATTACGGAAACGAGGTTTATCGGACCTGCCATCATAGCCTTTGCTATGCCGAAGGATATTGCGAAAAGCATAAGTCCTACAGCATCGTCAAGCGCGACTACGGGAAGAAGAACGTCTGTTACAGGACCTTTTGCCTTGTACTGACGGACGACCATAAGCGTTGCCGCGGGAGCGGTTGCGGAGGCTACTGCTCCGAGAACGATAGCCGCGGGGAGCGAGAGCACATTCGGCATAAGGAAGTGAAGTCCTATGAGCGCCGCGTCAACTAGGATAGTAGTTACTACTGCTTGGAATATTCCAATAACGGTTGCTTGCTTACCTGTTTTTTTGAGCTGAGACAGACGGAATTCATTACCGATAGAAAACGCGATAAATCCGAGCGCTACGTCAGCGACTATTTCGAAGTAAGAGCTGCTTATTTGGTCTTTTGTGAATCCGAGAAAATATTTTGCTCCTTCAGCACCAGGAATAAAGAGCGACCCGAAAAGGAAAGGACCTATCAGGATACCTGCCACAAGATACGCTGTGACCGCGGGGAGCTTCAAAACTTTTGCCAAACGCGAAAGCATAAGTCCCGCGAAAAGTGCGATGGACAGAGTGAGTAATATCTGCATAATTACCTCCGATATATATTATTAATGTAGTTTTTTTGAGCACCAAAAGATTATAGCATTTTATTTGGTGAATGTCAATAGAAAATATGATTTTTCTTTTTATAATATGAACAAAGCCTCTCGAACAAATGTTTGAGAGGCTTAAATGTTTAAATTAAAGAGAACTATTTTCAACAGATACGTGCTGTGTATGGGTCAACCGATTATCGGCGTTGGCCAAAAATGAACATATGTTGGACAAAAATGTATATGACTCTTGATTATCCCTTTTTTATACTATATAATAAAAGTGTAGATTAGTATAAAATAAAAATAATATAGAAAGTTGAGAAGAAAAAAATGAAAATGAGAGCTCCAGCTATCCCGCTTATCACAGTAGATCCGTTTTTCTCGGTATGGTCGCAAAGTGAAGCTATAAATTCCGTAAAAACTATGCATTGGACAGGGAAGAACAATTCTATTGTAGGAACAGTAGATATCGACGGAAAGACGTATTCTTTCCTTGGATACCACCGTAATCTTCACAAGATGGAACAGGTATCGCTTGACATCGACGCGCTCACAACGACTGCGGTCTTTGAAAAGGACGGTATCCGTCTGACTGCGGTGTTTACTACTCCCGTTTTGCCCGACGATTATCGCCTTTTGACACGTCCTGTGTCGTATATGGCTCTCTCGTATGAATCGATCGATGGAAAAACTCATACTGTAAGCGCTTGTGTAAAGGCAAGCGAGGAGCTTTGTCTTGATCATGCGGGACAGTCGCCAGTTGAGACTTGCGAAGTAGAGCCTTGCAAGTGTGTAAAGGGAATGAAGATGGGTAACTCCGTTCAGAAGCCTCTTAACAAAAGTGGTGATGACCACCGTATAGATTGGGGTTATTTCTATCTTGCCGCAAAGGGAGAGGGAGTTACGGCTGATAGTGAAATATACAGTAAACAGACTCACGTGGTAGTGAGCGCGTCTCTTTGCGAGGGATCGGAGCGTCTTTATCTCTTTGCCTATGACGATATTGAGTCTATCGAATATTTCGGAGCGCATCTCAAGAGCTATTGGAATAAGGACGGTCAGACGATCGAGGAGGCTATCTGTGAGGCTGCTCGTGAGTACGATACGCTTAAAGTTCGTTGCAAGGAGTTTTCCGACAAGCTTTATGCGGACGCAGAGGCAGTCGGCGGTGAAAAATACGCGGAGCTTCTTTTGCTTGCGTACCGTCAGGTCATAGCGGCTCACAAGCTTGTGCTCGACGAGAACGGAGATATCCTTTACATATCCAAGGAGTGCTTTTCCAACGGCTGCGCGGCAACCGTTGACGTAAGTTATCCTTCGATCCCGATGTTTCTTATCTACAATCCCGAGCTTGTTAAGGGAATGATGCGCCCCGTTTACAGATACGCTGAAAGCGACGAGTGGAAGAACGAATACAAGTATGATTTCGCTCCTCACGACGTAGGACGTTATCCTATTCTTAACGGTCAGGTATACGGCAAGCGCAGAGATGAAAATAAAGAGTATTACGGAAAAATGAGAGAGGAATACCAGATGCCTGTTGAGGAGTGCGGAAATATGCTCGTTATGGAGGCAAACGTCGCTATGGTTACAGGCTCTGCGGATTTTGCGGCATCGCATATAGATGTTCTCCGCACATGGTGCGCATATTTGCTCAAATATGGAACAGACCCCGAAAATCAGCTTTGTACTGACGACTTTGCGGGACATCTTGCTCACAACTGCAACCTTTCTCTAAAGGCGATAATGGGTATTGCCGGTATGTCGAAGATCCTTTCTATGATGGGTGAGGAAAAGGAAGCGGCTCTTTATATGAGAAAGGCTCGCAGAATGGCGTCAGTATGGATGCATACCGCACTTAATGAGGACGGCTCGTCTAATCTCGCTTTCGATCAGCCCAACACCTTCTCAATGAAGTATAATATGGTATGGGATAAGGTATGGGGAACGAAGCTCTTCTCAAAGAAGTTTATGAGCGCGGAGATCAATAACAACCGAGAGCATTTCAACAAATACGGTATGCCGCTTGATAGTCGCACGGACTATACCAAATCCGATTGGCTCGTATGGACGGCTTCTATGGCATCATCAAAGAAAGCGTTTATGTCCTATATTGCACCCTTGTGGAAAGCTTATGACGAGTCGCCGTCACGCGTCCCTATGACCGACTGGTACGATACCGTAAGCGGAAGGATAGTAGGATTCCAACACCGCACGGTTCAGGGCGGACTTTACATCAAGCTCCTTATGGATAATTGGAATAAATAATACTGTACTAAAGGTGCTGTTTCATCTGAATGAGACAGCACCTTTTTGTTTTTCATAAAGCGTTTTCAAAGCGTCTGAAAAATGTTTCAAATATTAAAATTCGGTTAACAAAAGGAATGAAAACGTTTATAATAAAAGTGTTTATTATAAAAAATTTTTTATTAACGAAAGGAAGACAAAAATGGCAATCGTAACTATTATCGGCGCGGGTATGATGGGATCGGCTCTCGCTTTTCCCGCAAGAGAAAACGGAAACGAAGTAAGACTTGTAGGAACTCCTCTTGACAGAGAGATCATCGATACAAGCCGCGCGACAGGCCGTCACCCTAAATTTAACAAGGATTTTCCCGCAGGCGTTAATATTATCAGGTTGAGGAAATGGAGGACGCTATAAAGGGCTCTGATATGATCATCGGCGGAGTATCGAGCTTTGGTGTTGATTGGTTTGGCGATTACGTGCTTCCTAAGATCCCTTCCGATATTCCTGTGCTCAGCGTTACAAAAGGACTTTGGGATACGCCCGAGGGCAAGCTTCTCACTTATCCTGACATATGGAATGCGAAGATGGACGAGATCGGACACAAGCTTTCGATCAATGCTATCGGCGGACCTTGCACGAGCTATGAGCTGGTGGCACACGATCAGACCGAAGTGGCTTTTTGCGGAAAGGATCTTGAGATACTTCGTAAAATGAAAAAGATAATGTCTACCGACTATTATCACATAAGCCTTTCTACCGATATTGTTGGTGTGGAAAGCGCTGTTGCGCTTAAAAACGGATACGCTTTAGGTATTGCACTTACCATTGGTTTAAATCAAAAGGCTTTTGGCATCGACAGCGAATTGCTTTTTAATTCCCAGGCGGCGGTTTTTGCTCAAGCAGGCAGACGAATCTATAAGTTGTTGATTAAGCTGGGTACAGACGATTTTGATAATCTTGTTCTCGGCACAGGTGACCTCTATGTAACCGTATACGGCGGCAGAACAAGACTTGTTGGTATTTTGCTTGGTCGCGGCCTTAATATAGACGAAGCCAAGGCTGAACTAAACGGTGTTACCCTTGAATCTCTCGTAGTTGCCGAACGAGTGGCAAAAGCGGTAAAAGTAAAGGCGGAAAAAGGCCTTGTAAACATAGATGAATTTCCTTTGCTTATGCACATTGATGAAATCATTACACAGAAAAAAGCAGTCAACATCCCTTGGGACAAATTTACATTTGAAAAACAGTAATAGCGGAGTGAAATGAACCGCTCGCTGTCAAGCAGACCTTCTGCACCTTTCTCATAATAATACTCCCCATAGTGTAGCCTCGAA
>JAZSIP010000077.1:0-3656 GCA_045533915.1 Eubacteriales bacterium
GCGGTTTATCGAGCAGATTGTTATATCGTTTGATTAGTTTAAATCATTTGTATTAGGACCGTCGAGGACGCCGGTCCCTACAAGATAATCTATAATTGTTAGGTTTTACCATCGCCTCAGGGCGAGGTATATGTGTGCAATTTTTACACACTGTAGGGACCGGCGTCCTCCACGGTCCATTACCGTTCGGTTAAATTTATGCAAACACAACACACTGACAAATCAAAATTTGAATTTAATTCTATTTTTATAAAAATATGTTTACAAATCAAACTTTTTGTGATATACTAAAAGAGCCAAACAAATTTCATAAGTATTTTTAAGGATATTTCATTTCAGGGTATAAATGTACCCTTTTATTTGCGTACATAGTTTTAGAATTTGGCAAAAGCGCAAATTCCATCAGGCTATGTATGTGGATAAGTCCTTAATATTGCTTGAAATTTGTTTGGCGACAATTGGAGTTTGCGTTTTTCGGTGCGTATGACTTCGGTTGTGCGCACTTTTTTGTTTTTTAACATAATCAAAGGAGAATCGCTATGTAGAAAGATTTTGAATTTCGAAATTTGTATAAAATCTCTATTATTCAAAGCCAACATTTATATTGACAAAAAATCAAAATAATGATATAATGATTTTGCCACAACAATCACATATTTTTATTCCAACGTGGAAATTACTTTAGAAAAAAGTGTTTCCTTTTTTCTCTATCCCGTTGGAAGAGTGATTGTGTGGCAACAATTAAGGGACAACACTTTTTCGTGCGTCTCTTAATTGGGGCGCACTTTTTGTTTTTATAACATAATCAAAGGAGAATTATTATGTAGAAAGATTTTGAATTTCGAAATTTGTATAAAATCTCTATTATTCAAAACCAACATTTATATTGACAATTACATAAAAAAATGATATAATCAATACACCACACAAAATCAAACAATTCAACCTATAGTTAGAAGTCTGTAATTTTGTAAAAATGCAGGCTTCCCTTTTGACGACTTCTTCTATGAGTTGGATTAAAGGTTTTGTGTGGTAGCAAGCGAGGTCTGCGTTTTTAGTGCGTATGACTTCGGTTGTGCGCACTTTTTTGTTTTTTAACATAATCAAAGGAGAATCGCTATGTAGAAAGATTTTGAATTTCGAAATTTGTATAAAATCTCTATTATTCAAAACCAACATTTATATTGACAAAAAATCAAAATAATGATATAATAATTTTGCCACACATTCGAATATTTTGTTACACATTGTAGGGAAACTATCTTTGGTAAAAAGTGTTTCCTTTTTCCTCATTTTCCTATAGTGTGTAATGAGATTGTGTGGCAACAATTAAGGGACAACACTTTTTCGTGCGTCTCTTAATTGAGGCGCACTTTTTGTTTTTATAACATAATCAAAGGAGAAGCATTATGAAAGACCAATACAATTCGCATTTGATATACAAAAGAGAATATTTAAAAAATTTAGATGATATCATCGACACAATTCCTCCGCTTAATAAAGTTAAATTCAACAAAAGACACGCTAACCATCTGTTAAACGCAATAAAAGAAAATGAAGTATTAAACGCTCTTAATGAGGACGACCGCGAGCGTATTACCAATATGTTCGTCCTTGCCGTCAACATTTCTTCGCTTACAGGCTCTATTTTAGAGATATATGTATTTAAAGAAGAGCGCTATGCCGTTGTTGATATATCAAATGATTTTTTGGATTTATTTTCCGATGCTATCGTAGTATTAGGCGGCTTGTTAATTCAGGCAAGCGAGGTAGCCGTTCATAAATATTCCGATGCTGATTTTGAAAATTACGCCACTTTATCACTTTATTTCGATTTTGAAAATGACTCTTCAAATGTAATAAATACATTCAAAAAAATGCTTAAAAATACAGAAGAAGAGAGTTGAGCAAAGCTCAACTCTCTTTCTTTAATACTTCTCAACAACCGTTTTTATGACGGTATAGAAATTTTCAAACGATTTTTTGTTCATTTTTTCGTCGGGTGAATGGAGATCAAGCACGACAGGACCGCAAGAAATAATATCCATATCCTCAACGGAGCGTGAAATAATACCGCACTCAAGACCCGCGTGAATAACCGTTACCTTCGGCGTTTTAGCAAACAAGCTTTCAAACGCGCTCACGTATGCGTTTCGTATATCCGATACGGAAGCAAAGCACCAAGCGGGATATCTGTTGTAATGCTTAACTTTTGCCCCGAGAATACTTGCGTGATCGTCAAGCTCCGATGCCGACGCATCTATTCTCGACTCAAACGACGAACGTGAGGAAAACACAAGCTCCGCGCCGTGTTCATCGCAATTTACGATACCGAGATTTCGTGACCACTCGACAAGCCCCTCAATATCTTGATTCATTTCAAAAACACCGTTTCTGACCGTGTGCATAAGAAAAACTATCTTTCTTGCCGTGTCTTTATCGATGCATTTGACCTCTCGCTCTCCAATGAGCTCAAGCGTAAGCTCAAAGTCACGGTCGTCCTCGCAAAGTCCCTCGCAAAGCTCACACGAAAGCTTTTCTATCTTGGCTTTAAGTATCTTTTCGTCAAAAACGGTAACGACCGCCTCGCACTCGCGAGGGATAGCATTATCCTTTGTTCCGCCTTTCACACTCACAAGCTCTGTGTCCTTATCCATTATGCCGTAAAGAACTCTGCCCATAAGCTTACAAGCGTTTGCTCTGCCCTTGTCTATATCCTCGCCCGAATGACCCCCAAACAGACCGCTAATGCGTATTTTCGCGGTCTTTGCGCTTATTGTTTTCGGCTTCACGTCAAAGCAAAGGCTCGACCGCTGACCGCCCGCACAGCCCGCAATAATAAGCGATTCGTCGGCGCTATCCATATTTATCATTCTGCGCGCCTTTATTTTTGAATAATCAAAGTTTGTAGCTCCGTCAAGTCCTACCTCCTCGGAAGCGGTAAACAGGCACTCTATATCGGGATTAGAAAAAACTCCTCCGTCGAGAACGTAAAGCATTATGGCGACCGCCACACCGTTGTCCGCTCCGAGTGTCGTGCCTTGAGCTCTTATCCAACCGTTCTCCTCATAAAGCTTCAGAGGTTCGCTCAAAAAGTCGTGCTCTACCCCGTCATTTTTCTCACATACCATATCGGTATGCCCCTGCAACAAGATAGGCGCACGGTCCTCGCTTCCATTTGCCGCGCTTTTTTTGATCAATACGTTATTGTATCCGTCGCGGTAACAATAAAGACCTCTTGCCTTTGCAAAATTTTCTAGATAGTCGGCAATTCCCTTTTCATTGTAAGAACCGCGAGGTATAGCCGAGATCTCCTCAAAATATTTCATAAGCATAGGATATGCGAAATTTTCACTCAGATCCATAAAATTCTCCTTAGCAAGAATGTAATATAAAAATAATAAAATGACATACAAATTGCGGTTTGTCGGGGAGAAGAAGTAATGAGCAGAAGACGCAACAAGTCGAGCTTTGCGTAGCAAATTCGCGGGACGCAACCGCGAATCGACTTGTTTACCGAGTTGAGAAACAACTCGCGAAATTAAAATTTGAAGTAATTTAATATGTCATTTAAAAAGCACTCGCGTATCACGAGTGCTTTTTTATGTTCAAAACTTTTGTCTTATTCGTGACATATCTATAAGACCTTCGGGCAT
>JAZSIP010000093.1:0-6581 GCA_045533915.1 Eubacteriales bacterium
TTTTTATTCAGAAAACCAAAATAATAAATACCCATAAAACAGTGGTTGGTGGCTTTAGCCGTCCAACCTGTTTTTACCTCAGAGAAAAACCAAACCCTTTTTTTATTTCCAAACGGTTTTTATAAAAAACTCCCTTCAGAAAGTTCTTTGAGAGCTCGAGAACTTTCTTGCGGGGAAAGTTCTCGAACGCATCCCCCGCGTCCCTTAAATAGAAAAACCTCCGTCAATGCCGATGCATTGACCTGTGATGAAAGAGGCTTCATCGGAAGCTAAAAAGGCTGCAAGGGAAGCTACCTCTTGCGGCTCTCCGATACGTCCGAGAGGAGTTTCCTCACGCAGCGAATCAAGAGCGGCTTCGTTGAGAGAAGCGTTCATTTCGGTAGCGATAACACCAGGTTCGATACAGTTGACAGTAATATTCGACGGGCCAAGCTCCTTTGCGAGAGCCATAGTCATACCGCGCAGAGCGGCTTTGGTAGTAGAATAGTGAGCTTCGCAAGAAGCGCCTACCTTACCCCACATTGAGCCTATCATAATGATGCGACCGTTCTGTTGCTTGACCATATGGGGAATAACCCTACGAGTAACGTAGAATGCACCCGAAAGGTTTACCCCAAGCATATTATCCCAATCGGCGTTGGTAACGTCCGATAAAAGCTTGAATTGAGAAATTCCCGCATTATTTATAAGGACGTCAACACTTCCCATAGAGCCGATAGCGGTATCAATGGCATCATTGACCTCCTGCGCGTTACGTATGTCGGCGCGAATGGCGATAGCGCCCGTCTTGCCAACCAACTCTGACGCGGCATCAGCGCTTTTATTGTAAATAAATGAAACGGTATGTCCGTCGGCGCAAAAGCGCTCAACCAGAGCACGACCTATACCGCGAGAACCGCCTGTGATAAGAATGTTCATAAAATATCCTCCGAAAGAGAAGAAATAAATACATTTTAATATATTATATCGCAAAACAGATTGAAAATCAACCGCATTTAAAAAATATTCCAAAAAACGAAAAAAGTTCTTGACATTTGAATTGTTTTGTGGTATAATCTTGTGTCAGTACGGGTTGTAAAAGCAACTCGTCTCCTTACCGTATGTAAATTTTGTTTTTAATGCGTACGGTCTTAAGTCCATAGGGAGGTGTAAAAAATGGAAAAGGTAATCAATTCTTACGAGACCATGTTCATCGTAGACGTATCGAATGGCGAAGAAGCTACCGAGGCTACAGTGAACAAGTTCATGTCTGTGATCGAGGCTAACGCTGAAATCGTTGACGTGGCAAAGTGGGGCAAGCGCCGTCTTGCATATCTTATCAACGATATGCCCGAAGGCTACTACACAGTAGTTACTTTCAAGAGTGCTCCTGAATTCCCCGCAGAGCTTGACCGTCTGTTTAACATTGATGAAAATGTTATGCGTGCAAAGACATTTAAGCTCGAGTATGATGCAGCAGAGAAGAAGGCTGCAAAGGTTGCTACCGAAGCTGTTGCAGAAGCAGCTACTGAAGAAGCAGCTACCGAAGAAACCGCTCCTGCAGACGCAGAGTAATTAACGGTTTTGGAGGAAAAACAATGGCAAATTTCAACCTGAACAAAGTCATTCTTGGCGGACGTATCGTAGCCGATCCTGAGCTTAAGCAGACCCCCTCGGGAGTATCTGTTGTAAGAATCAGACTTGCGATAAATCGTCCTTATTCTTCCAGAAATGGCGAGCAGGCAGAGCAGCAGGCTGATTTTATCGATTGCGTAGCATGGAGACAGAGAGCTGAATTTATTTCAAAATATTTCAGAAAAGGCTCGTCTATCTGCGTAATGGGTAGTATTCAGACTCGCACGTGGCAGGACCAGCAGGGACAGAAGCGTTACGCTACAGAGGTAGTCGTAGATGACGCGACCTTCGTTGATTCCCGCAACGATAACGCAGGTGCTCAGTCCTATACGCCCGACGCGTATGGCGCAAGCGCACCGTCTTATTCCTCAAATCCAGGAAGCGCTCCGAATTTTGAGGATCACAACACCGACGACGATCTCCCTTTCTGAGACGTTCGCCGTAACACAAAAAATGACAGGAGGATTCTGAAAAATGGATAGAAACGAAAACACCGTTCGCGCGCCTCGTCCTATGGTGCGCAGAAGAAAGAAAGTTTGCATTTTCTGTGCGGATAAGGTTGATTTTATCGACTACAAGGATTCCGCAAAGCTCCGCAAGTTTATCAGCGAGCGCGGAAAGATCCTTCCCAGAAGAATTTCCGGAACTTGCTCCAAGCATCAGCGTGATCTCAACACCGCTATAAAGCGCGCAAGAGAGGTTGCACTTCTTCCTTACGTAACCGACTAATAGGTAAAAGGGAAGCAATATAAAACGAGCCGAACAGATGTTCGGCTCGTTTTTTTACACAAACGCGAAAAAAATTACTCAAAATTATTGAAAAAGATCTTTGTTTGTGATAAAATAAAACGTAACTTATTTTTTCTTGAAAAGAGGACAGAGGTATGAGTATTCGTATAGGTATTTTCGGTTACGGAAATCTCGGACGCGGCGTTGAGGCGGCGATCCGACAGAATGATGATATGACACTTGCGGCGGTCTTTACTCGCCGCGATCCGTCAAAGCTTAAAATCGCGACCGATGGTGTGCCGGTGGTTCACGTTGACGACGTAAGCAAATGGACGGATAAGATAGACGTAATGATACTTTGCGGCGGAAGCGCAACAGATCTTCCCGAGCAGACACCCGCTCTTGCAAAGATCTTCAACGTAGTGGACAGCTTTGACAATCACGCGCATATCCCCGAGCATTTTGAGAACGTTGATAGATCGGCAAAGGGATCGGGAAAGGTCGGCATTATTTCTGTCGGTTGGGACCCAGGTATGTTTTCTCTCAACCGTCTTTACGCGAATGCCGTTCTCGTTGACGGTAAGGATTATACGTTTTGGGGTAAAGGCGTAAGCCAAGGACATTCCGATGCGGTCAGAAGAATCGACGGAGTTGTTGACGCAAGACAGTACACTATTCCGATAGAAAATGCACTTGACGCTGTAAGAAGCGGCGCAAATCCCGAGCTGACTACAAGAGAAAAGCACCTTCGCGAGTGCTTTGTAGTAGCGGAGGAGGGAGCGGATCTCGCTCGTATCGAAAATGAGATAAAGACTATGCCTAACTATTTTGCCGATTATGATACGACGGTTCATTTTATTTCGGCAGAGGAAATGAAAGAGAATCATTCAAGACTTATGCACGGCGGCTTCGTTATAAGGAGCGGAAGAACGGGCTTGAATCTTGAAAATAATCATATTATCGAATATAGCCTGAAGCTCGATTCAAACCCCGAGTTTACAGCATCTGTCATCGTTGCGTACGCTCGCGCGGCTTATCGTTTGAACAGTGAAGGACAAAGCGGTTGTAAAACAGTTATCGATATCCCGCCCGTATATCTTTCCGCGAAGGACGCGGCAACTCTCCGCAAGGAATTGATCTAAAGGACGCAGTTACTTTCTTTTTTTGTGAAAAAGAGAGTAACCAAAGAAAAATCAAAAAAGAAGCTCAAAAAATGATATGCACCTCAAAAGTGTCTAACTTTTGGGGTGCATTTTTAAATCAAACGGACTTTCTGTAAGAGTGATACCGAAAAAATTTTAGATCGCCTTGAAAATTCGTCCTTTTAGGTTTTATTTGTGTTCAAGTATAACTGACGGATTTAATAATTCGTTTTTTAAGGTAAACAGCAAAAGGAATCCGTCTGTGTCGGCAAAGCCGCCGACACCTGATTTTCCTACGGAATCCCCAACCGCCAATGTCTTTCCGACCGATGTGTCGAAATCGCTTAAATGACAGTACCAGGACATAAGTCCAAGCCCGTGGTCGATGACTATGTAATTTCCAAGAGTATCACAAGATCCCGTTGCGATCACATTTCCACTGCAAACGGCTAGCACACTTTGACCGTCAGTCGATGAAAAATATTCGTTTCCAAAGGTAGTTATCGATATGCTTTCGTCAGGCACAGTAACCGTGTCACCAAAGTTATACCCCGCCGCAAAGCCGCTATCAAGCGGTGAATAAAGATTTCCCTGGAAATAAACGGTACTCGATGCCTTTAGGGAAAGCTCGTTTATGATGTAATCAAGTTTGTTGCGCGCCGTAGCGGACATAGCATCGGATATGCTTTTTGAACTTGTCGAAAGTGTGTGTGTGTTGGATTCGTCCTGCGAGGCGCTTGAAAGCTTTACTGAAAAGTGTTTGCTTGACGCACCGTAAGATACAGTGAAATCAAAAGAGGTTTTGTTTGTGTTTTTGGGATAAGGTATAAGCGCTTGAACGTTGCTTCCGTTTCTGGAAAACGTAGGAGAATATTCGCTGTCGGAGTTGAAAACTATTTTGGAAATATCTTTTATATTTGAGCAAGAAAGAATAATAAATCCACCGTCCGATAAGACGTCATTGCTCAAAGAAAACTCCGAACGGTCTCGCAGTATTGCGTCAAAGCTGTAAGAAACTTCGCCGTGGAATAGTGCGCCCTCCGATTCTTTCCACCTTGCATCAAGCGTTATCCTTATAGCCCCTGACGTGCGTATCATAAGTTTGCTTAACGCTTCGCGTGAACCTTCATAGATAAGCGAACCGTTTTCAAAAACTCGCGCGGTACAATCATCGGGCTCGTCTTCAAATTTTACGTCTATGATCTCTGAGAATTCATAGGAAACGGCATCGGTGGTGGTCTTGTAGTTTAATGCTTCTCTGTATGTATCGTCGTAAAGGCGATAGAACCAAGAAGCAGAGGAGGGAGTTATCGAAAGCCCTGTGTTAGTATAAAGCTTCGGCGGAGCGGCTTTTGTATAGAGGGATTCCGCATATATCGATGAAAGGAAGTTTTCCGCGTTTGTGCGGCTTATCAAAAAGATGCTGCCGTCCTCGTCGATATAATAGCTCGAGCCATTAATAAACGAAAAATAACAGACGTAATCGGAACGGTCGCCGTTATAGACTACGTTCGCGTATAGCGGGAGACTTTCTTCGGGAGGTATGGGCGGACTTTGTATAGACGTTGACTCTGTAATTATATGGTAGAAGATGTCGGCCAATGAGTTGTGCTTTTCTAAATTAGGCTCTGCGGATTCTTTCGCTATCAAAACGTGTTCGGCGTCGTAAAGCTCAACAGAGAGGGAATCGGGTATATAGCTTGAATCGTCTGCGAAAATGATCGATAAAGCGAGAAAAGACGGAATAAGTAAGCACACAACGCAAACTAATCCAATGATCACCTTGCGCGGAGTTAACTTTCCGATATGCTTTGAAAATTTTGCGATCACAGTTTTTGTTTTTTTCAACCCAAAGCCTCCCTTCATTTAATATATATAATATTATACATCAAGAGAGGCTTTTGGTCAAGTCTTTTCTTTATTTAAATTATGGTATATGATAAGCCATAGCTTTTTGCGTAATTTTGAGCAAAAGAGCCGCTGTGACAGTAAATGGTCAGGGAGGATGGCGTTGATGCAAAAGCAGAATATCCAATGCTGGTTACACTTGAGGGAATGGTTACCGATTCAAGGGAAGTGCAGCCTTCGAATGCGAACCAATCTATTCGGGATATACCGTTGGTTATTATGACACTTTTGAGCTCTTTTGAGGAAAATGCGTTTTCCGCTATCTTTGTTACGGTATAACCGTCAATGGCGGATGGGATCACTATATGTGTATCCTCTCCTGTGTATCCTGTAATGATAGCTTCATTGTTTTCTATTATGTAAAGAAACCGAGCGCTTTTTTCGGGGACGGTAGTTTCTGGTTCAGCAGGCGGATCGTTGGTGTCGGATTTGTTTGATTCCTTCAGTGCGGCAAGCTCGGCACGGAGTAGTTCAAGCTCCTTTTGGTGCTCTTCGCTCGATGTGCTTTGATTTTTCATAAGCTCTTGTATTCGTGCTTCGAGCGCGATAATTGCGGCTTGCGTGTTTGTGTTGTCCGTGACCTTTGTGCTTTCGGGGTTCTGCGGAGGAAAAATGCTTTGATTTGAGTTGTCCGCACACGCTGCGAGCAGGCAAGTGATAATAAGAAGAATGGATAGCGATGTAATAATGATCTGTTTTTTCATAAAATAAGACCTCCTGTTTTTTTAATTTTGCCGTGATTTTCGGCGTAATAAAAGGATATCACATAACGGTCTGACAAATCAAGAAAATCCTGTCGAGGAAAATGCAAAAAAATAATAAAAATTTTTTCAAAAAGGTATTGACAAATCAAATAGTTTGCGGTATAATTACAAGGTCGCATCAATTGAGGGCCATTAGCTCAGTTGGTTAGAGCAACCGGCTCATAACCGGTTGGTCCGGGGTTCGAGTCCCTGATGGCCCACCAACGACTTAATATCACAAAAATCTTAATTTTTTTCAAAAAACTTTTAAAAAAGGTATTGACAAAGGGAAAGAGATGTGGTATAATAGTCAAGCTGTCCGCGAGAAAGCGGGAAGCGGAACGGTCATTGAAAATTGAACAACAAGAGATAAGTACTGAGCATTGCAAAGGCCGATAGATACTAGATCTCGTCAAAGAGTTATATATACTCAAACAAAAGTAAA
>JAZSIP010000081.1:0-47431 GCA_045533915.1 Eubacteriales bacterium
TTATACCCGAAATGGAAGAAAAAGCCGACAAGGTTTTATGCGATGTTCCCTGCTCGGGCTTTGGCGTTCTTGCAAAAAAGCCCGAACTACGCTACAAAGATCCAAGCGTTTCCGCGGCTTTGCCCGACATTCAGATCTCCATTCTTGAGAATGCCTGTCGTTACGTAAAGCGCGGCGGCAGACTGGTTTATTCGACCTGCACAGTCTTTCCCGAGGAAAACGAGGACAATATCCGCCGTTTTCTTGAAAGACACAAAGATTTCTCGCTTACACCCTTTTACGCGGGAGCGCTTAGGGTCGATAACGGTATGATAACGCTTTTACCCGACGAACACGACACCGACGGATTTTTTATAGCCGTACTAACAAGACAAGGAGAGTGACAGATATGGATACGCAAACAGAAAAAGTTTATCTTCTTTCGCTTCTCCCGTCCGAGCTTGAGGAATTTATGATCTCGATCGGTGAACCGAAATACAGAGCGTCTCAGCTTTTTACTCAGATGCACAAGGGCATCTCTCCGAATGAAATGACAAACATCGGTAAGACGACGAAAGCAAAGCTTGAGGAAAGTGCTGTTTTCGATCTCCCGAGCATAAGAAGAAAGCTTGTCTCAAAGCTTGACGGCACGGTAAAATATCTTTTTGAGCTATCGGACGGAAACTGTGTTGAAAGCGTAGTTATGAAGTACAAGCACGGAAATACTATCTGTATATCCTCTCAGGTAGGTTGCCGTATGGGCTGTGCGTTTTGCGCTTCGACCATCGGCGGAAAGGTACGCGACCTGCGTGCGTCCGAGATTCTCGGTCAGGTCATAAAGGCAAGCGCGGATATGGGCGAACGCATATCAAACATAGTTATGATGGGTATTGGCGAGCCTCTTGATAACTACGACAACGTACTGAAATTTCTAAAGCTTGTGGGCTGTGAGCAGGGGCTTAATATCGGATACCGACATATCTCGCTCTCCACATGCGGTCTGTGCGATAAAATAGACACGCTTGCGAAAGAAGATCTTGCCATAACGCTTTCGATATCTCTGCACGCAAGCGACGACGAAACAAGAAGCTCTATAATGCCCGTAAACAAGAAATGGAATATCGACCGTCTGCTTTTATCGTGCAAAAATTACTACGCAAAAACGGGAAGACGAATTTCATTTGAGTACACGCTCATCGCGGGAAAGAACGATTCAAAGGAATCGGCTTTGAGACTTGCTTCTCTCTTAAACTCGCATCTGCGTGACAGAAACGCAAACGAGCCCTTCCCTATTCACGTAAATCTTATCCCCGTAAATCCCGTATCGGAGACCGAATTTTCGGCTTCCGACAAAAAATCCGTCGCACTTTTTGCGCAAACCCTTGAAAAGAAAGGCATACGCGCGACGGTGCGCCGTACTCTCGGCGCAGACATAAACGCTTCCTGCGGTCAGCTCCGCAGAGCCGAGGAAAACAACAAGGCTTGACCTCTCAGATCTCCTTTACATAAAAACATAAGGAGATTTGTATGAAATACAGAGTTAAGAGCTCTACAAAAAAAGAAAGAAAATATTTTTCAGGAGTTCGATTGAAAGCTAAGCGAAACTATCGCGAAAAGAAAGAAGAACCTATAGATCTCAGTTCTCTTTTCGAGTTTGCCGAGCAATACGATATCCCCCTGCCACCCGTTCCAAGGAAAAAGCCTTCGGCTTTCGTGCGCCTGTCTTTTTGGATAAAAAAGCTGTTTAAAATAATTTCGGAACGCTTGAAAATCTTTGCTTCAAAAAAACGCGAAAAGCGTTTAAAACGCAGAGAAACCGTATATATGCTTTTGGGTGCATTATGCTCTTCTGTCCTTATAACCGTCATTTCGATCGTTGTGGTGCTTTTATCCTTGTTCGGACGCTACGGAACGCCGTATACCACCGTTACAGTTCCGAATCTTGTAGGAACTGCGTATGAGGATACCGAGGACGGTACGGACGGACTTTTTTCATACGTTATAGATTATGAATACAATCCAAACGTAACACCAGGACACGTTATATCTCAATTTCCTCCCGCAGGAACGCAGAGACGTGTTTACGCATCAAGCAAATACTGTCTTATCTCTCTTACGGTAAGCCATGCAAAATCAGCTTATACGCTTGAGGAGCTTAGAGGAATATCCGCAAGAGACGCATCTCTCATTTTGCGCAACAACGGACTTCTGCCAAAGATAACAAACGAATATTCAAGCACCGTTCCTTGCGGAACGGTAATAAGCACGTCCCCAGAAGCAAACAGGATACTGGCCGAGGGTGAGACTGTTACTCTTACGGTAAGTCTTGGTCCTCAAGTTATACTTTGCTCAGTTCCAAACGTAACGGGTATTACCGAAATGCAGGCGATAACAAAATTAAGATCCGCAGGACTTGTATGCGGAAGCATAACCTATGTTGATTCCGAGCTTTCGGCGGGAACTGTGATATCTCAAAGCATACCGCCAAAGAGCGCGGTAAAAGAAAACACACTCGTTGACATTACGGTCAGCATCGGAACGCACACTCTAAAAATGATACCGAATCTTTACGGAAAAAACATTGAGGAGGCAAGAGAAATTTTACGCGCTTACGGACTTGTTCTCGGAACTCAGATCCCCGTAGAAAGCGCGGAGGACAAAGGAACTGTTATTTCTCAGACTCCCCTGCCAAATACACCGATAACATCGTCGACTGTTTCTGTCGACGTTTACGTCAGCTATTGACTATAACAATTAAGGAAGTAAAATGGAAAAAACTTTAAAAGGAAAGATCATCAAAGGAGTAGGCGGACTTTATACCGTCCGCCTAACTTTTGAAGACGGAAGCATTGAGAATATAAGCTGCCGCGCGCGCGGTGTTTTTCGTCATCAGCATATAGAGTTGTTAGCGGGAGATAACGTCACAGTGATCCCCGACGAACATTCAAGTGCCGCATCAAAGGACGGCGGAGCATACGTTATAGACGAGATCGAGACAAGAAAAAATTCTCTTATCCGACCTCCGCTTGCTAATCTCGATTATCTTTTCGTTACAATGGCGGCGGCATCTCCCGTACCGATACTTACTACAATAGATAAGCTTATCGCTATCGCGGAGCACAATGAAATAGAGCCTGTCATAGTTATAACCAAACGCGAACTTAACGAAAAATACGCAGAAGAGCTTGAGAAGATCTATCGTACCTGCGGCTTTGAGGTCTTTTCTCTAAGTGCTGTAAAGGACGAAAACATCTATCCCATCGAAAGCTTTATCAAAGAGGCTCTCCGCGGCAAGACCGCCGCTTTTGCGGGAGCTTCTGGAATTGGAAAATCAACGCTTATGAACCGTCTTTTCCCCGAGCTTTCGCTTTCCACCTTTGAAATAAGTAAAAAAATACAGCGAGGACGGCACACCACTCGTCAGGTCGAACTTTTCCCTCTCTCCGACAAGGCTGATTGCGGATTCCTTGCCGATACCCCAGGGTTTTCTATGCTTGACTTTGAACGCTTCGACTTTTTCGACAAAGAGGATCTTCCCTCCGCTATGAGAGAATTTAACACTTTTATCGGAGAATGCCGTTACACAAAATGTTCTCATACAAAAGAAGACGGCTGCGCGATACTCGAAGCGGTGAGAAACGGAAAGATCCCGAGATCGAGACATGAAAGCTATCTTGATATATATGAAACTCTGAAAAAGAAGAAAAAATGGGATTAGGCAGGACTACATAAATGAAAGCTTTTATTTATACGGGCGGAGAAATATTCCCCGAAAACATTACAGAAAAAGCTAAAGCGGGCGATCTGAAGATAGCCGCAGACGGAGGATACAAAAACGCGCTTCGTCTCGGAGTCCGCGCGGACATCATTCTCGGAGACTTCGATTCTCTTGGTGAATACACTGCGAACGATGATACCGAGATAATAAAAGTTCCCGCGGAAAAGGATTTCACCGACACTCAAATGGCAGTCGAGACGGCTATTGCGCGCGGAGCTGATGAGATAGTAATTATCGGCGGTCTTTCGGGAAGGCTCGACCATACTCTCTCGAACATATCCATTCTTGAGGATCTGTGGCAACGCAGAGTACACGCCGTTATAACCGACGGAAACAACAGGATCAGATTCATAGATTCTACAAGTACGCTTATAGCCAAAAGCGGATATAAATACCTCTCTATACTCCTCGCCTCAAAAGACGCTAAAGGCGTTTCGGCAGAGGGCTGTAAATATCCTCTCAAAAACGCCAAGCTCCAAAGAAATATTCAATACGCCGTTTCAAATGAGATCACGGGAAACTGCGCTCTTATTTCTGTACGCAAGGGCTCTGTTTATATAGTAGAGAGCCGCGACGCGTAAATATCGCGCGTTCCATTTTTCGCGCAAATAAGTACATTCTGCGTTTTTGCCAAAAGTACGCTTTGGCATAACATTCCCGTCATTCGAATACGAGCCTCTATTGAGCTTTCTCCCCTTACACGTTCGATAATTCCTTTGCCGTAAAGATTTTCCAAAAGCTTTGCATCACAAGAGGAAACTATGCTTTCAAGCTCGGAGTCAAGCCTTGTGTATTCCGCTTTGTTCGTCACCTCAATATCTGTCGGGATCGAGCAAAAACGCACTCCGAAAAAGCCACTGAATCTATCATCTCTCTCTTTAATATATCGTTTCGAGTATTTTCTCGCGCCGTCTGTTATCCGAACGGCGCGTTTTCCTTTTTCACTCTCCGTTCTCAGCGTATTTATCACGCTGGGCATAAACATATCAAATTGAGGAATATCAAAGGCAATAAGCGCTTCGGCAAGGCATCTGCGAATGTCAAAAAGGTTACTTTCATCGGGGATTATCAGCTCTCCCTCTCCTTCCCTTTCACCGCTTGAAGATACGCACGGCAAAAGTCTTGTGCCAAATTCGGAAACGACCAAACACTTTCCTTGCGGAACTTCTTCTATATCAACGTAAATATCAGATGCTCCGTATGTTCCGACAGGGGAAAACAGGTGATCTTGCAAATTCTTTTCATTAAGTCTGACCGCACCTCCGATAGCACGTAGTATTCCTTTTATTTCAGAGGAAAAAACAAGTCTGTTATTTTCAAAAGAAAAATATAAAGGTCTGGAGCTTTCTCTGCTCCTTGCGAGTATCGTCTCTCCCCTGTATTCGTCCGAAATAACAAGCGCAAAATCGCCGTCAAATCGTGAAAAGCACCCGTAACCGAAAGAAAGATAGTATTCCATTACCGACTCAGCACAAGCTCTCGGCTCACCATTTATCTCACCGTCTATCATAACCGTGTAATTTTTTCCGCCAAGAGTAACGGTATAAGGCTGACGGGCATTCTCGTCCTCATTTCCCACAAACCGATTAAAATAAAGTCCTATATTTCCGTTAACATAAGCGCCGCTTTGATCTGTGCCGCGCAATACAGTTGCTCTCCCCATTTCACGTAAAGTCCCAAAATCCGTGTTTTTTCTGTTTCTGTCAATGATCCCGTTTATAGAACTCATAAGCTCCCCCTTTTATCTTTTTTCATAATTATATGCCGAGAACAAAAAAGATATTTCGAACACTCAAATAACAAAACGCATATACTTAATAATGAAAAATTGAAAAGCGGAGGTGAGCGCCATATGAATACGCGAAAACTTATCGGTGTTGCCGTAATTTGCTTTGGCGCGGGTATTTTTCTGTCATTTTTACTGCCCGGACGTTTTCTCGCGTTTATTGAAGCGGCAGCTATAATTACCGCGGGCGTATTGCTGCTCCGACGAAGGTAATTTCAAAAGCTTTTACTTATATTCATCTCTATGGAGGATTTTTATGAAGATAGTTCTTTTACATTCGCCGAGCTTTTTAGCTCCTCTTTTACGTAAATTTTTTGGGATAAGAAAAAAACGCTAACATTTAAATCAAAACACAAAGGAGCTGCATTTTGCAGCTCCTTTGTGTTTTATCCAAAAAATCAAGCTGTAAAATATCAGTTAGTATTAAAAAATATTCTGCGTGTATGTTGACACGGAAATATTAAAGTTGTATAATGCAAATTAGAGTTAACTGAAAAATAAATTCAATAATTTTTTAAGGAGGATAAAAATGAAAACTCTAATCAAAAGCATTGCTCTCTTGCTCGTTGTTTTCATGCTCGGCACAGCGTTTATGGCGTGCGGCAAGAAAGACGATCAAGGTCAAGGCAACACCCCCGTCGACACAGTTTCTTCCGACGAAGATGCCGGATTTAACGTAGCGCCTGCAAATTGGGGAGCAGATTTTAACGTTATTGCACCGCACTGGGCGTGCTATGCTCGTTTCTTCTTTGACAAAGGAGAAGAAAGAGATACCAGTAGCCCTATCGACATGGCTCTTTACACCCGTACCGAACGCATTAAATCTCATCTTGGCGTAAACCTTAAGCAGAATATAGTTGGAATGCCTAACGTTGGAGCAAACCTTACCGATGCGTATAATCTTCTTAAGCAGACGGTATCCTCGGGTGACGATACTTATCAGCTCGCGCAAACGCATACCTTTATAAACGTTGCCGCAATGGCTACCCAAGGCTATACTTATGATTTCAGAAAGCTCACAGACATAAATCTTGATGCGAAATATTGGAACAAGGAAGCTATGGAGGAGCTTGAGATCAACTCCTCGCTTTACTACGGACTCAGCGACTACATGATTGCAGACCCGAACGCAGTTTTCTTTAACAAGACCATGCAGGAAAACTACAAGATAAGAAATCCTTACGATATGGTTCGTGACGGCACATGGACTCTTGAAAACATGACCGTTGAGTCTATGAAGGTTTCGGAACAGGGTGACAAGGCAACCAAGCCCCTTGGCTTTGCGTCTATCGCTGAATGGCATTTTATCTCGTTCATTGATGCTTGCGATACGAATATAGTTGTTAATGAAGGCGGATACAAGAGACTTAATATGGGCGCAGATAATGATCGCTATGCAAACGTTTTCGACCAGCTCGAAGATCTCTGTGCAGCTGATTCCACGTTGTTATATAAGCCTGCAGAACATGACGTACACGATTCTGATAAATCAATAACCAGTGGACGAGTACTCTTCTCTCTCGTTGCGTTGCATCAGGCTAACGACTATCGTAAGACCGAAGTTAAGTTCGGTATTCTTCCTTATCCTAAGTATGATACGGATCAAAAGGAATATCATTCTTTCGACTGGTCGGGACTTATGTGCGTACCCGTAACCATTCAGAATCCTGCGATGGTAGGACAGGTACTTGAATGTCTCTCTTATTTCAGCGCTAACGGTGAAAACGATATTCATACCGCTTATTATGAGAATCTTCTCGGTTCAAAGCTTGCTGAATCTCCCGACGATTACGAGATGCTCAAGATCATTTACGACAACGTTGTTACCAACTGCGCTATCAATATGTGTGAGGGCGCAACGACATCTTCAACTGAAGGACTCAAATATCTTATAAACTCGTACGCAAGACTCTCAAAGGGTTACAGTATTAACTCTTCCGCGGATCAGAACAGCCTTGCTTCACAGTGGGCTTCGCACGGACCACTTGCGCAGAAGGCTCTTGACAATACCGTAAACAGCTAAAATAATACAAAAACTCTAAGGAACTGTAAACACAGCTCCTTAGAGTTTTTTTGTTTATTATCAACAATCCAAAATATAATTTTTGTATTCTCAAATATATTTATTTCAAAAAACATATTGACTTTTATTTTTAATTGTAGTACAATATTTCGGAGCGGTCAAATTGACCGCTCCGTTTTTTTATCAGAATAAAATTTCGTCTTGCGTTTTCTCTTTATTTATGATAAAATATAATCAGAAATATTTTGGAGTATTAAAATGAGTGGATTTTTACCTATAAATAAAAAAGAAATGCAGGAACAAGGTTGGGACAGACCCGATTTCGTTTACGTAACGGGAGACGCTTACGTCGATCACCCATCTTTTGGCGTGGCTATAATCTCGCGCGTACTTGAAGCGTCGGGATTTCGCGTTGCGATCCTCTCGCAACCCGATTACAAAAGTGCCGAGGCTTTTCGTGAATTTGGAAAGCCGCGCCTTGCGTTTCTCGTTACGGCGGGCAATATAGACTCAATGGTTGCGCACTACACCGCCGCAAAGAAAAAGCGCACATACGATTATTACTCGGCTGGAGGAAAAGCCGGACTTCGCCCCGACCGCGCGACTATCGTATATTGCAATCGAATAAGAGAAGCTTACGGCGACGTTCCGATAATAATCGGCGGACTTGAAGCCTCCTTGCGCCGTTTTGCGCATTACGATTATTGGTCGGATTCTATCCGGCGCTCTATCCTCGTTGATTCTCGCGCCGATATACTCACCTACGGAATGGGCGAAAATATACTTTTGCGTATCGCCGCGCTTCTCGACAAGGGCGTTCCGATAAAAAAGATACGTGACGTTCGCGGCTGTGTATATATGGCAAAGCCCGAAGAAAAGATACATTTCCCTGTTGCCGCCGAATTTGACTACAACGACTTAAAGACCGACAAACGCAAATACGCCGAGGCTTTTGGTGTTCAGTATAAAAACCAAGATGCTATCAGCGGTAAAGCGATAGTAGAACATTATGACGGCAAGATACTTGTGCAAAATCCTCCGATGCCGCCTCTTGAACGTGAAGAGCTTGACAGAGTTTACTCTCTTCCCTATATGCGTACCTACCACCCGTCGTATGAAAAAGACGGCGGTGTTCCCGCGATAGAAGAGGTCCGTTTCTCTATCACGCACAACCGCGGTTGCTTCGGCGCGTGTAACTTCTGCGCGCTTGCCTTTCATCAAGGACGTACTGTGCGCTCACGCAGTATTGAAAGCGTTATTATCGAATCAAAAAAGATCACCGAAATGCCCGACTTCAAGGGCTATATCCACGACGTTGGAGGTCCTACGGCGAACTTCCGTTATCCCGCTTGTAAAAAACAGCTCAAAGACGGAGTATGTACGTCACGCAAATGTCTCGCTCCCACCCCTTGTAAAAATATTGAAGTCGACCACAGCGAATACACCCAGCTCATAGAAGAAATAGAAAAGCTCCCACGAATAAAGAAGGTCTTTATCCGTTCGGGAATACGATTTGATTACCTTATGCTTGACAAAAACGACAGCTTTTTCAGAAAGCTTGTCCGCGACAACGTAAGCGGTCAGCTCAAGGTCGCGCCCGAGCACTGCTCGTCGGCAGTTCTTCGTTGTATGGGCAAGCCCGATTTCAACGTATATGAGGGATTCAGATCAAAATATTTCCGTCTTACAAAAGAGGCTGGAAAAGAACAATATCTCGTTCCCTATCTTATGTCGAGCCACCCCGGCTCTACCTTGAAAGATGCGCTTGAATTAGCTCTCTGCTTAAAGCGCGATCACTACGCTCCCGAGCAGGTACAGGACTACTATCCCACCCCCGGAACTGCGTCAACGGTAATGTTCTATACGGGAATAAACCCTCTTGATATGAAGCCCGTTTACGTTGCGACCGATTACCACGAAAAGCAATTACAACGCGCGCTTTTACAGTACAACCGTCCGCAAAATGCCCCGCTTGTGCGCGAAGCTCTCATAAAGCTTCACCGCGAGGATCTTATCGGATACGGCGAGGAATGTCTTGTAAGACCAGAGCGAAGCAACGAACGAAACGATAAGAAAAAACCAATAAAAAAATCGCCAAATTCAAAAAATCATACTAAACCAAAGCAAAACACAAAAGCTTACAAAAAGCCACAAACAACAAAACGCAAAAAGAAATAAAAAACGGTGTTGGATCAAACAAACGATCCAACACCGTTTTTTTAAAGTTTTTGAGGGGAGTTTTAGGGGAACTTTTTTCAAAAAGTTCCCCTAAATGCGTATTTATCTTTCGATCTCTTCCATTATATAAGCCTCAAGAACGTCGCCAATCTTGATATCGTTAAAGCGATCAAGACCGATACCGCATTCGTATCCAGTTGCGACTTCCTTAACGTCGTCCTTGAAACGACGGAGCGAGGATATCTTATCCTCGAATATTACGACGCCGTCACGGACTACGCGGATCATAGAAGCGCGGGTGACCTTACCGTCCTGAATATAAGAACCTGCGATAGTTCCAACGTTAGGAACGTGAATGGTCTGACGAACCTCTGCGTGTCCGAGGAGATTCTCGCGGAATTTAGGCGCGAGCATACCCTTCATAGCGTCGGTTATCTCATTGATACAATCGTAAATTACTCGGTAGGTACGGATCTCAACGTTCTGTCTCTCGGCACTGTCGATAGCCGCCTTATCGGGACGGACGTTAAATCCGACGATGATCGCATTCGAAGCCGCCGCAAGCATTACGTCGCCCTCGCGAATAGCTCCCGCCGCACCGTGAATAACGCGGACCTTGACCTCTTCATTGGATATCTTTTCAAGCGACTGCTTAACCGCCTCAACAGATCCTCCAACGTCTGCCTTAACGATAATGTTAAGTTCCTTGACACCCTCGGATATCTGTGCGAACAGATCGTTAAGGTTTGCTCTTGCATTCGCCTTGAATACCTCTTCCTTAGCCTTTTCACGACGCTGATCGGCAAGCGCTCTTGCCATTCTTTCGTCCTCAACGGCATTAAATTCGTCACCCGAATTGGGAACTTCCGCAAGACCTATGATCTCAACGGGTACGGAAGGCTTTGCCTCCTTGACGTTTCTTCCCTTGTCGTCAGTCATAGCTCTTACACGTCCTACCGCCGTTCCCGCTATAACGATATCTCCGTTATGAAGTGTACCGTTCTGAACGAGCACAGTCGCGACAGGTCCTCTACCCTTATCGAGCTTAGCCTCGATAACGATACCCTTAGCTCGACGGTTGGGATTAGCCTTAAGCTCCTTGACCTCCGCTACGAGCAATACGTTTTCAAGCAGATCTTCTATACCGAATCCTGTCAGAGCCGATACGGGAACACAGATAACATCACCGCCCCATTCCTCAGGAACGAGGTCGTACTTGGTAAGCTCCTGCTTGATAGCATCGGGGTTTGCCGTGGGCTTATCCATCTTATTTATAGCAACGACTATATCGATTCCAGCCGCCTTTGCGTGGTTTATAGCCTCGACGGTCTGAGGCATGATTCCGTCATCAGCCGCGACGACGAGTATCGCAATATCGGTAGCCTGCGCACCTCTTGCTCTCATTGCGGTAAACGCTTCGTGTCCGGGGGTATCGAGGAAGGTAATGTCATGTCCTTGAACCTTTACTCTGTACGCACCGATGTGCTGAGTAATACCACCCGCCTCTCCGCGTGTTACGTGAGTATTACGGATAGCATCGAGAATAGAGGTCTTACCGTGGTCAACGTGTCCCATTACACATACGACAGGTGCTCTTTCAACGAGAGTATCCTCGTTATCCTCAACCTCGTCAAACAAACGCTCCTCGATAGTTACAACTACCTCTTGAGTTGCCGAAATACCCATTTCCTCGGCAACGATAGCCGCGGTATCGTAATCGACAGTCTGGTTTACGGTAACCATCATTCCGAGCATCATAAGTCTCTTTACGACCTCGCCCGAGGTTACCTTCAAGCGAGATGCGAGATCGCTTACAACGATCTCCGCAGGAAGAGTTACGCTCGTAGGCGCTTTGGTAACAGGCTGTGTGCTCTTCTTATTGCCCTTGTTGAATTTATTGTTCTTGCCACCCTGCTGCATATTCTTATTCTGAACAGGCTGCTTTTTGACCTTTTGGCTGCCGCCGCGGATATCACCGATAGAATCGGGAACGAAATTGTCAAGTCTTTCGTCATACTTTGAAAGGTCAACGCTTCCCGCTCTCATATCTACAACACGGGTAGCTCCCTTTTGCTTGGAAGCGACCTCGCCCTTTTCAGTCTGACCGCGAACGATAAGCTGAGGCTTGAATCTTTCTCTGGGTGCGTTCTGCGAACGCTCATCCTTATCCTTGAACTGTCCGCCTCCAAAGCGATCATTATTTCCACCCTGACGGAATCCGCCCTGATTCTGACCCTGAGGTCTCTGTCCGCCTTGCTGTCTTTGTCCTGCGCCAAAGGGATTTTGGAAACGGTCTCCCTTATTCTGTCCTTGCGGCTGCTGTCCCTGAGGTCTTTGACCGTACTGATTCTGACCCTGAGGTCTTTGACCGTACTGTCCCTGTGGCTTCTGACCGTACTGACCTTGTGTCTGCGGCTTCTGCGCACCATCGGAATAATTGCCCTGACGTGCCGCACCTTGAGGCATTTGAGACTTTTGTGCAGGTCTTTCGGTATTATCCGCCTTACGTTCCTGCTGTTTTACAGGTTCTGCCTTTACAGAGGGCATTTCAGCCTTTTTCTCTTTTTCGGCTTTAGCGGGGCTTTGAGCCTTTACTTCTTTTTCTTTCTTTTCTGTTTTTTCGGTCGAGCTGACACTCTCAACCTTAGCCTGAGCCTTTTCGGGCTCTTTTGTTGCTTTGCTTTCTTGAACGGCAGGCTTCTCTTCTGCTTTTGCAGATACCTTTGCGGGTTCTTGTGCCAAAGGCTCCTCCTTCGGCTTTGCTTCGGCAGCCTTTTTCTTGGACGGAATATAGGTTATGCCGTCAAGATAATCCTCGATATTTTCGATCTGATGTCCCATTGTGATCGTTTCAAATATAAGATTAAATTCTTCGGGCTTTAACGTCTGTTGCGTTTTCAGAGTTATACCCTTTCCCGCAAGAAGCTCATTGAGATCCTTGCTTTTCATATTCAGATCTTTAGAAAGCTGATTTACCTTTAACAATGAAGTATTTTGATTTGCTGCCATACTTACGTACCGTTGTCTTTGCAAAAGCTAAAGACATCCTTTCCTCTCCTCTGGATTTGTTGCCGTTTGTGTCAGAACGTATCAACGTGATAAAACTTATTTGTTGGTTATATGTTTTTCTACCATAGCGCACATTTTTTCATCGGTCACCGCGACCGCCGCAAGCGACGCGCTTTTGCCAAGCGCTCTTGCAAGTGTTACGCCATCAACTGAAAGTCTGTAAAGACGAATGTTGTAAAATTTACATTTATCGGCTATCCGCTTATGCGTGTTTTCAGATGTATCATTCGCCTCAAACACCGCGCGCGGTCTTGATGCTCCGCCCTTTCTCATGGCTTCGCATATCATAGGCACTCCGAAAATTATCTTTCGCGCTCTGGCGCAAAGTCCAAGCGATAAAAGTATCTTTTCGAAATTGTTTTCCAAAAGATCACTCATTTTCGGAAAGCTCCTTTTCCATTCGGTCGTATACGGCTTCGGGTATCTCACAATTAAGGCTTCTGCCGATACGTCCCGACTTTCTCGCTTTTTTCAAGCAAGAAACACTTTTACATATATACGCTCCGCGCCCAGATCTTTTTCCCGTAAAATCAAGAACTATCTCACCCTCGGGAGTACGAACGACACGAAGAAGCTCGTTCTTCGCTTTATGCTCGTTACAACCAAGACACTGGCGCAAAGGTATCTTTTTTTGCTTTATTTTCTGTTCCATGATTAGATATTATTCGGATTTTATATCGATCTTCATACCCGTAAGTCTTGCTGCGAGACGAGCATTCTGTCCTTCCTTACCGATAGCAAGTGAAAGCTGATCGGCATCAACAACGACCTTGCACGAACGGTCGCCCGTAAGTGTTACGGAGCGCACCTCTGCGGGAGCAAGAGCAGATGCTACGTACTCCTCAAGGTTCTCACTGAATCTTACGATATCTATCTTTTCTCCGCGAAGCTCATCAACGATACCGCCAATTCTCATACCGTGGTTACCGATACAAGCACCGACTGCGTCAACGTCCTCATCACGAGACCAAACGGATATCTTTGTTCTCGAGCCCGCTTCTCTTGCAACACCCTTTATCATAACGATACCGTCCTGAATCTCGGGAACTTCAAGCTCGAACATTCTGCGCACGAGTCCGCCGTGTATTCTCGAAAGAGTTACAAGAGGTCCGCGAGACTCCTTGTTTACTTCCATAACGAAAACTTTTATCTTATCACCTACGAAGAAGGTCTCACCGGGGATCTGCTCGCTCTTAAGAAGAACCGCGTGGCTCGTACCCGTTTCAAGAACTACGTTGCCGTTCGTAGCGTCAACCTTGCTAACCGTAGCGGTAATGATCTCCTCGCGCTTGCTCTCGTATGCGTCCTGCATAACCTTTCTCTCGCCCTCGCGAATACCCTGAATGATGACCGATTTAGCAGCAGCAGCGCTGAGTCTGCGGAAATTCTTGGTCTTGACCTCGGTCTCAACTATTTTTCCGATATCGTATCTTCTGCTTATAGCCTTCGCTTCCTCAAGAGATATCTGGCACTGCGGATTTGTTACCTCCTCAACTACCTCTTTCTGAAGATATACCTTAACGTCTTCCTTTACGGGATCGATGTTTACGCGCATCATAGTGCTGTTTCCGAATTCCTTTTTGAATGCGGAAAGGAGGGCAGCTTCTATCTTTTCAAGCATATACTCCTTCGGTATTCCCTTTTCTTTTTCAAGAAGATCAAGAGCAACAAAAAATTCCTTGTTCATTTTTAATTTCCATCCTTTTTCAGTTAAGCTTTTATAAAAGCCGATTATATTCAGAATTCAAAATAGGTGTTGATCTTAGCAACCGTATCGAGTGCAAATGTCATAACGTTCTTGTTTTCGCCGTCTTTTGTCTCAATGCGTATATCGCCGTTCTCTGCGCATTCAAGCAGTACTCCGCGATAAAGCTTTGATCCGTTAAGGGGCGCGTACAGCTTTACCTCTACGTTCCAACCCTCGCAAGCGTAAAGATGCTCCGCGGTGCGAAGCTCTCGCTCTACTCCGGGTGAGGATACCTCAAGGTAATACGCCTCTTCAATGGGGTCTGCCTCATCAAGCACAGGATCTATCGCGCGGTGCATCTTCTCGCAGTCGTCGATAGTAATACCCTCCTCGGAATCTATCGTGATGCGCAAAACACGTCTTGCGCCCTCCTTGACGTATTCAACGTCCCAGATCCAACAGCCTATCTCCTCCGCTATCGGTTCTGCAAGCTCTCTTACCGTCTCGGCAACGCTTTTTGTGTTCTTCGCCATCAGAATACCTCCGTTTTATTACTTGATGTGTTTTTGGAAAGTGCCAAAATTAACAATTAAGAGTGGGTCCTTTCAAACCCACTCTCATCGTTCCGTATTATTATATCACAAAACATTCACAATTGCAATAGCTTTTTCAAAATTTTATCAAAATATTATTTAATTAATTTTTTAATTTATCTGTTTACAAAGTGCGCACTTTATGTTATAATAATATAATAGGGTAGTTATTGACTGTTGTCAATACTTTCCAAAACATGAAAGGAACGGAAAATAAATGCAGAACAAAAAATTTGATTTATTCAGCCGTCTCGAAGAGCTTCCGTCTCGTTTATACGTTATCCTTGCTATATTTATGTTGGTGCTTCACACCGTACTTTGCACGTACACCGATATAAGACCCGTTATCAGCGGATTTATAGTTGTTTTACTATATCTTGCGATCTCTTTGTGCATATATTTCGTCGTTCGCCGACGTATGAATCTTTATCGGATAGAATCAGATGCAAGTGAGGCTCAAAACAGCGGTGTTATTCATACCTTCAGAACCCGTCTCTCTATTCCCTACGCAGTTATTGATACAAAGGGACAGATAGTTACTCTGAACCTTGCTATGAGAAAAGCAGTAGGATTCAAGGGTTCTGCCTTCCAATCCAATATTACGGACATCTGCGGTCTTGCTATCGAAGATATTGAATTGATCGAAAAGGCAAAGGATACAGAAGCTGTCGAATCCACAGCCGAAGCTCCTGCTGTATCCCGTATAGACAAAAAAGACCCTGAAAAGATATTCGCGTTTATCGGAGACAGAAAATACCGTCCCGAGTGCCATATGATACAGTCAAAAGGTAAGGTATACCATATGGTGATATTTAACGATATCACCGAGCTTGATGCCATTACCACTTTACACCACGATGAGCAATCGGTCGTTGGATATATCGTGCTCGACAATCTTGAAGAGATAGCTCAGTACGTAAAGGTCAGCTATCAATCCGAGGCTATCCGCGTTGGAAACATTTTAAAGGATTGGGCGTCCTCGGTCGGAGCAATAATAAGAGAATATGACAGAAACAAATACGTTCTCGTTATGTCAAGAAAGGTTCTTGGCACTTGTATAAAAAATAAATTTGAAATACTTGACACCGTCCGCGAGGTCCATATCGGCGATGACAATATGCCCGTAACCGTTTCTATGGGTATCGCTACCACGGGAGAAAATCTCGCTCAAAGAGAAAGAGACGCTCTCGTTTGTCTTGACACAGCGCTTCAGCGCGGTGGTGACCAAGTCGTCTTGAAGCTCGACACAGGCATACATTATTTCGGCGGACGCACAAAAACTCAGCAAAAGCGTACTCGCGGACACTCTCGTATAATAGCTACAAAGCTTTGCTCGATGATATCAAGCGCATCTAACGTCATCGTGATGGGACACGCTAACCCTGATTTCGACTCGATAGGAGCTTGTGTAGGTGTCGCTTCCCTTGCGCTTCATCTCGGAGTAGACGTTAAGATCGTCGCGGACACCGAATCCGAAAACTTCAAGGCTTGCACACACAGACTTTGTGAGCTTGCCGATTATAAAAACATTTTCGTTGACGGGGTGGTTGGTCTTGGTGAGAGCTCATTCGGAACTTTATTGATAATCGTTGACGCAAACAATTTCAAAATACTTGAAGCTCCCGAGATCGCTACAAACTCCTTCAAAACGGTCGTCATAGACCACCATATCAAAAAGAGCGAATTCGAGCAAGAGCCAAATCTTGTATATATAGACCCATCTGCTTCCTCCGCTTGCGAGCAGATAGCAGAGATACTCGAGCAAAGCTTGCCTGCGGGCGTACTTCGCACTGAAGAAGCGAACGTAATGATGGCGGGTATAATGGTCGACACAAATAACTTTACAAGAAGCGTTGGAACTCGTACCTTTGCGGCGGCGCTCTTCCTGCGTGACGCGGGTGCAAGTCCCGAATATGCGCGTACCTTCTTTGAAGAAGCGTTTGAGGATTACACCTCCGAAGCGCGTTTTGGAACGGAAGCACATATATATCGCGAGCAGATAGCGATAACTTCGACCGAAAGCAACGGCTCGGCAAACTCTCGAGTCGCGGCGGCAAAGACAGCAGATAAGCTTTTAACGGTAAGAAACGTAAACGCGGCGTTTGCGCTGATACTCATAGGCGATACGGTCCACGTTTCCGCACGTTCAAACGGAACTATAAACGTTCAGCTTATTCTTGAAAAAATAGGCGGAGGCGGTCACTTTGACGTTGCGGGTGCGGCTATCAAAGAAAGCACTCTTGAGATAGCAGAGGATATGCTTAAAAAAGCTATCGACGAATATTTTGAGGATATCTCAAAAGCTAAAAACTAAAAGCATAAACCACGGAGGTATAAGAATATGAAAGTCATTTTAACTGCTGACGTAAAAGGTCAGGGCAAAAAAGATCAGGTAGTTGACGTATCCGACGGTTACGCAAGAAACTTCTTGTTCCCCAAGAAGCTTGCTGTCCCCGCCGATGCAAAGGCACTTAACGAAGCTAAAAACAAAGAAGCTTCCAAACAATATAAGGTAGAAGTAGAAAAGCAAAATGCGACAGAGATCGCAAAAAAGCTTGAATCCATAAAGCTGACCTTCGTTTACGCGGCAGGCCCGGATAAGCGTCTTTACGGTTCTGTGACCGCAAAGGATATTTCAGACGCGCTCAAAAAAGATCATAACATCGACATCGATAAGCGCAAGATCTCTCTGCCCGTACCGATAAAATCCTTCGGTACTTTCCGCGCAGACGCAAAGCTTTACACGGGAATAGACGGAAAAATATCTATTGAGGTAGTAGGTAAGGACGCCTGAAAAATTTTAATTCAAGGACGTAGATCATGACGGACGAATTTGCAAGAAAACTTCCCTTTTCAATGATAGCCGAGCAGTCATTGCTCGGAAGCGTATTGATTGATCCGCAATCGCTCAACGAGGTGGTAGAAATAATCACCGCGGACGATTTTTATCTGACCGAGCATACTCAGATATTTACGGCGATGCGCGAACTTTTCCTTGTAAATAAGGAGATAGACGTTGTAACGCTTATCGATACGCTCGTAACAAAGGGTATATATGATAAATCCGGCGGAGAGGATTATATAAGAACGCTGTATCAAGCAGTTCCGAATTCCTTGAACGTAAAGGATTACGCGGCTATAGTAAAACAAAAAAGTCTTTTGCGTAAGCTTATAGATGCCTGCTCCGACATATCGGAAAAAGCGTACAGCGAGGAAGGCGATGCGGGACAGCTCGTCGACTTTGCCGAAAGCACTATTTTTGATATTGCGCAAGGAAGAGACACCAAGAGCTTCAGACATATACGCGACGTTATCCGCAACGTATACGAAAATCTTCACAATATGGCTACCGAGGGCGAAAGCGCACAAGGTACTAAGACGGGTTTTTCGGGAATAGATAACGTGCTTGCGGGAATGGGTAACTCCGACCTTATACTCGTCGGAGCGCGCCCAGGTATGGGTAAGACCTCTTTTGCCCTCAATATCGGTACTAACGTAGCGCTTCAAACGGGCAAGACCGTTTGTATGTTCTCTCTCGAAATGTCTGCAGAACAGCTCGTTACCCGTGTTATTTCAAGTGAAGCTATGATAGATAGCTATGCGCTTCGCACGGGAAAGCTTGATCCTAAACAATGGGAGGATATTGCCGCCGCTACAACAAGACTTTCGGGCTGCGATATTCTTATTGACGATACCTCAGGTATCACGGTCACGGGAATGAAGGGTAAGCTTCGACGCATCAAAAATCTGGGACTTGTCGTTATCGACTATCTCCAGCTTATGCAAAGCGACCGCCGCAACGACGGAAACCGAGTTCAAGAGGTAGCTGATATATCAAGAGCTCTTAAAATAATGGCTAAGGAACTGAACGTTCCTATCATTTGCTGCGCTCAGCTCTCTCGTGGACCTGAGAGCCGCACGGACAAACGTCCTATGCTGTCAGATCTTCGTGACTCGGGAGCTATCGAGCAGGACGCGGATACCGTTATCTTCCTTTACCGAGACGAATATTACGTTACCGATAAGAACGACGAGGAAAGCAGTGTTGCGGAGATCATAATCGCAAAAAACCGTCACGGCTCTACGGGAACAGTTAAGGTCGGTTGGATAGGACGTTATACGAAATTCCGCTCTATCGCTACGGACGTTGGCGAGGGTTGATGATGAACCAAGTAAAGTTGCCTAACGGCTTTGTTCCGCCACACGAGTTATCTGAAGCCTCTCCTTCCGATTCTGTTTTGATCGGATTTTCGGGCGGCGCGGATTCCTCCGCTCTTTTGCATATGCTTTCTGTCTATTCAAAAAAGACTGGCTGCAAGATCTACGCCGCGCATATCAATCACGGCATAAGAGGAGCAGAAGCCGACAGAGACGAGGCTTTTTGCAAAGAGACCGCCGAAAGATATGGCATTGAGATCTTTGTATTAAAAGCAGACGTTCCGCGTATCGCAAAGGAAACGGGAGAAAGTATAGAAACGGCTGCAAGGAAGGTTCGCTATGACTTTTTCGAAAAATTAATGAAAGAGCACGGTATTACTTTACTCGCAACGGCACATAATGCAAATGATAACCTCGAAACAGTTATCTTTAATCTTTCACGCGGCGCGGGACTCGACGGACTTTGCGGAATACCGCAGACCAGAGAGATCAGCGGTGGGTGTATAGTTCGCCCGATCCTTAAAATGAGCCGAGAAGAAATACTTGAATATTGCAATAAAAATTCGCTTTCTTTTGTTACCGACAGTACGAATACAGACACCGATTACACGCGCAACAAAATACGCGCGGAGATCATTCCCTCTCTGCTGTCGATAAATGCATCGGCTGTAAAAAACGCAACGCGCACAAAAGCAAATCTTTATTCCGATTCCCAATATCTGTGGCAGGAAGCCGACAGATTTCTGAATGAAAACCTAAACAACGGCAGAATTTCATGTGAAATTTTACAACACACACCCGATCCGATATTGAATCGCGCTATTATGAGAATGTATTCGGATTTTTCTATGGGTGCTACATTGGATTCCGTTCATTTAGAAAGTATCAAAAAGCTTGTTTTAAAAGCGGAAGCTCACTCCTCTGTCAATCTTCCGAATTCAATCGAAGCGGCAATAGAAGGTGGCTTGATCTTCAGAAAAAAAGCCGAAACTGTTCTTACCGAAGCATACGATCTTGAGCTTTCAATTGGAAACAACTATATTTCACAGACAAATTGTGAAATCGTCATAGGAAATTCACAAAAAAAGATAAATATTTACAAAAAGTCAATACTATCGTATATTGATTTTGATAAAATAAAAGGCGTATTAAGGGTGCGCAATCGCCTTGCGGGAGACCGCATACTTGAAAACGGTATGCACAAAAGCATAAAAAAGCTTATGTGTGACCGAAAAGTACCGCTTGAGCTTCGTTCAAGAATACCCGTTATTTACGATAACGAGGGAATCGTTGCTATTCCCTTTGTTGCAGTACGCGACGGTGTAAAAATAGGCGATGGCAAGTCAAATGCTATTCCTTTGCAATTTTATTTATACTAAAGCTTCGAATCCAACGGAGGAATTTGATGAAAAAAGGTAATTTCAAAATTATAATCTTTTACATTGTTCTTATCGGCATTATTATAGTGTCGCTGTCGTTTATGTTCAACAATCAAGCGGCTGAGCCTTTGAAATACAGTCAGGTGCTTGAATATTTTGAGGACGACAGAGTTAAAAGCTTCACTATAGACGAGGACAATAATCTGATCATGAGCGTATATGAGCTTGACGCGGAAGGAAAGCTCAATTACGACGAAAATGGCAAATGTACGAATACCGTTAAGGAAGGCGTCGTTTACCGTTTGCAAAGCCTCGGTCTTTTCGTCGAGGATTGCAGTAAATACTATAACGGTGGAGTTTCAGCCGAGGAATACAAAAACCTCGAGTCCTTTGATATTCAGCCCGAGACCGTTTATCCTTGGTGGGTAAGCTTCCTTCCTTATATAATCGTTATAGTCGTAATTATCGTTCTTTACGTTATCGTAATGAAATCCGCGGCAGGCGGCGGAGCGGGCGGAAAGCTCAACTCCTTTGGCAAGGCTCGCGTAAAGACCCCGGGATTAGATAAGGATCGAGTGTTCTTTAGTGACGTGGCGGGGGCTGATGAGGAAAAAGCTGAGCTTGAAGAAGTGGTCGAGTTTTTGAAAGATCCTTCGAAATTCTCAAAGCTTGGCGCAAAGATACCTCACGGTGTTCTCTTGATGGGCCCTCCCGGTACAGGTAAGACCTTACTTGCTAAGGCGGTTGCGGGAGAAGCGGGTGTTCCCTTCTACTCTATCTCGGGTTCGGATTTCGTTGAAATGTACGTCGGTGTCGGTGCGTCTCGTGTAAGAGACCTTTTCGAGACCGCAAGAAAATCTCCCGCGTCTATCGTATTTATAGACGAGATAGACGCAGTCGGCCGTCACAGAGGCGCAGGTCTCGGCGGCGGACACGATGAGCGTGAGCAGACACTCAACCAGCTTCTCGTTGAAATGGACGGATTTGGCTCTCATGAGGGTATCATCGTTATCGCGGCAACAAACCGCCCCGATATCCTCGACCCCGCGCTTCTCCGCCCCGGTCGTTTTGACCGTCAGATAACTGTAAATTATCCCGATATCAAGGGTCGTGAGGAGATACTCAAGGTTCACGCAAAGAAAAAGCCCCTTGAAGAGACCGTTGACCTTGCAAAAGTCGCAAAGACCACTGCGGGATTTACGGGTGCAGATCTTGCAAATCTTCTTAACGAAGCGGCTCTTCTCGCGGCACGCAGAGGAAAAGCTCTCATCGGAATGGACGACATTGACGATGCGTTTATCAAGGTCATCGCAGGACCTAAGAAAAAGTCCCGCGCTATGAAGGAACGCGAGAAGAAGAATACCGCTTATCACGAAGCGGGTCACGCTATCATCGCTCACGTTCTTCCCCATATGGATCCTGTTCAGCAGATATCTATAATTCCAAGCGGAAACGCGCTCGGATATACGCTCAATCCTCCCGCAGAGGACAAATACAGCGTTTACAAGGAAGAACTTAAGGAAAAGATCACAATGCTTCTCGGCGGTCGCGCCGCAGAGGAGATAATCTTCGGTGATATTTCGGGAGGTGCTTCGAACGATATCGAACGCGCGACAAAGACGGCAAAGAGCATGGTTACAAAGCTCGGTATGAGCGAAGTGCTCGGACCTCGCGCATTTGGAAACGATCAAGGAGAGGTATTCCTCGGACGTGATTTCTCAAGCTCTCAGGATTATTCCGAAGAGATCGCCGCAAAGATAGACGCGGAGATAGGCAAGATAATCAATGAAGCGTATGATCGAGCTAAGAAGATACTCACAGAGAATATCGACAAGCTCCACTTTATCTCCGAGTTCCTTTTGAAGAACGAGATCATGGACGGCGAACAATTCGCTGCGGCTATGGACGGAGAGCCTACAATGGAAGAGCTTGAAAATATGACCGAAGCAAAACGCCGTAAGAGCCGTGAGGAAAACGATCAGAAGCGTATGCTCGAGGCTCGCGAGGCTGAGGCTAAGAAAAGAGCCGCTCAGGAATCTGCCGAAAAATTCCAAAATGAATTTCAAAGCAACGCAAGTTTCATCGATCGCGCGGAAATAAAGCTCGACGACGATGCGCAAGACTCCCCCAAAGCAAAAGACGTTGAAGAAGCTTCCGAAAAAGAAGGGTCGGACAACGATAAAAATTCAGATAATTAAATAAAAAACGGAACTGAAAACTCAGTTCCGTTTTTTTATTTTGATCATTGAAATCTCTCATAATAAAAGAGATACTGCTGCGCTATCCCTGCGTATGCGCCGAAATATTCCTTTTGGTCAAATTTTTCGGGGACTTCGGGGAAATATTTTTGCATCACGCGTTTTATCCAAACATCAATGGGAAACGACGAATAGCGTTCAAGTCCGAACAAGGTTATGCAGGACGCGACCTTTGGTCCTATTCCTCGGACGGTGCAAAGCTCACTCATTACCTGCTCGTTCGATTCGCATTTTTTCAGTGCTTCAAGGTTAAGTCTGCCGTCAATAATTCGTTCAACCGCATCGGATATATATCCCGCGCGAAATCCCGTGCGAAGATCAAAAAGTCCTTCTTTTCCTATTGAAGCTATCGCTTTTGCCGTCGGAAATGCGCAAAGCGATGATACGCCCGAAACGTGTTTTTCAAGCGTTTCGTCAAGCTCTATCGGTTCTCCGCACTCGCGCGAAAGATTTTCAATTATCTTTTTTATTCTCGGAATGTTGTTGTTTTGAGAAATGATAAACGATACGACTGTCTCAAACGGATCTTGCCTCAGTATCCTTATCCCGCGTCCTGTCTCCATAGCCTCGCGCATAACGGGCGATGAACAATGCTCCGCTATATCTTTACGTATCACGCCGTAATCGAGATCAAGTCCGAGGTAACTGCGCCAAAGTGTATCAAATTCGCGTTCGTCAGCGCCATATATGTAAAGCGTATCTCCGTCCTGCGCAAACGATACAAAACGCCCGAAAGCAACGCCCGAAAATTCTTTTTCATGCGCACTTCCCTTTACCGTGTCAAATCGAAAGCTCTGACCGCAATCAAATATTTGGCTTATGTCAAAATATTCAAGTCCATCTATTTTCACGCATCTGCTTTTTTCGTTGATCTTTAGACTCATAACTATACTCCCGCATACGCTCAAAATTGCGAAAAGCTATTGAAAAAATAGCCTTTGTGTGTTATAATATGTTGATACATATTATAACGTGTTTTATATTATTATACATTTTTTTATTGAAAAAAGCAAGTACTGTTTTGGAGATTTTATATGGAACATATTTATACAATTCCCGTCAATGAGGCATTCGAGGCTTCGCGCGATGATGCGTCATGCGGCTGTCCGTTCTGCGCTCTTTACAACAAGCTTGAGGACAACGAGCTTGAACTGATACTCGGCGCGTCTATGATGGAGCCTGATATCCGTATAATGACGAACAAAGAGGGCTTCTGCCGTACTCATTACGATATGATGTTTACGAGAAAAAACCGTCTTGGTATGGCGCTGACGCTTGAAAGCCACCTTGCCGAACTCAAGGACGAGATCAAGAATGGCGGTTTTATGCAAAAGGCTGGTGAACGTCCGATAAAACGTATCTCCGCGCTTGAGAGCAGCTGTTACGTCTGCCGTCGTATCGATTTTCATTTTAATAATATGATCGAAACGGCAGTGTTTTTATGGGACGAGGACGAGGATTTCAGAGCAAAATTCTCTCTGCAACCTTATTTCTGCCTCCCGCATTACAGAAGGCTTATCGCTTGCGCTTCGGACAGACTTTCTAAAAAGCGCTCCCCCGAAATGATAAAGGAAGCCGCAAAGATAGTTGAAGCATATATAGAAACTCTTAACGAGGACGTTAGCTGGTTCTGTAAAAAATTCGATTACAGATATGACGAAGAGCCTTGGTACAATTCGAAGGATTCCGTCGAGCGATCGATGAAATTTTTAAGAAGCGACTTACATAATCCTCCCGATAAAAAGAAAAAATAAAAATAATAAGGATACGAAAAATGATAGATCTTCTCGACCTTCAAAAGCATTTTATACTTACTCATCTCAAAGAAGGAGATATCGCAGTCGATTTTACAATGGGCAACGGACACGATACCGAATTTCTCTCAAAAACAGTGGGCGAGAAAGGTCACGTTTACGCCTTTGACGTTCAAAAGCAAGCCCTTGAATCTACATCAGCTCATTTGAAAGCCTGTGGCTGTCCCGAAAACTACACACTTGTTCTCGACTCGCATCACAACGTAAAAAAATACGTTGACACGCCTATAAAGGCGGGAATGTTCAATCTTGGATATCTCCCCGGAAGCGATAAGACCGTAACAACTATGAGAGAAACGACGCTCCCCGCTATCGAGGCGGCAATATCTCTTATGGATAAAGACGCGATAATTCTCGTAGCCGTTTATCCGGGACATGCGGAGGGAGAAGCTGAGGGCAAGCTTGTCAATGAATATCTTTCTTCCCTATCTCGTCATAAGGTCTGCTGTACGCAAATAAAAATAGTAAATTCTCCAACGTCACCGTTTTTCTTTATCATAGAAAGCAAACCGTAATTCATAAAAAGGAACGCTCATATAATGAAACGTAAAGAAAATTATTCTTCTGAGGAAGCTCCCTTGTCAAAAGAAGAGCTCGAGATGCTGAAAAAAAGCGTTGACAGCTCTGAGGACAGAAGTAAGCTTCCGCCTCACGACACCTCCGAACGCGCAAATGTTATGCGTTTTGCAAAAAAGAATCCCCTTCTCGTGATATCTGCCATTATCATAGCGCTTGCTATAATTGCGGTGAGTATACTTGGAATAGTTCTTGCAATAAAAAGATCCTCCGAAAAGCCGTGTACCGACGATTACACGATATATCTCGGAACAGATTTTTATACCGTAGACTATGACAAAGCCAATGTCAACGACGTGCTTTTCATTGATATAAAAAAAATAGCTGAGTTCGCAGACTTTATCGTGAGCGGTTCAAAGGATAGAATAAAGTTCACATCAAGCACCGACAATTATCTCCGATTTGAAAACAACACCGAACTCGCCGTTATCAACGGCGCAAAGGTCGCTATGATCGCTCCCGCCATAGTAAATGAGAACGAGTGTCTCGTTCCCTTCAGCTTCGTGCAAAGAGTCATAGCGCAAGGTCTTAAGATACGTCTTGACAATACCACAAACACAATAAAAATAACCCGTCAGTTATACAACGACACTAAAGAACCCGCTGACATTCTCTTTACAAACGACGGCTTCTCTGTAATTCAAGCCATCACACAGATAAAAAAGGAGGATATAGGATTGGATTCGTACAGTATTGATATTGCCCCTTATCTGCAGTATATTGATCCCGAAAACGCAAAAGACTTTCTTATTCTTGCCAATAAACAGAACGCTCTTGGCAAAAATTACGTTCCAAAGGATCTTGTCTCACTTCAAAACGATCTGAATATACCGTCAAAGAACAGCTCTCTCCAATTAAATAAGACCGCCGCATATGCTCTGCAAGCTATGATAAAAGCTATGGAAACCGACGGAGTCTCGGGTGCGTATATTGCCACCGAGGAAGCTGTAAAGCCTAACGATTCGCTGATCATTACAAGCGCGTACCGCTCATATGACTATCAAGAAAGCCTATTTAACGGATATGTTTCGAATTATATGGACGAAAAAGGCGCATCAGAGGAAGAAGCCGTAAAGGAAGTATCGAAAACATCTTCTCGCGCAGGTGAGAGCGACCATCAAACCGGGCTTTGCATTGACTTTATCACCGAGGGTATGAGCGGTAACCTTGACAATCGCTTTGAAGATACCGCCGCATTTGAATGGTTGAAGAAAAACGCTCATCTGTACGGTTTTATTCTTCGTTATCCCGTAAATCCCAACGGAAGCTATGACGATCCGCATCCTATTACGCAATATAGCTACGAATCGTGGCACTATCGCTTTGTGGGACGCGAGGCGGCGGTCGAAATATACCGCTCCAATATGACGCTTGAGGAATACCTCGAGCTTAATTAAGCTAAAGCTCCTCTAAAAAAGGATCTTTATAAATATTTTAAAAGAAAGGAGGAGAAAAAATGACAGAGTTAAAAACAGAACAGCTTTACGATCTTGATCATACGATAGCAAAAGAGCTTCTTTCGAACTGCGAATATCCTTGGCTCGCTCTGCCGCGTATTAAGGAAACAGTACTTGCGCTCATTGAAACGCTTCCCGAAAGCGAATATTATGCGCCCGCGCCCGATATCCGCATAGCGAAAAGCGCGAAGATCGCTCCAAGCGCGAATATTTTCGGACCTACGATAATAGGCGCTGATACAGAGGTTCGTCCTTGTGCGTATATCAGAGGCTCGGTTATCGTGGGCGAGGGGTGCGTGGTCGGAAACTCCTGCGAATTAAAAAACGCTATACTTTTCGACAACGTTCAGGTTCCGCATTTCAATTATATCGGCGATTCAATACTCGGCTACCGTTCTCATACGGGAGCAGGCGCTATTACGTCCAACGTAAAGAGCGATAAAACGCTCGTCAGCGTAAAAACACCAGACGGCGCAATAGAAACAGGAATCAAGAAATTCGGAGCTATGATCGGAGATTTCGTAGAGGTTGGTTGCAACAGCGTACTTAATCCCGGTACTGTGATAGGCAGAAACAGCAACGTTTATCCTCTCTCGTCAGTCCGCGGATACGTTCCCGCAAACAGCATCCACAAATCAACAAACAACATCGTACCCAAGAAAAAACTCAATTAACAAGGAAGGAACACACACATGGGCAGACTTTTTGGAACAGACGGCGTTCGCGGTATCGCAAACACCGAGCTGACAGTTGAACTCGCCATGGATATCGGCAGAGCAGCCGCAACGGTCCTCACCGACGGATGCCGCCACCGTCCGACGTTCATTATCGGATGCGATACGAGAGTATCCTCTGATATGCTTGCAAGCGCTATAACATCCGGACTTTGTTCGGTAGGCGCGGACGTTATTTGTCTCGGCGTTGTTCCCACTCCCGCAGTAGCATATCTTGTCGGAATCTATAAAGCCGATGCGGGAGTTATGATATCTGCATCGCATAACCCTGCAGAATTCAACGGCATCAAGATATTCGGCGGAAACGGATTCAAGCTTCCCGATATGCTTGAGGAAAAGATCGAGGATATAATCCTTGATAAGAATTATAAGCACACGCTTCCTACAGGCGACGGAATCGGACGACTCACATATGCAACCGATGCAGTAAAGGAATATATAAGACACATCAAAACAAGCGCGTACCACGATCTGAGCGGTCTTAATATCGCTATCGACTGTGCGAACGGCTCTGCATCCGCAACAGCACGTACTCTTTTCGAAGAGCTTGGCGCTAATATACACGTTCTGAACGACAAACCCAATGGCATAAACATCAACAATAATTGCGGATCTACACATATGGAGATGCTTTCCGAATACGTTGTAGCCAATAAGCTTGACTGCGGAGTTGCTTTTGACGGAGACGCTGACAGGTGTCTTTGCGTAGACGAAAAAGGCGCGCTTGTAGACGGCGATATGATCATGGCTATGTGCGCACTCGACTTAAAGGAGCGTGGAAAGCTCAACAAAAACACCGTTATCGGCACTGTAATGACAAACTTCGGTTTCCCGAAATTCTGCGAGGAAAACGACATTCGTTTTATCGCTACAAAGGTTGGCGACAGATACGTTCTTGAGGAAATGCTTATAGGTGACTACTCCTTTGGCGGCGAACAATCGGGACACGTAATATTCCGCGATTTCGCAACTACGGGTGACGGTCAGCTTACGGCAACTCAGCTTCTTTGCCTCCTGAAGCGTGCTCAAAAGCCGTTATCGGAGCTTGCGAGCGTTATGAAACGTTATCCGCAGACTATGATAAATATAACCGTCTCGGCGGAAGGAAAGCTTGCTTTCTATACCGATCCTCAGGTAAACGCGAAGATAAAAGAAGTCAAGCAAACCTTAGGCAACACAGGAAGAATTCTTGTTCGTCCTTCGGGCACAGAGCCTATGATACGCGTTATGGTCGAGGGCAGTGACGAAGAGCAGATCGCAATTCTTGCAAAGGAAGTTGCGGATATCATAAAAGAACGCCTTACTAAAAAATAATCGTTTTTTATAAACTATAAGCGCCAGACCGCATGAAAAAGGGGACTTCCCTTTTGTTTCGCGTTGTTGACGAGGAATGGAGTTATCGAAAATTCGGCGGGAGCTCCATCGGCAGAGATAACTGTCGCAGGATATGACAAATATGCAGGAGACTGCAAAACAAAGCAAATTCCAAAATGAATAGTTAAAAAATCAGGGTTGAGCCAAATGGCTCAACCCTTTTGCCTAATTTTGTGGATATTTTAACTATAATAAGTCGTAAAAAAATCGAATTTCGGACAGTTTTTTAGAAAAAATTATCATTTTTTCTTTATTTTTCTTTAATTTAAGGAATAAATATATTTTCTCCCGTCCTTTTTGCGTGTCAATATCTCCACCTCGCACAAAAATTTGAGTGCCTGTGAAAGCCGTCTTCCGCGAAGTCTCAATGCCTTCGCAAAAAATGCTGAATCAAAGTTCTCGGCATCTCGTATCTCCTGTGGCAAAACGGATCGTATATCCGCTATGTTTTTTATTTCCACAAGTCCTGTCATTCGGAGCGGAAAAAACTGCGAATCATACGCACCGCTCTTCCGTCCGCGCACTCGCTCGGAAAATCGGTATTCCTCCCCAATTATCTGCGGCAAAAGAAATCTTACGCGATCAGAGGGAACAAGATGCTTAAGATAAAAAAGCTCTGGTATAATATCGCACGGTCTCTCGCGCTTTGGCGAACGTTTTTTACGTATAACCTCACCCGTTTCGCCGTCAACGCGTATGAGCAAAAGCTCAGATATGAGCGGGTGAACGACCGTTACGGTATACTCTGTATTTTCAAGAAAATACTCTATCTTTTTGACGAGCGGATAAAATCCGCCCGTCTGTATCTCAAATATCTCACCGTCACAAAGTACGTCGGCAACGTATGCGCCAACCTTGACCTCAAGGCACTCGGGATCTTTACACACAGCGTGCTTCAGCGCCTTATGAAGTATTTTTTCGTTATACGTACCTATACCGTCGGAATCCCTTTCTGACATCGTCTTTTCGAACTCACCGCAAAGCGAATCAAAACGCGAAAAAATATCTTGTGTCATGTCGCGATACCCGCAAATTGATTGCTGTAAAGCTTGTAATATTCTCCCTTTTGCTTCAGCAATTCATCATGGTCACCCGATTCATAAACTCTTCCGTCCTTGATAACGACGATTCTGTCGGCATCGCGTATGGTTGAAAGTCTATGTGCGATAATAAGTGAGGTTCGGTTCTGCATAAGCGCGACCATAGCCTGTTGAATGTGCATTTCGGTTCGGGTATCGACGCTTGAGGTCGCCTCATCGAGAATGAGTATCTTCGGGTCGGCAAGTACTGCTCTTGCGATAGACAGAAGCTGTCGTTGTCCTTGCGAAAGGTTGCTTCCCGATTCCGCAAGAACGGTGTCGTAGCCATCGGGTAAACGCTCGATAAACACGTCTGCCTTTGCGAGAGCCGCCGCACGCTTCATTTCCTCATCTGTCGCATCGGGTCTGCCGTATTTGATATTTGCGCGGATCGTATCGGAGAAAAGAACTGTATCCTGTAATACGATCGCTATTGAATGGCGAAGCGTTGATTTGGGAATATCACGCACATCGATACCGTCGATCGTTATTCTGCCACCGTCTATTTCGTAAAATCTTGTAAGCAGATTTACAACTGTCGTTTTTCCCGAGCCCGTTGCTCCGACGATAGCTATCTTTTGTCCTTTGCCTACCGAAAGGTCAAGACCTTTAAGTACCTGTTCACCCTCGGTATAAGAAAAATCTATATTCTCAAACTCAATGTTTCCGTTGATCTCGGAGACCTTTATTTCGCTCGTTCCCTCGTCGATCTCGTCCGCACTGTCCATTATCTCAAAGATACGCTCCGCACCCGCAAGTGCTGTAAGTATCGTTGCGTATTGGTTAGCTATCTCGTTTACGGGACGGGTAAATTTCTTTGAATACTGAAGCATTGACTGAATATTACCTATACTCAAACGTCTCATAAACGGCACGGGATTAAGAACGAAGAATCCGCCGAACGCGGCAATAAGAACGTATTGCAGATTTCCGAGGAAGTTCATACAAGGTCCCATAATAGAGCCCCAGACCTTTGCGCGAATAGCGCACTTTTTGAGCTCTTCGCTGCTTTCGGAAAATTCCTCAACCGCCTTTTTCTCCTTACCGTAAGCAACGACAGTCTTATATGAGGTCACCATTTCCTCAACTTGACTGTTGATCTTACCTAATATCTTCTGCTGACGAACAAAATATTTACGCATGAATTTTGCGAGATTCGTTGAAATGAATATCGTAAGCGGTACGGTAAGACAAGCGATAAGAGCCATTATCCAGCCGTAATATACCATCATCGTAAATGCTCCGATGAGTGTCAGTACGCTTGAAATAAGCGATGCTATCGACTGCGATATTGCGTTGGAAACGTTTTCAACGTCGTTTGTCATACGAGACATAATATCTCCGTGCTTATGTGTATCGGTGTACTTTATCGGAAGCCTTGATATCTTTTGAAACAGATCGTTTCTCAATGTATATACTGTGTTTTGCGAAAGCTTTGCCGCAAGTATCCCTTGAAATAGCGCAAGCGTTGCGCTTACGGCAAACATAATTCCCATCATTATGAGATATCCGACCAATGCGTCAAAATCCACCGAGAAGCCGCCGTCTGCGTTCAACGAGATCGTATCTATCGCCGCTCCCTGAAGCGCGGGACCCGCGAGATCGGTGACCGTAACGACCGCCATTATGATTATAAGAGTTATTATAAGCGCCTTGCTTTTGCCTATATATTTAAGAAGTCTTAGAAGCGTTTTTCTTGCGTTCTTCGGCTTTTCACCGTTGACACGCGCCCCCATAGGACCTCTGCCTCCACCCATGGGACGAAGAGGCGGCATATTATTGCTTTGCGTTTTTTGATTATTCATTTACCTGTCCTCCGTTTCCCATCTGAGAGTTATATATATCGCGGTAGGTTGCGCTCGTCTGCATAAGTACGTCGTGAGGAGCGCAATCGCGTATAGTTCCGTCCTCGATAACGGCTATACGGTCGGCATTCTTAACGCTCGCTATACGCTGAGCTATCATAATGACCGTGGTATCCTTCATCTCGCTTTCAAGAGAAGAGCGAAGCTTTGACTCTGTCGCAAGGTCAAGCGCCGAGGTAGAATCGTCAAGAATAAGTATCTCGGGTCTACGGACTAAAGCGCGGGCGATAGACATTCTCTGCTTTTGTCCGCCCGAAAGAGACGCGCCCTTTTCGGCTATATAGCTGTCAAAGCCCTCTGAAAATCCTTCTATAAAGTGCTCCGCCTGTGCTGTATGTGCAGCCGCTATGACTTCCTCTTCGGTAGCATTATCCTTACCCATTCGTATATTATCCGCTATAGTTCCCGAGAAAAGCTCACTCTTTTGAAGAACGAATGATATCTTTTTACGCAATGCTTCAAGATCGTATTCTTTTACGGGAACTCCGTCAATAAATACCTCTCCTTCGGTAGCATCGTAAAATCTTGCGATCAAATTGACAAGCGAAGTCTTGCCAGAGCCCGTAGCACCTATCACCGCAAGTGTTTCTCCACGCTTGATATCAAGATTTATATCGTGAAGCACAGGTCTTCCGTGTGTATTCGGATAACGGAAGCCAACGTTTTTAAAGGATACCGCTATATCGTCCTTTGCCTCTCTTACCTCTCCCGAAACGATCACAGGATCGGAATCAAGCACCTCTCCTATACGCTTGGAGGAAGCCATAGCGCGAGAGACCGATTGAAGCACCATAGTTACCATCATAATAGACATAAGAACCTGTGTAACGTATGTAATAGCCGCCATAATGCTTCCCGTTGTCATACCCGTTCCAAAGGCATTGTCAAGCTGCCAACCTCCGATATATATGATCGCGATAATTGCGGCGTTCATTACTACTGTCAACACGGGATGCATGATAGCCATAAGCTCCTGAACTCTGAAATTTGTTTGCATAAGGTCTGCGTTTGCCATACGGAAACGCTCTCCCTCGTGTTCTTCACTCACGTATGCCTTGACCACTCTTGCGCCTGTTACATTCTCCTGAACGACAGAATTTACGCGGTCAAGCTTTTTCTGTACCGTAGAATACAGAGGGATAGCTCGGCTGAGTACGCAAACAAGCATTATCGCCATAACGGGAAGCGCGCAAAGCATAACTATACCGAAGCTTACGTTCATAGTAAGAAGCATAAAAAGTCCACCCACAAAGAACATAGGAGCACGAACAAGCATTCTCAAAAACATCTCGGTAAAATCTATGACCATAGTGATATCGTTCGTCATACGCGTAACGAGAGAACCCGTAGTAAAGCGGTCGGTCTGCTCGATCGAGAGCGACATAACTCGCGCATACGCGTCACGTCTGAGATCGTTTCCAAGACTTTGAGACGCGCGTGCCGCGGTGTATGCACAGCTTACCCCGAAAAATCCGCCGATAAGGACAACAACGAGCATTAGCAATCCAAACGTAATTATTACCTGCATAGAGGTGTACGGACCTGTTCCGTAAAGAATATTCATAACAGTGCTACCAAGAGCCGATCCTGATACGTCTCCGTTTGCGGCAATTCCGCAGTCAACGATGACTGTCATCAGCCTTGGCAGACACAGGTCTGCGATAACCTCTCCCATCATAAGAAGCGGTGAAATTATAGCCAAAAACGTATAAGGCTTTAAATAGTGAAAAATGCGTTTCATTTAAATTTTTGTTTCTCCTTTTTTACTGTTCGGTTTTATTGTCGGGCAAAAGATTATCCCGAATTTTTGGCAATATCTTCATAAGTAAAGCCTTTTCGTCATCATTAAGTCCTTCCATTGCTTCTGCATCAAGCTTTTTTATACGCTCGATATGCGTTCTGTCAAGATCTCTTCCGTACTCAGAAAGATAAACCAAGACCGCTCGTTTGTCATTCGGATCGTCCTTTCTGCGCTCTACTATTCCCTCAATCTCCATTTTTTGCAGTATAACACTGACTGTCGGTGCGCGAAGATGCGTTCTTTTTACAAGCTCAAGCTGATTTATTCCGTCGTTTATCGCAAGTACGGATAAAACAAGATGCGCACCAGGTTGTGTCATTATTCCCTCGTTTACCTCAGTCTCTCGCATCTTGTTTCGAAAAAGCCGCGCTATCTCGTTGCAGAATTTTATCGGATTGTCACTGAGCTCCGCGCGTTTTGGAGGCGGAGCGGGTCGTTCGCAATACTTCATTTTTTCTCCTTTATATTTTCTTATTTATTTTTACACAAAATAGTTAGTTATCTAACTAAGAAATGATATTATAACATATAAACATATTTAATTCAACTATATTTATAAAAATAACGGAAAATTTTTTCTTTTTTCCGCAAACTTTGTTTTTATTGAAAAAAGTCTGTGCGAGCATCAAAAATTGGCTTTGCACGACAATATTGTAACGCATTTTTATTTTCAAATCGCACAAGATAATAAGGCAAAACACGAAATTTTAATTTCGTATATTGCAAATTAAAAAAAGGAAATGATACCAATGGCAAAAAGATCTCACAGAGTTTTTGCCGCTCTCCTGATAGCTCTCTTCATTTTCTCTTCGGCGGCGTTTACGGTAAATGCCGCAACGGCTTCATCAAGAGTTTCCGCAAAACGCGGAAGCGAAATAACGCTCTACCCAGGCGGTATGCCATTTGGCGTAAAATTTATTACGGAAGGCGTACTTGTCGTAGGATTCTGCGACGTAAAAAATCAGAATTCGGTATCGAATCCCTCGCTTGAAGCAGGTCTTAAGCAGGGAGACGTTATTCTTAAGATCGACGGACAGACAGTAAGCGCCGCGTCCGAGCTCCTCGATATAATAGAAAAAAGTAACGGACGCGCGCTCTCCCTGGTCTGCTCACGTGACGGCAAGGAATACACCACACGTCTGACACCCGCATATTCGGGAGATGAAGGCTGCTATAAGAGCGGCATCTACGTCCGAGACAGCGGAGCGGGTATAGGCACGGTAACGTTTATAATTCCCGAAAGCAATGAATTTGCAGGTCTCGGACACGGCATCTGCGATTCGAATACAGGCGAGCTGATTCCTATGCAGCGCGGCTCGGTCGTAAACGTGACGATAAACGGAGTTGTAAAAGGTCTTCCGGGCACTCCGGGCGAAGTAAAAGGATATTTCTCGTCGGGTAAAACAGGCTCACTTCTCGGCAACACCGAGTGCGGAGTATACGGAGTGCTTGTCTCTCTTCCCAAGTCTGTTCCCTCCTCTCCTATGCAGATAGGCAGACGAAACGAATTAAAGGAAGGCAAGGCTCATATCTGGTGTACGCTTGACGAGGGCACACCGCAAAAATACGAGATAGAGATCCGCGATATCAAAAGAGATTCCACTTCAAACAAGTGCTTCACCGTAAAAGTGACAGACGAGACACTTATTTCCAAAACAGGCGGAATTATACAAGGAATGAGCGGCTCGCCCATAATCCAAAACGGCAAGCTCGTGGGAGCTGTGACGCACGTGCTGATAAACGACCCGACAACGGGGTATGGTATTTTCATAGAAAATATGCTCAACGCCGCGCAAATGCCCATGGCAAATGCATCTTAAAAGCGAAAGGCAATGTCACACCGATCTTGGAGTAACATTGCCTTTTTATTATTCCTCTTTAGCCTTTACTATAAGCATATTGATCTTCTTGACATATTCCTCGGTCATTATACTGTCCTTGATAGGCAACGAAAGCGACGTTCCGTCGGAGCTCTCGAGCACAAGAAGCGTTTCCTTAACTCTTATATAATTTTTACCGACCGTAAGCTTTTTTTCCTCACTCTTCATTTCAAACAAAGTGATACTCGCATAAGGTATTTCGATATCGTTATTCTCTACCTCATCGGATACGAGCGACAACTTTCTGTAGCATATACAAAGCCCCGTATCCAAAGGATAGATCACTGCCTTGCAATACTTAGAGGAACGAACCACTCCATTCTTGCCCTTTTTATACATCAAGCCTTCGCTATAATCATAGCCCTCGAACGTTTGTATTTGGAGCTTCTTGGACAACCTCTTATCAAATTTTCTCTGGTCCTCGATCTTATGCTCAACACCCTCTGTATGTTTCTTTATGTAATTATCAATATCCGACTCGGTCGATCGACCAAACGTACTGACAACAAGTAAAACAGCGCCCAACGGAAGACCTATTGACATTATGATGTAGGATATATAACCCCAGCCGAAGAAATACATAATTACAGCCAGAACGATAAGTCCGATACCTATAAATCTCAGCACTTCTCCCTTGCTGAAATAATTCGCGTTACTCTTAAACTCTTTGTTCTCTTTCATATTCAAACTCCTTTTAATAAGCTTATCTGTCAATACAGACGCGTTTTTGAGAAAAGGTTGGGCTCTTTATTTAATTATATACTATTTTTATACAGATGTCAATAAACTGTGCGTTGATATTACTATATTTACGGTGGAATTTTTTCATATACGTAAAAATCAATACTAAGCGTTTGAAATTTTGATTTTTTCTTGACTTTTATGCTTAAAGTGATATAATTATTATAGTTGAAACAAACCAAAGGAGAATGTTTATGTTTAAAAACACAAAAAAGCTTTTAGATGAATTTAAACGCATCGGTATTCCAGGATTTGACCTTTCCGTGTGGCAAGGCGGTAAGGAAATATTCCGCGAGATGCGCGGGGTATCCGATGAAAACGGTACGGCTATGACGGGCAAGGAAAAATATAATATCTATTCCTGCTCAAAGATCATCACCTGTATCGCGGCAATGATGCTCATTGAGGAAGGAAAGATGCGCCTTGAGGACCAGGTTGCGCTCTATCTTCCCGCGTTTGGTGATATGAAAGTCAATAAGGCAGGCGCTATCGTTAAGGCGGAAAAACGTATGACCGTATTCCACTTATTCACTATGACCGCAGGTCTTAACTACAGTCTGAGCGAAGAGCCTATATTGCGCGGTAAGGCGGAGACCGAGGGCAAAGCTCCCACAGTGGAAATGATGAAATATCTCGCGCAAGTTCCGCTCGATTTTGAACCCGGTACGACTTGGCAATATTCTCTTTGCCACGATGTTCTTGCAGCTGTTGTAGAGGTGGTCAGCGGCAAGAGATTCGGTGAGTTCGTAAAGGAGCGTATCCTTGACCCGTTAGGTCTTAAAAACACGACTTTTCTTCTTCCCGACGAAGAAGTTCCCTTCCTTATGGATCAGTACAGATTTGAAGACGGAGAATTTAAAAATGTTGGAAAGAATATCCGCGGCTACAAGCTCGGAGCTATGTATGAAAGCGGCGGTGCGGGCGGTATAAGCACCGTAGACGACTATATTCGTTTCCTTGAAGGACTGCGCACGGGAAAGCTGCTTAAAGAGGAGACACTCGTGCTCATGTGTAAGGATCATCTCCGCGATGACCAAAGAGAAACATATTCTTCCAAGACCTACGGATACGGACTTGGAGTAAGAACGCCAAGAGCAGGAGACTCGAAGCGCACCGACTTCGGTTGGGGCGGAGCGGCTGGCGCGTTTGCCGCGATCGATAAAGAAAAAGAGATCAGCGTATATTACGCGCAACACGTGCTTAACTCGCCTACACGCAATTTAAGAAAGGATATCATAGAGGCAGTCAAGCTTGACCTTGGATATCCCGCATTTGAAGAGGATATGTGGAAAGGTACGGGTAGTTCCTTATTTTAATCAAATACACTCATATAAAAAAGCAATATCATTCCGAAAATCAATCGGAATGGTATTGCCTTTTTTATTTTTTGAATATTTTAATATTTTAATACTTGAATAATAATAAATAGTGCCAATAGAATTGTACAGATAATAAAGCAAATTATAGGGAATTTAAAGAAGTCTATAATTGATTTAGATTCTGCTATTTTAGTTTTCATATCAAGGCGCACACTTTCCCACGCAGTCAGTCTCGACTCGGACGATTTGATACGCGTCATCTCAATTAAAAATTTAAATATTCCGAAAACACATATGATAAAACTTTCGATGAATATGTCCACGATAAGTCCACCACCGTCGCTTTTCTTTTCCTCTTTGATAGTTGCAGAGCGTTCTCCGGTGCGTGCATCCTTTTCTCCCAAAACAAGCTTATATTCTGTTTTGGTTGAAGCTTGATAGCTATAGTCATTGTGCTTTTTCTTAAAAAAGAATGGAATGCCATACATTTTGACAAAAAGACAAACACTAAACATCGCCGCAAGCGTTGCAATCCCTCCTAAAATACCTAATGCTGATAACGCTAGGCTTTCATCAGCATCAACTCCATAATAAATAAAGTAAGCATCTATTGCAATAAGTGCCAACATTATTAATTGTGGAATGACTGTAAGCAAAAAGATATAACCTGTTATTCTTTTTTGTTGCATTGTTTTAACTCCTCCATGATTCAAAGTCTATTTATAGTCTATATTGTATCATATATAGCCCATAATGTCAAGAGGTTTGGGCTATAATTAGACTAAATATTTTTTAGGAGGACAAAATGGACACTTATACGACGGTAAAAAACAGAATTTTACAATTACTAGGAGAAAAAAACATGTCAATTCACAGATTGGCTATGGAATCAGCAGTCGCGCCCTCGTCCATAAAAAACATTCTGTACGGCAAAAGCCAAAACCCAGGTATCGTGACCCTCAAAATGCTCTGCGACGGCTTTGGAATATCCTTAACGGATTTTTTTGACACAGAGGAATTTAAAAATTTAGAACAAGAGATAAAATAAAAAATACCAACCTTGAAACAAATCAAGGTTGGTATTTTTTCGTTTAAATCACTTCTTGAATCTTATAATCGAATAAGACGTCTCTTTAGGCAGAGTTATCTCGCAAACTCCGTTCTTACGGACGATCTTTGCTTCTCCCTTATCAAACGGGATAAATACGTCTGTATCAAGATCTGTGCGAATAGTGATATTTTCCGAAATGTTTATCGGAGTTACCTTATTGACGTAGTTTACACGGCTTCTGTGGAATCTCATTTCATCGAGCTTATGATCGATATCGGTATCATAGTCTGCCGCGAGGAAATGCATAACGTAATAGTCCTCATTCTCGAATGTCGTCGTGATATATCCCTCGGAGGCTACGACCTTAACGGGCAGCTTTTTCATGAACTTATTTACAAGAGCAAGAAAACTATCGGTTATCTTTTTGTCGCTTATACGGTGAGGATTGTAGTATATTCCCTGTCCGACCTTTCTCCACTCGTTCGGCTCACTCGACTCTTCAAGCGTTGTATGGGTTATCCACTCTGCATTCTTATGCCACACGCCGTTTGCTATCGTTGAAAAGAACTTGTTGGGATCGTCGATCTGCGGTTTTGTCGGCAATACCCAGTTGTTCTCACAGCCTGTCATAGCGCAAGGTCCGCTCGCGATAACTATACCGCCGTTTTTAGTGTATTCCGCGATCAGCTTCTTTTCCTCGTCGGTCATAAGCGCAACGCTTGAGATCACGATAACGGGATAATCCTTTGTATCGGTAGGAAGATGAAGTACGGTATGTGCGCTTATTCCCGCACCGAAGAGAGTTTGCAAAGTCTGTGAGTAGTCCTGTTCATAACCTCGCGCGAGGTTTCCAAAGCAGGATTTGTTTCTCGTTTCATAAGAGAAATATACGCCGACCTGAGCTATCTGCTCTCCGCAGAAGAGCTCGGGATTATTCTTTTCAAAGGTGTATGTATTTTTAACTATCTCGGGCGCTTCGGGAAGCTCCTTAAGCATATGGTCGGGAAGTCCGAGTCTTGCTTTGAGAGTTGAGAAACAGCAGTCAGTGTCAAGAGCCTTGTTTACCGCCCAGATGATATTCGCGCTCGGCTCGGTAAAGCCGTAGCCCGTCGCGAACGAGCGAATACCGTTCTCTCTTGCTACTGCCTGATGATGCGAGAACGCGGTCAGCCGTGCGGAAATAGGCTTGTTAGCTGTAACGGGGTCGTGCTTATAGGGAGGCGTATTTCCGCTCATCTCCATATGAACGTAATTGCTTCCGCCCGCAACGAATCTGCTCGCATCGGATGCTTTTCCGTTCATGGGTGAGCTCGCACTGTTCGAGCCGCAGGTCGTAACAGGGAAATCTTTGGGCAGACACGGCATAAGCTTTTCAAAAAACTCCTTGCCCGCCTCGTAACGAAGGTCTATCCACTGTTTCCATGCCTCATTCTCCCAGTTACCCCAGAAGTTTCTGTCCTCTATCGGAGGAAGATCGATTCCCGTTCTTCTCTTCAGCTCCGCTCTGCAATGAGGGCAAGCGCAGGAGATATAATGCATATAGTGAACGGGGTCTTCAGCCGCCAAGCCGTCGATTCCCGTGTCGGCTACAAGCTTTTTCGCGTAATCGCAATAAGCCTCAATAAAGTCGGGGTTACGGTAACAGAAGCCCTCGCCCGCATACTGCGGATAATAGAGAATACTTCCGTCCCTTACGTCTATCATTCGCCAATCGTTAAGACGCTTACCCTTGTATTCCCAAGTTGCCGCCGCCTCACGAGAAGGAGAAAACGGAATGTGCGGTCCGCTGTGAATCATAACGTGGCGCATCTCCTCACGCGTATCGTAGCGATGGATAAGGTTTACGGAATGACGGTCGTAAAGCTCGATCCCGTATTTGTGAAGCTCCTCCGCAGTCGCGGCTATATGGTCGTGAAGCAACTCAAAATAAGGAAGATAGTCCCATCTGAAATGAGCTCCGAAAAGAACGGCTGTCGTTACGTTTGCTTTTGCCGCCTCCTCTGATCTTCTCTTTATCTTATCCTGCATATCAATGCTTGGCCAATTGAAATCTTCCCAAGTGAGCCACCAGTTTATAAGTCTTTTGGGCGTAACCTTTTTTTCGTTCATTGATATATCTCTCCTTATTTATCTTCGGGTATTATCGGATAAAGCTGAATAGTGTTTCCGCCGTCAACAACAAGCTCCGCGCCCGTCGTGTTTCTTGCGTGAGCCGCAAAGTACCAGATAGCGTCCGCTATGTCCGTGCCGTCCGCTACGTCTCCGATAGGAGTGTATTTCGACGGAACTTTTGCGTAAAACTCGGGATTCTTTTCCCAACGGTCTGTTCTGATCATACCGGGGAGAACCGCGTTTACGCGAATATTGTATTTTCCGAGATCAAGAGCGAGTGCGCGCATAAGTCCGAGCTGACCACCCTTTGACGCTACGTATGCCACTCTGTCAGGAATTGCTCTGTATGCGGTATTGGAGTTGATGAAGATGATATTACCGCCGCCCTGCTCTTTCATACGCTTTGCGGCATGCTCAGAAAGACAGAAATTCCATACAACGTTAGTGTTTATGACTTTCATAAGATCGGTGAGAGGATTTTCGAATATCTTCTGACCAAGTCCCTGATCTGCGGCATTGAGAACGAGAGTTTCAACGAAAAGACCTCTCTTATCGATATCCGCAAACATCTCATCTACCGACTTCTCGTCGACTGTTCTATCGTCAAGCAGAGAGTCGATGTGATAGCCTACTATCTCAACATTCGGGAATTTTGCCTTGTATTCTCTTTCAGCCGCGTGTACCTTCTCCATGCTTCTTCCCGTGAAGATAACGTTGTAGCCCTCAGATGCGAATTTTTCAACTATTGCGACACCCGTGTTGATACAAGCGCCCGTTATAAGTGCTGTTTTCATTTTTATTTTTCTTGAGGGAAGCTTTCTTATAAGAAAGCTTTCCCTAAAACTCCCTTCAAAGAATTAAAAAAATATATAGTTTTTAGCTTTGCTTTCTTTTTGCTTACTTTCTCTTTTTCAAAAGAGAAAGTAAGCGCGTCCCATTAGAAATAAAATTCGGTTTTAGCGGGGCGAATATCGGTCAGAGCGCCCGTGTAATGACGGAGATTATGCTCAACGTAGGGGTGCTCGAGACAAGCTTCCTCATTGAGCTCGATTCCAAGTCCCGGACGATCGCCTATCTTTATTCTTCCGTCCTCGTAAACGAGATTTTCGTCGGTAACGTCCTTACGCCAATCAACGTCGCTGTACATTATCTCAAGTATGCAGAAGTTCGGGCAGCAAGCCGCGAGCTGAAGCGTTGCGGCATTTGCAACAGGACCTGAGGGATTATGAGGAGCAAAAGGAATGTAATTCGCCTCGGCGATAGCCGCTATCTTCTTAAGCTCCATGATACCGCCCGCATGGGAGATATCGGGCTGAATGTAATCGCAAGCACGACGGCGGAAGAGCTCGTTGTAATCAAAACGAGTGTAGAGACGCTCGCCTGCCGAAATAGCCACGGGAGATTTCGCGCGGACGGCTTCAAGAGCTTCTAGGTTGTTCGGAGGTACGGGCTCTTCGAGGAACATAGGCTTGAACTGCGCTACTTCCTGCGCTATCTTGATACCCGTGGGAACGTCAAAGCGTCCATGAGCCTCGATAAGAAGATCGACCTCGTCTCCGACTGCCTCACGAACCGCCGCAATACAACGCAGAGCCTTGTCAAGCTCCTTGTTGGATATCTGCAAATAGTTCTTGCCGAATGGGTCCCACTTCATAGCGGTAACACCGCGCTTTACTGCCTCTTTAGCCTTTGCGCCGAACTCCTCGGGCTCTTTCGCGCCCGCAAACCAACCGTTTACGTAGATACGGCAATCCTCATTCACCTTTCCGCCGAGAAGCTGATATACGGGAACGCCGAGCGACTTTCCGAGAATATCCCAAAGAGCCATCTCAACCGCGGACAGAGCTGACATAAGAACCGCTCCGCCTCTCCAATAAGCGTCACGGTATATATCGTGAAAATGCTTTTCGATCTGTCTTGGGTCTTTACCTACAAGATAGCTCTTGATGTGCTCGACAGCACCAACAAGTGCCTTTTCCTTATATTCGAGAGTTCCCTCTCCTACACCGTCGATTCCCTCGTCGGTGTAAACCTTAACGAACACCCAGTTCGTGCGGAAACAATCTACTACAAATGTTTTAATGTCTGTTACTTTCATTTCTTTTCTTCTCTTTTTATGTATTTTTATTTGTCGTATACGTTAAGCTTTACGGGGGAAACTCCCTCAAAAGCTATTTCTCCGCAAGCGGCGCGTACAAATGCCTTTACAGAACATTCAAGCATTGAATACGCATTGACGTAGGTCTGCGCCTTTTCAAAATACTGATCTCCAAAATAGGGAGAGCCAAAGCTTACAACAGCAAGCTTGTCAACATAATTAGGTTGTGAATACGAGGTTCTGAGTCTCATAGCGCGCTCTGCCGTATAATCGATAAATCCGACAGGACGGAACGGACGCGAAAAGGTTGCGTAAATAACAAGATCGTTTTCGTCGAATATACGCTTTGCCTCCTGTGCGGATATTTTTCCTGTTTCGTTGTAATCAACTTCAAAACCACGCGCTTCAAACTCTGTCTTAAGAGCTTTTGCCTCCGCAAGTGCGGGTGCATACTCGCAGATCACGACTATGCCGATCTTTTTTGTCTTTTTAACGTCTAGTGGCAAATGGTTCAATCTATTGCGAACCAAGGTTATTCCCTGCTCGGAGCAATGCTGCTGGAAGCTCTTTATGAAGCTTGCTTCCTCGTCCGAAATATCTCTGAACAGCTTACGATCGGGATCAAACAGTCCTCTCTTCTCTTTAATACGCAAAATACGTGTAACCGCATCGTCAAGTCGCGACATCGGAACGTCTCCCGAAAGGATCGCTGTCTCAAGCGCGTCTGCGTATTCTTCGGTGGGCCAGAGCATCATATCGCAGCCAGCCTTGAATGACTCGATCTCAGCCTCCGTATTTGTAGGATACCAACCAGCAAATCCGCCCATTCCAAGAGCATCGGTAACTACGATACCTTCAAATCCCATCTCGCCTTTCAAAAGATCGGTTATAAGCTCCTTTGAAAGCGTTGCGGGGAGCGGCATATTAAAGCGTTCGCTAAGTTCCTTTGTGTATGCGGGAAGTCCGATGTGCCCCGCCATAATCGAATCCACTCCCGCTCCGATCATCTCGGCAAACACTTTTCCATATGTAGCGCGCCAATCGTCAAGCTCACAGTCATTGTAAGTCGTAGTTATATGCTGATCTCTGTAATCCATTCCGTCGCCCGGAAAATGCTTTGCGCACGCCGAAAGACCGTTATCCTGCATACCCTTTACTATCTGAGGGAGCATCTTTACGGCGAGATCCGTATCATCGGTAAGCGCTCGGTTGTTGACAAGAGGATTTCTCTTGTTTCTGTTGAGATCGCTTACGGGAGAAAATGTCCAATTTGCGCCGATAGAACGCGCCTCGATAGCGGTCACCTTACCGTAATCATAAGCAGTCTGCGCGTCATTCGTTGCGCCAAGTCCCATCATATAAGGCAGAGGTGTCAGCGACTTTACCATACTTCCGCAGCCGTTTTCAAAGTCCGAGGTTATGAGGGGCGGAATGTCGCAAATATCAGCCAGCTCCTTAACGTATCCGCGAAGCTCATCAAGCCCCGCTTCATCTGCTTCGGTAATGATCTCTCCGAAGAAAAATGCCGCTCCCGGAGCGAAATCGACTGTTTCCCCCTTCTTCATCTTTATAACTATGGTTTGATTTATTTTTTCTCTTAATGTCATTTTTTCAATGTTTGGAATCTGTTTTTTCATAAAATATCTCCTTTTTTATTAAAATTTTATTTCTTTCCATATAGTTGGAATCGTCTTTTTCTCACATTCAAATTTGTTTGGATCGAGTTCGTCAAACATACCGTAATGTATCGGAACGATGTGCTTCGCTCCGCAATCTTTTGCAAAACGCTCGGCATCGGAAATATTCATATTATTTCCAACTCCGTTTATGGGAAGAAATACCGCATAAATATCGTTTGGAAGATCACCGAGAATTTCCGAATTATAAAGCGTGTCGCCCGTTACGTAATACTTCTTTCCACTACAAAGATCCTCTATTATCACGCCTATGGCAAACGCATCGCTATGCTCCGCTTTAACAGCGGTAAAGCGAAATCCGTATTCAGTCCACTCGGTATGACGGTTAAACTGAACGTAATTGTGTTCGTTTCCGTGTGTTCTTGCCTTCTGCCAAGCAGACGAGGGTGCAAGAACGGTCATGCGCTTATCGGTCTTTGAGAAAAATACGGGTGCTGTCTCGGGGTCATAATGATCGAGATGATCGTGCGTAAATATCATTACGTCGGGAGTTACAGACAAAAACTCCTCGTTTACGGGAACACGTCTGTAGTTTTTAGGCTCGTATTTTTCAACCGAATTTGAAAGATACGGGTCTATCATAATTTTTACTCCGTTTTTTTCAAAGAGCAGACCCGCCTGTCCAAGCCAAATTATTTTCATATGATTTCCTCCTAAAATATTGACAATTTCACAATTTTATTGTATCATATATTTTACTGAATATATATCGTTATCTTACTTATTTTATTAGAAATATTATTATCGGAGATAAAAACACGCATGAAAGATATCATTCTTCCCGAGATAGTGGCGGTTGGAATATACAACGCACAGATAGCAATAAAAAACCGCGAGATCACAAAAAACCGAAAAACGACAATGTTTGAGATCGAGTTACCTCTTGAATCGGGCGGTTTTTCATACATAGACGAAGAATGCGCTCCAATATCAAATGACATAGTTATTTGCGCAAAGCCCGGTCAATTGCGTCACACCAAGCTACCTTTCAAATGCTATTTTATTCATATGATCATTCACGAAGGTGAGCTGTGTGACCGTCTTATGGAAATGCCGTCTTACGTTAAAATAAGCGACAGAAAGATATATGAGGATATTTTTAAACAGCTTTATGCATATTATGATACCGCCTTGGACAAACACCGATTGCTTATGCAAAGCCGTATTTTAGAATTGATCTATCTCCTATGCGACCATACCTCAAAGCAGGGTTTTCAAAGTAAATCAAGCAACAAGGAAATGATAGAAAAGGTCATAAAATATATAAAAGCTAATCTTGCCTCCGATCTATCTCTTAACACAGTCGCGGAATACGCGTCTTTCAGTCCCATACATTTTCACAACTGCTTCAAGCGCTCCACTGGAAAAACCTTGCGCGAATTTGTCGAAGAGCAAAGGCTTCAAAAGGCAATAAATCTTTTGATAAGCACAGATATGACTTTATCGGAAATAGCTTACGAATGCGGTTTTTCCTCGCAGTCTTATTTCAGCTCGGTCTTTAAGCAAAAAATGAAAACAACACCAAGAAAATACGCAAAGGAAATTCAGCAAAAGTACGAGGAATAAACCAATCAAACCAAAATGCTCCGATCTTTATTGAATTTTTTCGCATTGCATCTTTATGATATATGTTGCATTTTTTTGATATATGTCGCATTTTTTTGATATGTTACATTTTTTATTGAATTATTACCCGAAATGTTGTATAATTACAGCAAAAAACATATTTTTTGGTTTTGTGTGATTTAAACAAAGCACGAAAAAAGATTGTTTATTTTGTTAATTAAAAAAAGCTTCATTTATTAGTATAATAAATGTTAGTATTCGTTTTATCAAAAAATCTTTGTTAAAGGAAGGTATAAAACGCTATGAAAAGATGCGGAGCGTTTGTTTTATTATTGTGTATCATTTTTGTTACTCTGGCTGCTATAATTCCCATATCGGCAACAGCAACGCCTGAATCCACAGAAAAACTGCAAACGAAGGGCTATGTTTTGGCGGTCAGCACCTCCACACATTCCGATTCAAGTTACGACTTGCCCAACGGCATGAGTATGTTCTAACTGCTCTCCGATGGTACGTTTTTAGTATTCGACGGCGGTCAAGGAACAGACAACGCATCTATTGACGCGCACCACCTTTACAAACAGCTGAAAGCCGTTGCCGACGAAAACGAAATTGATGACATCGTGGTTTCCGCATAGGTCATCACCCATGCACACAAGGATCACTACGGCTTTGACCGTGTTTTCTTCCCTACTTACAATAATGACGTACAGGTTCGTGAGTTCTGGTATAACGGTATCTCCGGTTATTCAGTAAACACCGAGGTCGAAAAGCTTATCAAAAACAACTATCCCAACACTCCTATCCGCACGCTGACTTTGGGAGAAAAGATCACCCTTGCGGATATGCTGATCGAGGTCATGATGACCCCTGAAGCGTTGACGGCAGACGATCCCGATGCGATCTCGACTGATTTTAACAATTCCTCACTTGTATTGAAGCTAACGATCGGCACAAAAACGGTGTTGATGACAGGTGACGCTACCATTGCCGCTTGGGATTGGCTAGTATCCAAATACCCCTCTATCAATGGCGTCAGCGCCTTGAAGAACGATATTTTACAAGTTCCCCACCACGGCTCAAATCCCGCGGGAACAAATGAGGGCTACGATCTTGTTGACGCTGACACACTGATATATCCCGCTGGCTCACGTCTGTACGAAAGATGTGTCAACGAAAGCTACACGTCAACCTATCAGGCATCAACCGTTTACGTCATTGAAAAAACGGCTAAAAAGATTGTGATGGGATTTACTTTTCTCCAACTGCGAAGATATGTATTAAATAGATCTGTATAGTCCAAATTCTCACATATTTCTGCCACCTTGAATACAAAATCTCCTTCCGGAATACAAATTCCTAAATCTAACGGCAAAACT